>NZ_CALXGA010000116.1 GCF_944387725.1 uncultured Intestinimonas sp. | reverse complement strand
GTGCAGCAGAAACTCATTGATTTCATGTGGAGCCGCAGCCTGCTGGAGGACCGGCCCGGCGAGCGGTAAGCCCCGCCATACGTTTTTTCATATAACCTCATACCATATTTCGGATTCGACAACGGCCTCCCCGCCCGCTATAATGGGTCCATCTCAAAAATGAAGGTTCTTTCTTTTTTTCCTTCATTTTGAGGGCACCTGTTTTGCGAGAGCGCGTAAGGAGGCTTTTGTCATGTCAACGTACTATTTCCTTCCCACCCGGAACGTCTTTGGAATGGGCGCTTCCCAGGAGGCCGGCGAGTTAATGAAAAGTCTGGGCGGCCATAAGACGATGATCGTCACCGACAAATTTCTCCATGAGAGCGGCATGGCGGGACAGATCCAAGAGATCCTGGCCCAGGCCGGCGTGGAATCCATCGTCTTCCCCGGGGCCGAGCCCAATCCCACCGACCAAAACGTGGCCGCCGGCGTGGCGGTGTTTCAGGAGAACGGCTGCGACTCCATCCTTTCCCTGGGGGGCGGCTCCTCCCACGACTGTGCCAAGGGCATCGGCATGGTGGCCGCCAACGGCGGGACCATCCACGACTATGAGGGCATCGACCGCTCCAGCCGCCCCCTGATGCCTCTGATGGCGGTGAATACCACGGCGGGCACCGCCTCGGAGATCACCCGGTTCTGCATCATTACCGACACCAGCCGGAAGGTGAAGATGGCCATTGTGGATTGGCGGGTTACCCCTCAGATCGCCATCAACGACCCGGAGCTGATGCGCGGCATGCCCCCCTCCCTCACCGCCGCCACCGGCATGGACGCCCTCACCCACGCCATTGAGGCCTATGTGTCCACCGACGCCAACCCCCTCACCGACGCGGCGGCCACCATGGCCGTCCAGATGATCTCCCACTACCTGCCCAAGGCGGTGGCTAACGGCAACTACATGAAGGCCCGGGACAAGATGGCCTACGCCCAGTATCTGGCGGGCATCGCCTTCAACAACGCCTCCCTGGGCTACGTCCACGCCATGGCCCACCAGCTGGGCGGCTTCTACAACCTGCCCCACGGTGTCTGCAACGCGGTGCTGCTGCCCTATGTGATGAAGTTCAACCTCATCGGCAATATGACCCGGTTCAAGGAGATCGCCATTGCCATGGGGGTGCGGGGGGAGAATCTGTCCTGTTCCGCCGCCGCCGAAGAGGGCATCGCCGCCGTCAAGCGCATGGGCCAGCGCCTGGGCATCCCCGCCAACCTGAAGGTGCTCGGCGTCAAGCCCGAGGACTTCGCCATCATGGCCGAAAACGCCATGAAGGACGTGTGCAGCCTCACCAACCCCCGCACCGCCACCAAGGAGCAGATCATTGAGGTGTACCGCCAGGCCTACGAGGGCGAATGAGCTTCGTTTCTGTTCATCTCGTTCTCCCTTCTTCCGATACACCGGAACCCAGCGGGTTTTGCACAGACCCGCTGGGTTCCAAGTCTTGGAGAACCGAAATTGCCCTCAATCGTTTCACTGTATTTGCTATATCTGAGGAGGATATTACAATGAGTAAAAAAATCTTGATTCTCAATGGCAGCCCCCGGAAAACCGGCAACACCGCCGCCCTGATCCGCTCCTTTGCCGAGGGGGCGGAGAGCGCCGGCAATACGGTCACGGAGTTCTTCCTGGACGGCATGGACCTCCACGGCTGCAGGGGCTGCTTCGGCGGTGGCAGGGACCCGGAGCACCCCTGTGTCCAGCGGGACGACATGGACAAAATCTACCCGGTCTACAAGGAGGCCGACGTGGTGGTGCTGGCCTCCCCCCTGTACTACTGGACCATCAGCGGACAGCTGAAGCTGGCCTTTGACCGGCTGTTCGCCGTGGCCGAGTGCGACCCCGGCCTGGCCAACCCAAAAAAGGAGTCCGTCCTGCTTATGGCGGCGGAGGGCCACGGCTTTGAGGAGACCCTGTACTGGTACGACCACCTGGAACAGCACCTGGGCTGGAAAAGCCTTGGCAGGGTGCTGTGCGGCGGGGTGATGAACCTGGGGGACATCGCCGGCCGGGAGGAGCTCCACCAGGCCTTTGAGCTGGGCCGGTCCATCTCCTGATATCGAAACCAAAAACGCGGACCCTGGAACATCCAAGGTCCGCGTTTCGTTTTTTATTTGCTCCGCTTCAAGACCTCCAGCAGGAAGGCCCACACCCGCTGGACGGAGGAGATGCTCATCCGCTCCCGGGGGGTGTGGATCTCCAGCAGGTCGGGGCCGATGGACACGCAGTCCAGGCCCGGAATCTTCCCCGCCAGCAGGCCGCACTCCACCCCGGCGTGGATGGCCTCCACCTTGGGCGCGCGGCCGTACTGCTCCCGGAACACCTGGACCATCCGGTCCCGGAGGGGCGAGTCCTCTTTGTATTCCCAGGCCGGATAGTCCCCGGAGTATTGGGTTCTGCCCCCCAGGGCCTGGGTGAGGCAGGTGAGCCGGTCCTTCAGGGCCTCCTTCTGGGACCCCAGGGAGCTGCGCACCGAGAAGCAGGCCCGCAGCTCCTCCGCCCCGGTGGTGAGGATGCCCAGGTTCAGGGAGGTCTGCACCAG
>NZ_CALXGA010000115.1 GCF_944387725.1 uncultured Intestinimonas sp. | reverse complement strand
CGCCCCCATCGCCGGTGAAGATGCCCCTGGTGACAATCCCGCATCCCTTACGGCGGATGCGGTTTTCGGCCAAAAGGACGCCACCCGCGCTGTCAAGGAAGAAGTAGTCTATCTCGACCTCTCTGAACTCTATCCGTTCAAAGACCATTCTTTCCAGGTGCGGGAGGATGCGGAGATGCAGTCCCTGGTGGAGAGCGTCAAAAACGGCGGCGTGAACCAGCCTGCCCTCGTCCGCCCCAGGGAAGGCGGCGGCTATGAGATCATTGCGGGCCACCGCCGCCAGAAGGCCAGCGAGCTGGCCGGGTATCGGAATATGCCCTGCATCGTCCGGGAAATGACGGATGACGAGGCCATCCTTGCCATGACGGATGACAACCTGCGCCACCGGGAGCATATTCTCCCCTCGGAGAAGGCCAAGGCGCTCCAGCAGCAGGTGGAGGCTATTTCCCACCAGGGCACTGTGCTCAAAGGTGTTGCCGAGGGTGACATTGGCAAACGCTCAACGGAGATCGTGGGA
Source organism: uncultured Intestinimonas sp. (assembly GCF_944387725.1). Classification (GTDB taxonomy): domain Bacteria; phylum Bacillota; class Clostridia; order Oscillospirales; family Oscillospiraceae; genus Intestinimonas. Next base: position 2,240 of record NZ_CALXGA010000115.1, on the reverse strand, counting down.
ACCCGGAACGGCATGAACTACAAAAAGGTCATGCGGTATATCCGGCTCAATGAGCTGGTGCCGGAGCTGAAGGACATGGTAGACGGCACAGCGGTGAACGCCAACGGGGAGCCCATCAAAAAGCTGGGATTCATCCCCGCCGTGGAGCTGTCCTTTATCCGCCCCCGCAACCAGCAGCTCATCGCGGTGTCCATCGAAGGGGAGCAGTCCTCCCCCTCTGTTGCCCAGGCCAAAAAGCTCCGGGAGCTGGATCAAGCGGGACAGCTCACCGGGGACGTTATCGACGCAATTTTAAGTGAAGAAAAGAAGGAGGTTGGTCAAGTGATTATCAGCACCGAGGAACTCAACAAGTATTTTGGCAAGGAGGCCACGCCCCGTCAGATGAAGGAGCAGATCATCGCCCTACTGGACGAGTGGAAGGAAAAGCAACCGCCGGAGAAAACGGCGGATTTGGAGAAGTAAGCCCTTGAGACACTTTGTCCCAAGGGCTTTTTCCATTTCTAAATCACATTTTGGAGGTGCAAATTGAACATTCATCACCATACCCCCCGGAGGCTGGCGGCCCTGCTGCTTGTGGCAGCCGTCATGCTCTCCCTTGTTCCCTCGGCCTTTGCCGCCCAGGAGGACAACTACCACGACCCGGCGGAACACTGGATGGAGGCGCTCAACCGGACGAATGAGCTGGACGCCAACTCCGTGGTGACCATCGAAACCTTTAATTGCTGTGAGTGCGGGCAGGCCACTTCGTTTGAAGTGTTCCGTGTACCGGAGTACACCCGCAACGGGGAAACCGCCCTGACCCGCAACGTCAAGTATTCAGACGGCACTTGCCTGGACGGGGAGAGCAAGGGCGACCTGCTGGACGGCACCCCCGGCAAGGATGCCTATTACACCGGCTACCACTGGACAAAGGCGGTGTGCCAGACCTGCGGCACCTTCAACACCAACATGGGGGCCACCAACTACTCCTGTGGTAAAAATGTATATTGGCTCTATGACTGCGCGGCGGATTTCTTTGAGGAACTGCCGGAAACGCAGACCATTGAGCAGGTGGACAGCGAGTATCACCGCGTCACCACTACCAGCGGGGAGTATTGCGCGTTCTGCTATGGCACGTTCAAGGAGAAAAATTCCACCCTGGAGCGCCACCACATGGAGGGCAGCATCCGCCCGGAGCTGGCCCATGACCGCTTTGTAGAAATGGACGCCTGCGAGGATTGCGCTTATTCGGAAACGTTCTACACCGCCGCCAAGGCCGTCATCGCGGACTACTTCGGCGTGGTGGACGGCCAGCCCCACACCGTCACCGTGTCAGATCTCTCCGACGCGGGCGTGACCACGGCGATCCGCTATGGCAACGAGGCAGGCTCCTGCACCCTGACCTCTGCCCCCAACTACACGGAGGCCGGGGATTATCCCGTGTACTATGAAATCACCTATACTTTCAAGGATACGGATATGGTGGAGGATAGCGTGGCTTTCGTCCACTTGCGGGACGAAACCACCACCGAGGACGGCTCCTGCTCCTGCGGCTGCGGCAATCCCGACTGCGGCTGCCAAGACCCGGATTGTGACGGCTGCTGCTGCGATGATAAGGGGTGCGGCGAGAACCACAACTGGACGTTGCTGGATAGCGTAGACCCCACCTGCCTGACCCTGGGCTATGACCGTTATCTCTGCGTCGAGTGCGGCATGATTGAAAAGCGGGACTATGAGGCGGCCCTGGGCCACGCCTACCAGAGCTCTGTCATCCGGGAGGCCACCTGCGAGGTGCCCGGCAAGACCCTGGACATCTGCCAGCGGTGCGGCGATACCAAGGAGACCACCATCCCCCAGGGGGAGCATGAGTTCTCCACCTCTGTCAGCTCTGCAACCTGCACCAGCCCCGGCTACACCCTGCGGGAGTGCGCGGTCTGCGGAGAGCGGCACATTGAGGACATCACCCCGGCGCTGGCCCACAACTATGTGAGCAAGACCACCCCGGCCACCTGTGATGGCGGCGGCAAGACCCTGCACATCTGCGAGGGCTGCGGCTCCAGCTTTATCACGGATTACACGTCCCCCCTGGGCCATAGCTGGGGCGAGGGTAAGGAGATTACCGATGCCACCTGCACCGGCGAGGGGGTGCTGGAGTTCCGCTGTGTCCGCTGCGGGGCCACCCGTCTGGAGGGCGACGCGGCGGCGGGCCATGTGCCCGGCGCTCCCGCTACCTGCACCGAGCCCCAGCTTTGCGAGAAGTG
>NZ_CALXGA010000114.1 GCF_944387725.1 uncultured Intestinimonas sp. | reverse complement strand
GACGGCGGCGTCCTCGCTCTCGTGGCCCACGAAGTAGTGGGCGCTGGCCCCGGTGCCCGCCGTATTGTGAAAATACCACCTTCCAGGCCTTCACCACCACCGGGAGCCTGAAGGACTTCAAGCAGACCGCAGACCACGAGTACGTCATCGGCGGCGTGGGCGACTTCCTGCTGGTGCCGGAGAACGGAGAGCTCAAGGCCGACATGCCCCGGACTGACCGCCTGCCCCAGCGCAAGCTGGACACCTACGGGAAGCAGTTCAGCATGACCCGTCAGGCCTTCATCAACGATGATATCGGCTTCCTGACTGAGGTCCCCGGCCTTTACGCCACCGCCGCAAAGAAGACCATCGACAAGCAGGTCTACAAGATCCTCTTCGAGAACAAGGCCATCTTCGACGGCAAAAAGCTCTTCAGCGCGGATCACCGCAACCACATCACCACCGGCAGCAAGCCCTCCCAGGCCAGCATCCAGCAGATCATCCTCCTGAAGATGCAGCAGCAGGTGGATCAGTTCGGAGAAGCCATCTATATCACCCCCCGCACCATCGTGGTGCCTGTGGGCTACGAGTTCGACCTGGCTGTGATCCTCCGCTCCGCCCAGGTGACCGGCTCCAGCAACAACGACATCAACCCGCTCTACAACTACCCCCTGCAGGTTGTCCAGTCCCCCGTGCTGAATGCCCTGGCCGGTACCGGAGCCTGCCCCTGGTTCATGGTTGCCAGTACCGACAGCGCCCGGGGCATCCAGGTGGACTACCTCAACGGCCAGGAGACCCCCACCGTCCGCCGCATGGAGGCGCCCGGCGCCCTGGGATTCGTATGGGATATGTACCTTGACTGGGGCATCAGCGTCCGGGACTTCCGGGGCATCGCCCGTAATGACGGCGAGGCCCTGCCCACCGTTTAATCGCAGAAGGGAGGCAAAACAGATTTGAGCGCGAAATACTGGCAGAGAGGGGAAACCATCGACTATACTGCCGCCGACGGGCTGGCAAACGGCGACGTGGTGGATCTGGCCACCCGGATCGGCGTGGCCGGCGGCGATATTCCGGCCGGAGAGACCGGCGCGGTCCATGTGGTGGGCGTGTTCGAGCTGCCCAAGGCCACCGGGGCTGTGACCCTGGGCCAGGCCCTCTACTGGGACAAGGCGGCGGAGAACCTCACCACCGCCGCCGGCAGCGCCCCCGCAAACACCCCGGCGGGCTGGGCCGTGGCGGCCGCCCAGGAGGATGACGCCACCGTGCTGGTGAAGCTGCTGGGCTGACGGAGGAAAACGCCTTGAATTTTAAGGACTGCGTGGCGACGGATATCCACAAGGTCTTCCTAAACACCGGCGAATTTGCCCAGCGCCGCACCGTCCGCTATGACGGGATGGAGTACCCGGACGTCCCACTTGTCCTGGAGGAGCTGGTACAGGAGCAGCGGGACCGCCTGACCGGTGACCATGTGGGCGGGCTTCACATCATATCCGCCGTCCTCTACTGCGCCCGGGCGGACCTGGGGGGCAAGACGCCCAAGCAGGGGGCCGGTCTGGAGATCGCCGCCCGGGAGGGCGGGCGGTTCTTCCAGAAATACTACATCGCGGCCTCTGCCTGCGATACTCGGCTTGCAGCTCTTTGACCTTGGGCAACTTCTTGACACCCATATCATCAAAGGCGTTTTTCGCCGCCTGGTGGAGCAGAATTTCTTCCTCATGTTCCTGGCGGAATTTCTTGGAATAACCGGCCTTTCGGTAGGCTACATAGGTCTCACGGGTCTTGGCATAGTTGATGATATGGTTCCGCAGAACAGCGATCTCCGCCATGCGTTTCTCTGCCGCCTTGATCCGCGCTGACAGTTCATTGTGGTGGGCCGTGGCCGCCGCTGCTTTTTCCTCCAGCACCGCATAGTCCAGCAGGTTATGCTCGGTGAGATAATTCATGGTCTGCGCCATTTGTTTCAGGTTAAAAACCTTGGCCCAGCGCACATACCCTGCGCCTTTTCCGGCCTGGAGTTTGGCCTGAATATCCACCAGCAGATTGACCTTCGGCGGATCTGCTTGCATGGCCGGTTTCTGACGGGGTGTATGCTCCTTTTTGCCGGTGAGAACGGCCAGCAGGTCCTCCAGGGTGTAGCCTTCACCCAGGCTGTCCAGACGGGCTACTTTATCCCAGCCGGTGAGCTTCAAACGATAGGATTTCCCGCGCCTCGATACCTCGCAGCCAGACTCTTGGAGCAGCTTCAGCAGCTCGTCCAGGTTGGCAGGTTTTTGTGCTAGGGCATTGTCAATGGCAGCCCGCAGCAGCTCCCGGTGGGAGGGCTTGGCCTGATCGCCCAGCCACTTGTTATAGCTCTTTCCATGGGGCTTTGGATTTTCGACAATGGACAATCCATTCTCCACACACAGGGTATCACTCAGTCGCCGGACGGCCTTTGTGCTGCCCCAAAAGTTGCGGAATTTTCGGTCACAGTCCAGGTTGACCGAACTCCAAATAATGTGATTATGGACATGGGATTTGTCGATATGGGTGCAGACAATGAAAGCGTGTTTGCCCTTGGTAAACCGCTTGGCAAATTCCACGCCCAGCCGGTTTGCCTCCTCCGGTGTGACCTCGCCGGGGCAGAAGGACTGACGGACGTGATAGGCAATCACATCGTCCTTTCCCCGCACCCGTCCGGTGGCCGCGATATACTGCCGCTTGGCCAGCAGAAACTCGGCATCAGCGGTCCGGCTGTCACATTCATAGCCAGTGATAAGCCTGCCGTGGTCGGTCTTTTGTGGGTTCGCCACATAGTCGATGATGTCGCTGATTGCTCGGCTCTCCGTGCGGCCCTTGCCGGTGTGCAGCGGCATAATGCGTGTGGTTGCCATGAAGTTTCCCTCCTCTCA
>NZ_CALXGA010000113.1 GCF_944387725.1 uncultured Intestinimonas sp. | reverse complement strand
GCCCACCGGCACCGCCCTCATCACGGTGCTGCCCGAGGCCCTGCAATCCCCGGCCCTCACCGCCGAGTGGGAGCACCATCTGAAGGAGGTGGAACGGGGTACCCTGGCCTCGGAAGATTTTATGGCGGAGATCTCCGCCATGCTGCGGGAGCTGGTGGGGACGATCCGCCCGGTAGAGGGCGAGGACGTGCTGTTCCTGCGGAGCGTGAGGCGGTGGGCCGGTGCCCCGGTGTGGGAAAGCCGTCATTGAACGGAAACAGGGCTTTTTCTGTGGGGATCGGACCTGCGGCTTCACCATCTGGAAAAACAACCGCTGGTGGGAAAACAGAAAGAAAACACCCACCCGCACCATCGTAGCGGCCCTTCTGAAAGACGGGAGAGCCCCTGTCACCGGCCTGTGGTCTGAGAAAGCGGACAAGACTTACGATGCGGTGATTACAATGACAGACCGACAAAAATATGTCGTAAATTGCAGTAACAAGTTGAATACGTCCAGGCAGCAGGGGCCGCAAGGCCGGTAGTCAGACCGCAAAAACGGACTCCAAAAACGCCTCAAAGAGTTCCTCAGGGGTGCGGTAGCCGAGCTTATCATTTTATGAGACGGGCGTGGGCGGGCGTGATTTTTCCCTTGACAACCCGAAAGAAATCCTCTAAAATAGGGAACAATCAAAAGCGATGAGGGAAAGAAGACCCGGGCTTCCCCGCTCAGAGAGCCGGTGGCAGGTGCGAACCGGCGCGGCGGACCCAGGTGGATACTGATTCCAGAGCCGCCCCCCTGAACCCGTGTGCAGTAGGGGGGGACGCGAGGCCGCGTTACAGGCCGGGGCCTTGTTGGAGGCCGGCGAGGGCCGACCGGGTGACCGGCGGCTGAATCAGGGTGGTACCGCGTATTCATTACGCCCCTGACCGGGAGGTCGGGGGCGTTTTCTATGTCCCCGCGCAGCATGGAATGGACAAAAGGAGGCAGTCATCATGGTAAAAGACCCGCAAAGCAAGTACATTCCCTTCGTCCCCCTCAAGCTGGAGCACCGGGCCTGGCCGGACAAGCAGCTCACCCACCCCCCCATCTGGTGCTCGGTGGACCTGCGGGACGGCAACCAGGCCCTGGTGGACCCCATGAACGTGGAGGAAAAGCTGGAACTCTTCCACACCCTGGTGGACATCGGCGTCAAGGAGATCGAGGTGGGCTTCCCCTCCGCCTCAGAGACCGAGTTTGAGTTCCTCCGGGCCCTCATCGACGGGGGGCACATCCCCGACGACGTGACCATCCAGGTGCTGGTCCAGGCCCGGGAGCACCTGATCCGCCGGACCTTCGAGGCCATCGACGGGGCCAAGCACGTCATCTTCCATTTCTACAACTCTACCTCCACCCTCCAGCGGAAGGTGGTCTTCCACACCGACGTGGCGGGGGTCAAGCAGATCGCCGTGGACGCCGCCGACCTCATCCGGGAGCTCTCCCAGGCCGCCCTGGACGGCGGCATGGACCTGCGGTATGAGTACTCCCCCGAGTCCTTCATGGGCACCGAGATGGACGCCGCCGTGGAGATCTGCCAGGCGGTGCTGGAGGCCCTGCGCGCCACCCCGGAGCGGAAGGTCATCCTCAACCTGCCCACCACGGTGGAGAACTGTATGCCCAACTACTTTGCCGACGAGATCGAGTATTTCATCTCCAAGCTGCCCTCCCGGGAGAGCGCCATCATCTCCCTCCACCCCCACAACGACCGGGGCGAGGGGGTGGCCACAGCCGAGCTGGGCCAGCTGGCCGGCGCGGAGCGGGTAGAGGCCACCCTCTTCGGCAACGGCGAGCGCACTGGCAACGTGGACATGGTGACCCTGGCCCTGAACCTCTACACCCAGGGGGTGGACCCGGGGCTGGACTTCTCCGACATCAGCAAGGTCCGGGACGTCTACGAGCGGGTGACCAAGATGAAGATCGGGGAGCGGCAGCCCTACGCGGGGGAGCTGGTTTTCACCGCCTTCTCCGGCTCCCACCAGGACGCCATCAACAAGGGCACCCAGTATATGGAGAAGAGCGGGTCCCCTCTCTGGGAGGTCCCGTATCTCCCCATCGACCCCGCCGACGTGGGGCGGCAGTACGAGCCCATCATCCGCATCAACTCCCAGTCTGGCAAGGGGGGCGCGGCCTTTGTCATGCAGCACTCCTTCGGCTTCGACCTGCCCAAGGCCATGCACCCGGAGTTTGGCCATATCGTCCAGGTGGAGACCGACCGGGTGGGCACCGAGCTCAAGCCCCAGCGCATCTACGAGCTCTTCAAGGAGCACTATGTGGACGCCACCAAGCCCTATGAGCTGGTCCGGCACTCCTTCGCCGAGTTCACTGACGAGGAGGGACACTCCCACGTCACCTTCGCCGGAACTCTCCGCCACAAGGACACGGTCTTCCAGGTCCAGGGCAGCGGCAACGGCCCCATCGACGCCTTCTTCAACGCCATCCACGGCCAGAAGATGGACCGCTTCACCTTCGTGGACTACAAGGAGCACGCCGTCCAGGCCGGTTCTGACTCCCTGGCCGTGGCCTATATCCAGCTCCGGGATGCCCAGGGAAAGGACTGCTTCGGCGTGGGAATCTCCCACAACATCAACCTGGCCCCCCTCAAGGGCATCCTCTCCGCCATCAACCGTGCGGTGATCCAGCAGTAACTTCTGCCCTCCCCCTGAAAAAAGGCCGCGGAAAATTGCCGCTCCGGCGGGCTTCCGCAGCCTTTTTGCCTCCGGGGGCACGGCAGAGACCTCCGGGGCTGGTGGGCCCCCTGCCGGCGGGCCACGGGCGTGCAAAAAATTCGGAAGAAAAAAAGCAAAAAAGGTTGACATACCCGGTGAGCTGTGGTAGTATATCTCTTGCGTTGAGTAACAGAGTGCTCCGCCATTCGCGCGAGTGGTGGAATTGGTAGACTCGCTGGCTTCAGGTGCCAGTGCTCGCAAGGGCGTGCGGGTTCGACTCCCG
>NZ_CALXGA010000112.1 GCF_944387725.1 uncultured Intestinimonas sp. | reverse complement strand
GTGGACCTCACCGCCAAGGAGTTCGACCTGATGGAGCTGCTCATGCGCAACCCCGGCCGGGTCTACTCCCGGGAGAATCTGCTCAACATCGTCTGGGGCTACGAGTACGCCGGAGAGTACCGCACCGTGGACGTCCACATCCGCCGGCTCCGGGAAAAGCTGGAGATGGAGCCCGCCAACCCGGAGTACATTCTCACCAAGTGGGGCGTGGGCTACTACCTGAAAAATGGATAGGCCGGTCCAGACCCGGGAGGGAGGGAGGGAGGCCGGGGTCCGGGAGGAGCGCATCCCCTTCCGCCGCTCCATCCAGCTCCAGTTCGCCCTGACCTATCTCATTCTCATCGCCGCCATCCTCCTTCTGCTCAACACCTATCCGGTGCTGGTCTCCCAGGACCTGGTCTTCCGCTCCAAGGCCAGTATGCTCCACTCCCAGGCGTCGGTCATCGCCAACACCATCGCCCAGACGGAGAAGCTCTCGGCTGAGACGGTGCGGGGCTACATCGAGCCGCTGGACTATATGAGCCAGTACCGGGTGCTGGTCACCGACCAGTTCGGCCGCATCCTCTACGACAGCGACGACCTCCGGGCCACCGAGGGGCGGTATGCCATGCTCAACGAGGTGGTGGCCGCCCTGAAGGGCTACGATGTGGCCACCTCCGTGTACCGGGAGGATGCCTTTCACAGCCGGGCGGCGGTGCCAGTCCTCTACCGGGACATCACCATCGGCTGTGTCTACCTCTATGAGCACGACACCGAGCAGGCCCGGCTCCTGACGGATATCCAGCAGAACCTGCGCTCCATCTCCCTGGTGGTCTGTGTGGCGGCCCTCCTCATGAGCATCATCTTTTCCAAGGCCCTGACCCGGCGCATCGCCGAGCTCCTGCGGGCCATCCGCCGGGTCCGGGAGGGGGAGTACAGCCACCGGGTGGACATCCGGGGCCGGGACGAGCTCAGCCAGCTGGCCGGGGAGTTCAACCAGCTCACCGGCCGGATCCAGACCACCGAGGAGGTCCGGCGGCGCTTTGTCTCCGACGCCTCCCACGAGCTCAAGACCCCCCTGGCCTCCATCCGGCTGCTCACCGACTCCATCCTCCAGACCGAGGGCATGGACCTGGATACCGCCCGGGAGTTCGTCAGCGACATCGGCGAGGAGGCCGGCCGCCTCACCCGCATCTCGGAAAAGCTCCTCACCCTTACCCGCATGGACAGCGCCGTTCCGGTGGAGGAGGTCCCCGTGGAGGTGGGCGCCGTGCTGGAGAAGGTGGAGCATATGCTTACGCCCCTGGCCTGGGAGAGCGGCATCCAGGTGGAGGCCGAGCTGGAGCGGGGCTGTATGGTGCTGGCCACCGAAGACGACCTCTACCAGATCGCCTTCAACCTCATGGAAAACGCCGTCAAATACAACGTCCCCAACGGCCGGGTGACGGTGACCCTCCGGGGGGTGGGGGACCTGGTCCTCCTCACGGTGGAGGACACCGGGGTGGGCATCCCCGAGGAGGACCTGCCCAAGGTCTTCGACCGCTTCTACCGGGTGGACAAGGCCCGCTCCCGGGCCGCCGGAGGCACCGGCCTGGGCCTGTCCATCGTCAGGGATACCGCCCGCCAGCACGGCGGCGCCGTCACGGTCCGGCGGCGGGAGGGAGGCGGCACCTGCTTCCAGGTGGCCTTCCCCCGCTGGGACCCGGAAGGAGGTGAGGGACCATGCTCCGGCGGCTGACCGCGCTGCTGTGCGCCCTCGCCCTGCTCTCCGGCTGCGGCGCCGGGACCTCCGGCGGGGCGGAGGAGGGCTATACCGTCTACTTTACCGTCCCCTTTGACCCCGGCAGCGCCGAGGCCTGGGTGGAGGGTCCCGCCCTCGCCGGCGAGACGCGCCGCCTCCCCCAGGGGGAGGACGTCCTCAACGCCCTGGTGGAAGTTCTGCTGTCCGGGCCCCTCTCCGACGGGCTCACCTCTCCCTTCCCCGCCGGGACCCATCAGGTCTCCCCGCCGGTGCTGGAGGACGGGGTGTGCACCGTCAACCTCTCGGAGCAGTACGGCGGCCTCTCCGACGTGGACCTGACCCTGGCCGACTACTGTGTCACCCTCACCCTCTGCCAGGTGGAGGGGGTGGAGGCCGTTACCATTCTGGTGGAGGGGGCGGTCATCCCCTACGGGGACCACCAGCTCCTCCAGGGGAGCGACGTGGTGCTCTCCAGCGCCGAGGACGAGCCGGTCTACCTGGCCGCCGACCTCTACTTCCTCCGAGAGGGGGGCGGGCTGGCCGTTGAGTCCCGGGAGCTGCTGGTCCCCAGCGGCAGCCTTCCGGCGGAGGTGCTCCTCCAGGCCCTGCTGGACGGGCCGGAGGTGGAGGAGCATGACTTGCCCCTCCCGGAGGGGACCGATCTCATCGACCTGTGGGTCAACCGGGATGGGACCTGCTATGTTAACTTCTCCGCCCCCTTCCTGGAGAAGGAGCCCGTCCCCACCAGCCAGGCCCGGCTGCTGCTCTACGCCATTGTCAACACCCTCTGCCAGTTCTCCGACGTCAGCGCGGTGCGGCTGCTGGTGGAGGGGGAGTCCCCGGAGGCATACGGCGGGGTACCCACCGCTTCCCCTCTGGAGGCCAACCTGGATTTGGTGGTCCCGTAGCATCTCTCAGAAGAAAACAAGATGGAAAAATACGCAAATTGCAATAACAAGTTGAACACGCCCAGGCAGCAGGATCCGCAAGGCCGGTAGTCAGACCGCGTGATATACCGGCACCGAACAGAATATCCGATATCTGTCATGTGCAGATTCTTTGGCGTATCCCGCAGCGGTTATTACGACTTTGTCCGCCGTGCAGACAGACCCGAGAAAGATAAAGAACTGGCAGACATCATTGCCATGCAGCGCAAGCGATGCTGGGGCACTTACGGCTATCGTCGGATGTATCTGTGGCTAGGGCTTGTTTGAAAAATGGCAACATGCCCAATCAGCGGGTCTTTTGCCCCCTGGACGGCGCAATTTTTCCTTGAAATCCGCCAGGATTCCTGC
>NZ_CALXGA010000111.1 GCF_944387725.1 uncultured Intestinimonas sp. | reverse complement strand
CCAAGCTCATCGAGCGCAACACCACCATCCCCGCCAAGAAGAGCCAGGTCTTCACCACCGCCGCCGACAACCAGACCAGCGTGGAGGTCCACGTCCTCCAGGGCGAGCGGGAAATGGCCCAGTACAACAAGACCCTGGGCCGGTTCAACCTGGACGGCATCGCCCCCGCACGCCGGGGCGTGCCCCAGATCGAGGTGACCTTCGACATCGACGCCAACGGCATCGTCAACGTCTCCGCCAAGGACCTGGGCACCGGCAAGGAGCAGCACATCACCATCACCTCCTCCACCAACATGTCCAAGGAGGACATCGACAAGGCCGTCAAGGAGGCCGAGCAGTTCGCCGCCGAGGACGCCAAGCGGAAGGAAGAGGTGGAGATCCGCAACCAGGGCGACCAGATGGTCTACCAGACCGAGAAGGTCATGGAGGAGCTGAAGGATAAGCTGGACGCCAGCGACAAGTCCACCCTGGACGCCGCCCTCAGCAAGCTCAAGGAGGCCCTCAAGGGCGCCGACGCCAACGCCATCAAGACGGCCACCGAGGAGCTCAGCCGCACCTTCTACCCCATCAGCGAGAAGCTCTACAACCAGGCCGGCGGCCCCCAGGCCGGGGGACCCGATATGGGCGGCGCGGGCTTCGGCGGCGGTCAGGCCGCCGGCGGCGCCGACCCCAACGTGGTGGACGCCGACTACCAGGTGGTGGACGACGACAAGTAATTCCATTTGCTCCAGGAGGAGGGATACGGACTCCCCGGGGCGGGGGCCGGCCCGGCCGGCCCTCCCCTCCGGCGGTCCGTCTCCCCTCTTTTCCTGTCTCCTATGAAACGAGGTGAACACACATATGGCGGACCAAAAACGAGATTATTATGAGGTCCTGGGCGTCAGCAAGGGGGCCAGCGACGACGAGATCAAAAAGTCCTACCGCAAGCTGGCCAAGAAATATCACCCCGACCTGAATCCCGGGGACAAAACCGCCGAGGCCAACTTCAAGGAGGTCAACGAGGCCTACGAGGTCCTCTCCGACAAGGAGAAGCGCGCCCGCTACGACCAGTTCGGCCACGCGGGGGTGGACCCCAACTTCAACCCCGGCGCGGGGGGCGGCTTCGGCGGCTTCACCGACATGGGGGACATCGACCTGGGCGACCTCTTCGGCTCCTTTTTCGGCGGGGGCTTCGGCGGCTTCGGCGGCGGAGGCGCTTCCAGCCGCCGCAACGCCCCCCAGAAGGGGGAGACCGTCCGGGCAGGGGTCACCATCTCCTTCCAGGAGGCGGCCTTCGGCTGCGAGAAGGAGGTCACCGTCTCCCGCACCGAGCCCTGCGACGTGTGCAAGGGCAGCGGCTGCGCCCCGGGCACCACGGCGGAGGTCTGTCCCGACTGCCATGGCAGCGGCGCCGTGCGGATTCAGCGGGGAGGCGGCGGCTTCGCCTTCTCCACCACCACCACCTGCCCCAAGTGCCGGGGCACCGGCAAGATCATCCACCAGCCCTGTAAGACCTGCAACGGCGCCGGAAGCGTCCGGCGGCAAAAGAAGCTGATGGTCACCATCCCCGCCGGCATCGACGACGGCCAGGCCGTCTCCCTCCGGGGCCAGGGCGGCGCAGGCCGCAACGGAGGCCCCCCCGGGGACCTGCTCATCGCCGTCTCCGTGACCCCCCATCCCCTCTTCCGACGGGAAGGCACGTCGGTCTACCTAGAGCAGCCGGTCTCCTTCGCCCAGGCCGCCCTGGGGGCCGAGCTGGAGATCCCCACCATCGACGGCAACGTCAAGTACACCATGCCTGAGGGCACCCAGACGGGCGCCACCTTCCGCCTGCGGGGCAAGGGCATCCCCAGCCTCAACGGCCGGGGCCGGGGGGACCAGTACGTCACCGTGAAGGTCCAGGTCCCCACCGGGATGAACAAGGAGCAGAAGGACGCCCTGCGGGAGTTTGCCCGCACCATGGGCGACGCCGCCCACGGCGGCGATCCCATCAAAAACTTCTTCGAGAACCTGGGGGGCAAAAAGAAAAAATAAGGCCCGGCTCCGGCCCGCACAAATGCGCGGCGGGCCGGAGCCTTTTTTGCTCCGCCGCGCAGAATCTTTTGACAAACCTCTGGAAAAGCAATACAATAGGGGCGGTCCTACCTGCGGGGGGACCGCCCATCCTCGTCTTCCCGGAGGTGTCTCATGTCTGAGCTCTGGCCCGCGCTGGGAACTGCCCTCCAGCAGTCCATCCCCCTTCTCTGCGCCCTGGTGGTGCTGGCGGGGATAATTCTCTTCTTTGCCCGCTGCTGTCTCGTCTCCCTCCCCCGGAAGGGGAGCCTGGAGTGGGTGGCCCTCCAGGAGCGCCGCCCCTTCTCCCTGACTCTGCCCTGCCACCCCATGGCCCGGGGCGACGTCCTGCCCCTGGTCCTGCTGACGGCGGCCTATGCCGCCACCGCCTTCTTCCGACTGGGCGCCTTCACCGCCCCCCAGTCGGCCCTGGACTTCGGGGAGAACCAGACCGTCACCGTCACCCTGTCCCAGACCGTCTACCTCACCAAGCTGATGTACTTTTCCAACCTGGGCGCCGGCAGCTACAACCTGGAGGTCTCCGCTGACGGGGAGACCTGGTACACCCTCTGGCAGCGGCAGGACGAGGCCGGAAACACCGTGGACTATTGGGCCGACGCCGACGGCTACGCCCCCAGCTACGCCCTGCCCCAGGCCTACAACGACCTCTTCAAGTGGCTGGAGGTCCGCCCGGAGAACCCCCAGAATGTCCGGTATCTCCGCATCACCGGCCGGGCCGACAGCGGCCTGCTGGAGCTGGGAGAGCTGGCCCTCTACGGCAGCCTGGGGGGAAGTGAGGACCCCCAGGGCCTCCTGCGCCTGGCCCCGGAGAGGACGGGGAGCTCCGGCCTCACCGCCGCCGGGGCCGGCCCCCTCTTTGACGAGCAGGGCGCCGTACCGGAGCAGTCCAGCTGGTACAACTCCGCCTACTTCGACGAGATCTACCACCCCCGCACCGCCCTGGAGCACATCGAGAACGTCTACCCCTACGAGGTCTCCCACCCGCC
>NZ_CALXGA010000110.1 GCF_944387725.1 uncultured Intestinimonas sp. | reverse complement strand
TGGCGGCGGCCATCGTCCTCTTCGTCAACCTCATTGTGGGACAGCTGCCCTCCAACCTGCTGGAGTTCGACCTGTCCGACCACAAGCTCTACACCGTCTCCGACACCTCGGTGGAATTCCTCTCCGCCCTGGACCGGGACGTGGAGATTGTGATTCTGGCGGAGGAGGGGACGGTAGACGAGCGCATCGCCAAGTTCTTGGACCGCTACGCCGCCCTCTCCAGCCGCCTCACTGTCACCCAGGTGGACCCGGTGGCCCACCCCGCCGCCGCCGAGGAGTATGACGCCGCCTCCAACTCCCTGGTGGTCCGCTGTGAGGAGACGGGCCGGTCCCGGACCATCCCCTTCAGCGACATCCTGGTCTACGACACCATGTACTACTACATGTACGGACAGTATTACGAGACGGAGTTTGACGCCGAGGGGCAGCTCACCTCCGCAGTGAGCTATGTCACCCAGGACAACGGCGTGGTCCTCTACACCCTGGAAAACCACGGGGAGAGCGCACTCCCCGCCCAGGCCGCCGACGCCATCGAGAAGGCAAACCTCACCCTCTCCGGGAGTGTGAGCCTGGCCCTGGACGGCGGGGTCCCGGCCGACTGCTCCCTCCTCCTCAGCTATGCCCCCACCCGGGACCTGACCGCCGGCGAGCTGGCCCTGCTGGAGGAATACCTGGACGGGGGCGGGCAGCTGCTGGTGCTCCTGGCCCAGACCGGGGAGGAGCTGCCCAACTGGGAGGCCCTCTTCGCCGCCTACGGCCTGTCCCTGGCCGGCGGCTATGTGGCCGATCCCCAACGCTTCTACCAGCAGCTGGGCAGCCTCTACGCCATCGCGCCGGTGCTCTCCGCCTCCAGCCCGGTCACCGCCGGATTTTCCTCCGGCGACCTGACCCTGATGCTCAACGCCCGGGGCTTCACCAAGGCGGAGGAGCTGCCGGAGGACGTGACGGTGACCCCCTTCCTCCAGACCTCCTCCAGCGCCGTGGCCGTGGCCGCCGACGGCGCCCAGACCGAGGGCGCCTACCTCCTGGGTGCGGTGTGCGAGAAGACCGGCGCCGACGGCAATGCTGCCGGACGTCTCACCCTTATCTCCTCGGCCTCCTTCGTGGAGGACAGCGTCCTGACCATGCTCTCCAACGGGGTGAATCTGGACGTCTTCCTCAACGCCGTCACCGACGGCTTCGAGGAGGTCTCCAACCTCTCCATCCCGGCCAAGAGCCTGGAGATCACCTACAACACCATTCGCAATCCCGGGCTCTGGAGCACCCTCTTCACCGCCGTCATCCCCCTGGGGGTCCTGGCCCTGGGCCTCTTGGCCTGGGCGAAAAGGAGGCGGCTGTGATGAAGAAACGGCACGGGACTCAGCTTTTTGTGCTGACCATGGTGCTGGCCCTGTGCGCCGGGGCCTACCTGGGCCTGCGGTGGTGGAACGAGGGCGCGGAGGACCGGGCGGCGGCCCAGGCAGACTACCTGGCCCGGCCAGAGGACCTCACCGCCCTCTCCTTCCAGCGGGGCGCGGTCTCCCTCTCCTTTACCAAAGACGGGGAGGGGATCTGGCGCTATGACGGTGACAGCGACTTCCCGGTGGACCAGAGCCGCCTCACCGAGCTGGCGGAAACTCTCTCCGCCCTGGCAGCCGTCCGGGTCATCGGCGACCCGGAGGCCGACGCCTCCTACGGCCTGGACGCCCCGGCCTTGACCCTCACCGCCATGGACGGCGGCGGGGAGGCGGTCACCCTTCTGGTGGGGAGCCAGGTGGACGGGAATTACTACGCCCGGCCGGAGGGGGACGCCCGGGTCTACACCATCTCCTCCGGCCTCATGGACCAGACCGAGGGGGAGCTGCTGGACTTCATCGCCCTGGAGGACATCCCCTGGGTGACAGAGGCCCAGGTGCAGTCGGTGGTCCTCACCCTGGACGGGGTGGAGACCGCCTACACCAAGGAGACTATCACCCAGGAGGCGGTGGATGAGGAGACCGGAGAGACCAGCCAGACCACCGCCTACGTCTGGAGCCGGGATGGGGAGGTCCTGGACGGGGAGGACGCCGTCCTCCAGGACGGAGTAGACGCCCTCTCCCTCCTGGCCTTCCGCTCCTGCTCCGCCTGGAAGCCCGGCGAGGCCGCTCTGGCCGCCTTGGGCCTGGATGACCCGGACCGGATTGCCGTCACCTACGACGGCGGGAGCTACACCCTGCTCCTGGGGGACACCGACGAGAGCGGGAACTACTACGCCCAGCTGGAGGGCTCCTACCAGGCAGACCTCCTCTCCCCCAGCTATGTGGAGAACCTGCTGGCCCTGCCCGGCGCCCGGACCCAGACCGAGGCGGAGGCCGAAGCGGAGTCCTCCGCAGAGACCTGACCCCCGGCCCCCGGTGCGTATCCGGCCAATTTGCACCTTTTTTGACCCCCGGCCTGCGGAAAGGCGGGCCGGGGCTTTTCATCGTCATTCCATCTTGTATACCGGCCCGTTCCGTTGTAAAATAGGGGGAGAACGGCCCCTGACGGGGCCGCAGGAAAGCAGGTGGACAATACTATGGAACTTAGACCGGAAGACCGGGACAGCCTGAACCAGGAGCGGGAGCTGTCCAACGGACAAGATATCGTGATTGTCAATACCGCCCTCATCATGAAGGCCATGCAGGGGATGCAGAAGGCCCAGGCCGACTTTCAGGAGCTGTTGGAGCGGGCCGAGCTGGGGGACGCCTCGGTGCAGTACGAGCTGGGGGTTCGCTACGCCACCGGCGACGGCGTGGAGGCGGACATGGCCCAGGCCGCCCACTGGTTCGCCCAGGCGGCGGAGACCGGCGACCTCCGGGCGGTGGACGCCCTGGGCCGCTGCTACCAGAACGGCAGCGGGGTGGAGCAGGACCAGGAGCGGGGGGCGGAGCTTTTCCGCCAGGCCGCCGAGGAGGGCTTCGCCGGGGCCCTCTGCGACCTGGGCCTGTGCTATGAGAGCGGCGAGGGGGTGGAGCGGGACCCGGTCCGGGCCGCTGAGCTCTACCTCCAGGCCGCCGAGCAGGACTACGCCCCCGCCCAGTGCAACCTGGGGGTGTGCTGCCTCAACGGCATCGGGGTGGAGCAGGACCCCG
>NZ_CALXGA010000109.1 GCF_944387725.1 uncultured Intestinimonas sp. | reverse complement strand
GGGCCGGAGAGGACGCCGTGGGAGGCGCAGGCGGTGACCGACTTGGCCCCGCCGATCTCCACCAGGGCCTTGGCCGCTCCGCACAGAGAGCCGCCGGTGTCCACCATGTCGTCCAGGAGGATGACCCGCATGTCCCGCACGTCTCCGATGATGTTCATCACTTCGGAGGAGTTTGCCTTCTGCCGGCGCTTGTCCACAATGGCCAGCGGCATATCCAGCTTCTGGGCGAAGGCCCGGGCCCGGGCCACGGAGCCCACGTCGGGGGAGACCACCATCACCTCCTCGTGGCAGCCGGCGTATTTCTCCATAAAGTGGTGGACAAAGATGGGGGAGCCCAGCAGGTTGTCCACCGGGATGTCGAAGAAGCCCTGAATCTGGTTGGCGTGGAGGTCCATGGTCAGCACCCGGTCGGCCCCGGCCCGGGTGATGAGATTGGCCACCAGCTTGGCGGAGATGGGGTCCCGGGGCTTGGTCTTGCGGTCCTGGCGGGCATAACCGAAATAGGGGATCACTGCGGTGACCCGTCCGGCGGAGGCCCGGCGCATGGCGTCAATCATGATAAGGAGCTCCATCAGGTTGTCGTTCACCGGGGAGCAGGTGGACTGGACCACGAAGACGTCGGAGCCCCGGACGGTCTCGTAGATGGAAACCGACTTCTCCCCGTCAGAGAAGGTACCCACCTCGGCGTTGCCAAGCTGGGTACCCAGTTTTTTGCAGATGTCCCGGGCCAGCTTGGGGTTGGAGTTGCCAGCGAAGATCTTGATGTCCTTGCCGTGTGCGATCATTTCAGCATCCCTCACAAATCTTTCTATTCTCGTTCCGTTTGACAGATCCTATCCCTGTGATCTGATTGCAGCGCGGGCTCCGCCGTCCGGGTCCTGGACCGGCGCACCACCGGGAACCCCGTTCCACGGCGGACTCTGAGGTGGCGGAGCGCCAGGCCTTGTTTGATCCTTTCCATGTGGAGAAGGTTCAAACAAGCCCTTAGGGCTTGTTTGAAAAATGTCAACATGCCCAATCAGCGGGTCTTTTCTCCCCTGGACGGCGCAATTTTTCCTTGAAATCCGCCAGGATTCCTGCGAAAAAATTGTTTGCCAGCGGCCCAAAATCCCTCCCTGCTGGACACATCGCCAATTTTCAAACAAGCCCTAGGCCGCCTCACGAAAAAGGCCGGGCGCAGACATTTCCGGGTCCACCCGGTGATGTAAGCCCATTATAACAGAGTGCGGCGCGTTTTGCACCCAAAACAGGAAAAAATTTTACTGGGACAAATTTCCGCTCCGAAAAAGCGGACAGACCCCCTCCGCCAGCGGTCAGGCTGGACGAAGGGGGTCTGTTTGGCTCCGGCGGAGGGAACCTTACGCGGCGGCCAGACGGCGGCGCCGGCGGTCCCGGTTTCTGAGGTAGTGGTAGATGCGGCAGACCTCGGCGGTAGCGCAGAGCTTATCGGCCAGGTTCACCACCAGGGCCTCCTTGTACCGGGGCATTTTCTTGGCCAGGGGCCACATGTGGGAGACAATGATGTTCTCCTCCATGGGGGTGAGGCTTCCGCACAGGGCCCAGGCGTTTTTCAACGCCGCCACAGGGTGGGCGAAGCACTGGTTGCCCTGGTACTGGGTCTTATCCCTGGGGTCGTAGAGGTAGAGGTCGTGCAGGAGCCCCGCCCGGGCCGCCGCCCGGGCGTCCAGCCCCCACCGCCGGGCCAGCCGGAAGGCCACATAGGACACGAAAACCGAGTGCTCGTAGCAGCTCGTCCCCGGGTGGTGGGGGATGTCTCTCATAGACTGTACCTCTGGGGTGTCCAGCAGGTCCCGGACACACTGGAGAAAGGCGCGGTAGCTTGTGTGGTGCATGGGAATCACCTGACCTCCTTGTCACATCATGGGTCAGGAGCGGCGGGATTGCCGTTCCACCCCTATTATAGACCTCTTTTTTCAAGTTGTCATGGGGAATTTCAGGAGAGACGAAAAATCGTTATAAATTTTTAAGACATTCCCGGCGGAGGGCGGCTATAATCAAACTGTACTAAGCGGATTGGTACAGTTGGGGGCGGAGTCCCTCCGGGGGGCAAGGGCCTCCCTTGGGGTCCGGCGTCCCGCTGGAACGGGTTCCCGGCAACCTGCCGGAGGACCGCCTGCCCGGCGGGACGCCGGACCCACGGGGGGCGGGAGCCCTCCACCATCATCCGAAAGGAGGCCGGAACATTGTTCAGCCTGAATTACCGGGACGCCCGGCCCATTTACGAGCAGGTCAGAGACGGCCTGCGGCATCTGGTGGTCACCGGAGCCATCCGGGAGGGGGATCAGTTCCCCTCTGTGCGGGCCCTGGCGGCCTCCCTGGCCATCAACCCCAATACCATCCAGCGGGCTTATGAGTCCCTGGAGCGGGAGGGCTACCTCTACACCGTGGCGGGCAAGGGGGCCTTCGCCGCCCGGAAGGCCGACGTGGCCGGAGAGCGGCGGGAGCGGCTGCTGCGGCAGTTCGATGAGGCCGCCGCCGAGCTCCTCTTCCTGGGCATGACGGTCGAGGAGCTGGGGCGCCGGGTGGCCGGCGCAAAGGAGGGAGCGAAATGATTCAAGTCAAAAACGTGGTCAAGACCTTCGACGGGGTCCGGGCCCTGGACGGGCTCACCATGACGGTCCCCAAGGGGTCCATCTACGGCCTGGTGGGGCCCAACGGGGCGGGAAAGTCCACCATCCTCCGGCATATCACCGGCATCTACCGCCAGGACGCCGGGGAGGTGCTGGTGGCCGGAGAGCCGGTCTATGAAAACCCGGCGGTAAAGGCCAAAATGAGCGCCATCCCCGACGAGCTCTACTACTTCCTCTCCGCCTCCACCCGGGACCTGATGCGCTTTTACCGGGGCTTCTACCCCCGGTTCGACCTCCAGCGCTACCAAGCCCTGAAGGAGGCCTTCTCCGCCGTGGACGAGACTAAGCCCATCCGCCGTCTCTCCAAGGGGATGCAGAAGCAGGCCGCCTTTTGGCTGGCCCTCTCCTGCCGGCCCCAGGTGCTGGTGCTGGACGAGCCGGTGGACGGCCTGGACCCGGTGATGCGCCGGCAGGTGTGGAGCCTGGTCCTCTCCGACGCGGCCGCGTACGGCGTCACCGTGCTGGTCTCCTCCCACAACCTCCGGGAGCTGGAGGACGTCTGCGACCGGGTGGGCATCCTCTCCCACGGGAAGGTGCTGGTGGAGCGGAGCCTCACGGAGCTCCAGGAGAACCTGGTGAAGATGCAGGTGGTCTTCCAGGAGAAAGAGCTCCCCAAGCTCCCCACCGACCTGGAGGTCCTCCACGTCTCCCAGGTGGGGCGCATCCATACCCTCATCGTCCGGGGCAACGCCACCGACGTCACCAACCGCCTGGCGGTGTACGCCCCCATCCTCCTGGAGGCCCT
>NZ_CALXGA010000108.1 GCF_944387725.1 uncultured Intestinimonas sp. | reverse complement strand
TCCACCTCTGACGCCAGATGCAAGCTCAGAAAACTTTACCCTGTTATCTTGTAATTCCTAACTTTATGAAATACTAGTATCATATTCAATATGAGTCATTGATAGACAAGCTGGGAGGCACACCGCCGCCAAGGACGGATCGGAGGGGCAGATAGTATGGATCACCGGAACAGAGGGGGCAGAAAACAGACCATCCGGTGGTATCGGCTGGGGATACTGGTCGCGATGGAGCTGCTGATGTCCTTTTCCTTTTTGGGCTATGTCCACATTGCCCCCATCTCCATCACCTTCGCCTATATCCCTGTCCTGCTTGCGGGGGTGCTGATGGGCCCCCCGGAGTCTACCATTCTGGGCACCACCTTCGGACTGGCCAGCATGTGGAAGGCATCAGCCAGCTACGTCATGCCCGCCGACAAGCTCTTTTCCCCCCTCCTGAGCGGCCATCCGGTGGAGAGCCTTCTGCTCAGCGTGGGAACCCGGGTGCTCTTTGGCCTGCTGGTGGGGTTCCTGTATCTGGCCGCCAAACGGACCCGGCATAAGGGCCTCTGGATTGGTGTAATCTCCTTTTTCGGGCGTCCCCTTCACTCCCTGTTGGTCTACAGCGCCATGTGGTGCTTTTTCCCGGAGACGGGCTACTCGCCCCTGAACGTCTTTACTGATTTCTGGAGCGCCAGCAGCCTGGCCACCAACTTGGTGACCATAGGGGTCTGTCTGCTGTGCTGGCGGGTCCAGAGATCGGCCGCCTGGCAGAAGTTCCAGCACCAGATGGACGTGGTCCAGGAGATGCGGCTGGCAGAACACTACCACCACTACTCCCTGATCCCGGTTGATCCTGGTGACGCTCTGCTCCGCCGGCGCGGTGGCGGTCTATTTCGTCCACCGCATTGACTATGTGCTGGACCTGGAGGGCATCCAGCTGTCGGACAGCACCTATTCCGACCTGCTCCACCTACAGATTCAGTTTTTGATCGGCATCATCTCCCTCATGAGCTTGGTCGTCCTCTTTCTGGTGTTCAACCGGAGATATGCCACCTATCTGAACTACGAGGCCAAGATGGACGCCCTCACCGGGGCCCTCAGCCGAAAGATTTTTTCCAGATGTGCAGCCGTCTGCTGGAGGAGCTCTATCCCCGCAGGGAGGCGGCGGGATACTTCATGATGCTGGACCTGGACTGGTTCAAGGAGATCAACGACCGCTTCGGCCATCCCGCCGGGGACCAGGTCTTGCGGGAAATGGCGGGCCAAGACTGAGGACAGGACTTCCTGTGCGGGAATCCATTCCTGCTATGTGGCTTGTGTCTTCCAGCGCAGGTCCGCAGGGGGTTGCAGGAACTCTTGACAATTTCCCAGGAAACGTGTAGGATAATGTCTGCCAAATCAACCGCAAGGCGGCTGAAGCGCACGGCGCCGCCGCACGATTTGCAGAGAAAGGAAGAATGCTCCATGCCCGAATACCGTCCCAGCACCAACTGCCTCCACGCCGGCTACCGGCCCGGCAACGGGGAGCCCCGGAATCCCCCCATCGTCCAGTCTACCACCTTCCGCTACGCCACGGGGGAGGCCATGGGGGCCCTGTTCGACCTGGAGGCGTCGGGCTATTTCTATACCCGGCTCCAGAATCCCACCAACGACGCTGTGGCAGCCAAAATCTGCGCTCTGGAGGGGGGCTCAGCCGCCATGCTCACCTCCTCGGGACAGGCGGCCATCTTCTTAGCCGTCTTCAACATCGCCGGCTGCGGGGACCATGTGGTGGCCTCCTCCACCATCTACGGGGGGACCTTTAACCTCTTCGCCGTCACCATGAAGCGCATGGGGGTGGAGTTTACCTTCGTGGAGCCGGACTGCTCTGACGCCGAGCTGGAGGCTGCCTTCCGGCCCAACACCAAGGCGGTCTTCGGGGAGACCCTGGCCAATCCCGCCCTGGTGGTGCTGGACATCCAGCGCTTTGCCGACGCCGCCCACGCCCACGGGGTGCCCCTCATTGTGGACAACACCTTCCCCACCCCCATCCACTGCCGCCCCTTCCAGTGGGGGGCGGATATCGTCACCCACTCCACCACCAAGTACATGGACGGCCACGCCAACGCCGTGGGCGGGGCCATTGTGGACTCTGGAAGGTTTGACTGGACGGCCCACGCCGGGAAGTTCCCCGGCCTCACCACCCCGGATGAGAGCTACCACGGCCTCGTCTATACCCAGCGGTTTGGGCTGGCGGGGGCCTACATCACCAAGGCCACAGTTCAGCTCATGCGGGACCTGGGGGCCACGCCGGCCCCCCAGAACAGCTACTATCTGAACGTCGGCCTGGAGACCCTCCCCCTGCGGGTGGCCAAGCACTGCGAGAACGCTCTGGCCGCAGCCCGGTTCCTGGAGGCCCACCCCAAGGTGGCATGGGTGAATTACCCGGACCTGGAGAGCAGCCCCAGCCACGCCTTGGCCCAGAAGTACATGCCCGACGGCACCTGCGGTGTGGTCTCCTTCGGGGTGAAGGGGGGACGGGAGGCGGCCTCCCGGTTCATGGCGGCCCTGGAGCTGTGCTCCATCGCCACCCATGTGGCCGACGCCAAGACCTGCGTGCTGCACCCGGCCTCCACCACTCACCGCCAAATGAACGACGAGGAGCTCCGGGCCGCCGGGGTCTCCCCGGACCTGGTGCGGCTGTCCGTGGGCATTGAGGACGCCCGGGATATCCTTGCCGACCTGGAGCAGGCCCTGGACCGGGTCTGAGCGCTCCCACACAGAACAGACAGACAGTCCGCCCCACCGTGGAAGACCACGGATGGGGCGGACTGTTTTGCGCCGCAGAGTCCTCAGAAGAAGCGGGCGAAGAGCTCCACCAGAAACCGGGGGGTGTGGGGAAAGAGGGTCTGGACGGCCTCCCGGAAGCGCTCAGCATTGCCGGGGAGGCCCGTCAGATCGGCGGGGAAGGTGACCTGTCCGAGGGCGCCGTCCCCGATGGCGATGGGGGCGACGGCTCCGCCGCCGGCGGCGATCTGCCCGGCAATGGCCCCGCCCCCCAGGGCATAGCAGAGGCTGACCGCGCCGCCGCCCAGAGCCAGTCCCAGGCTCAGGGCGAAACCTCCTGCCGCCAGAAGTCCGCCCGCCGCCAGCCCTCCCAAGGCCAGGAGCCCCAAACTCACGCCCCCCAGGCTCACCGCACCCACAGCGATGGCGCCCAGGGCCACCACGCCGGTGGCCACGTTTCCGATGGCCAGAATACCCTTGGCCTGGCAGATCCCCCACCGGGCAAGCTTGATGTGGATCAGGGGGAGGCCGAAGAGGGCGGCGCGGCTCCGGTATTCAAAGAAGAAGGGGTGGAGATAGGGCTCCGAGGCGGTGCTAGGTTCCCCCTGGGGCGTGGGCCCTGGGGCGGCGGCCTCCTGGCCCAGAATCAGGTAGTCCAGGCTGACCGCGAAGCACTGGGCCAGGGCGGTGAGGTTGTCCAGGTCGGGCCGGGAGGCGCCGGTATCACATAGTTAAAGATATTGGTGTCATTCAATCAATCTTGCCGATAAAGCGGTAGAAGATTTCTACCTCCT
>NZ_CALXGA010000107.1 GCF_944387725.1 uncultured Intestinimonas sp. | reverse complement strand
TCATTCTCATCGTATTCCTCCAATGCCGAGCCCTACATCTCCATCTGAGGGCTATAATCCTGTCTGTGTTCCAATTGGGTGTCCAGGTCAGGGACAGAGAACTCGATTTTGATTCTGGCTTCTTGGATGGCTCTTATCTGTTTGTCATTCAAATTTGGGTCTTCTGCCAACAGATGATCCGTTGCACGATAAATCTCTGTCAACTCCTCATTGGAGAAGAGACTGGCTTTGGGGATCAGACCAGAGCGGACAGCGAAGTCCCGTTTGGCTCCTGCAAAATCATCCTCATAATAGTGCCCATGGCTGACGCCGACCCTTTCATAATCCCAGATCCATGTAACGAACTCATAGCCCCGGCCGGTGCCTCGCTCTCTGCCCGCCAGCACAGCCCCGCCGAAATCCGCAAGCAGATGAAACTTATTGTCAAGACCACGAGCACGGAGCAGGGGGGTGTTTTCCATAGCCTCCACATATTCAAATACTCTGTCGGCTGCAATGGCGACCCTGTGATACAGCTCGTTGGCCTCTGGATTCTTGCTCCCGGACGGAAGCATAAATACTTCGTTCCCAGGAGAAACAGAAAGGACAGGCTGTCCATGGAGAAAAATCTCCAGCCGCCTGTCCTCTTTGCTAAGGGATTCAATTTGCTCCTTTCCGAGACACCGGGATAGTTCCTCAAAAAATTTACTCCCCACTGTAAACCTCCAATCTTGTTACTTCATTGAAAATAAAAAAAGCCCGTGCATTTTTTGCACGGGCTTAGGAACACATCTTTTAACTGAGTGTTCGTCCTCATATTCTTCTTGGATAAAACAATAACTCACACAGCATTGACTGTGTGAGTTATTGTTTTGGTGGAGATAAGCGGGATCGAACCGCTGACCTCTTGAATGCCATTCAAGCGCTCTCCCAGCTGAGCTATACCCCCATATAACCGGAAACCCTTGATTTTACTGAGTTTCCGGGGTTTTGATTAAATTGTCATTTCCTCGCGTCGAGGGGTCGTCACATGCGGTTGCTGGCGCTCCCAGCTGAGCTATACCCCCATCTATTCGGTTTTCAGCCGCTCGGCTCGGTACCGAACGAATGTTATTTTAGCAGAGGGTGTCCGGTTTGTCAACACAAAATTTCATCTTTTTTCAGATTTTTTCTCGAGCCCCTTTTATGGCCGGACTCCGGGGCCATCTGGCCCCGGAGTCCGGGCTGTTCACCGCTTTTTGGGCGCCGGGGTCACCAGCCCCGACCGGTACGCCACCAGGAGCATCTCCAGGTCGGCAATGCGCTCGGCGATCTGCTTGCCGTTGTCGCTGTCCTTGACCCGGACCCGGGTCCCCTCCGTCTCAAAGACCTCGGTGTCCGAGTCGATGTCCTTGTTCTCCTTCAGCGCCTTCTCCACACTCTCAAAGGGCCGGTGGGCCTTGATGCGCATTCCCCGGGAATTATAAATTAAGGTATACCCGGCAATGCCCGTGGACTTATGGTAGGCCTTGCAGAAGCCGCCGTCGATGACGATGACCTTGCCCCCGGCCTTCACCGGGCTCTCCCCCTTGACCACCTTTACCGGCCTGTGGCCGTTGATGATATGGGAATTGGGGGCGTAAAGTCCAAACTCCCGCAGGATCATGGCCCCCGTCTGCTCAGTACGGCAGAAGCGGTAATAGGCATTCTCAGGCTCCACCCAGGCCTCCTGGTCCTTGATATAGGACCGCTCAAAGGTCTTGACCTTGCGCCCGCACAGGGGGGAGAGCTCCCCGCCCCAGAGGTACCACATGAAGTCCACGGCGTACTGGTCCGCGCCGCGACCCCAGGCCCGCCGGGCCATGGCGTCGGCCATGTCCATATAGGCGCGGCCCTGGTAGAGCCGTCCCTGGATCTCCACCGCGGCGAAATTGCCGTCCTGGTCCAGAGGGATGCAGCCGTGGAAGAGCAGGTTCTGGTTGAAGCAGCGGTAGATGGACCCGTGGGCATAGAGGAAGGCCACATGGCGGTGGAGCCGTTCGCTGTTGAGGAAGGCCGCCTTCAGGTCGGCCACCACCCGCTCCTCCTCCGGCGAGAGGGCATAGGGGTCCTCCGGGTCCAGGGTGGGGAACTCCAGCTCCTTCATCTCCCAGTCCCGGTCCTCGGTGTGGACCGTGCCCTTCTCAAAGTCGATCTTGTCCAGGAGCAGCCGGTCCTCCATATGGTACTCCGGGTGGCGCATGATGAGCTGGCCCTCCAGCTTGAAGAGCATGACCCGCACCGCCCGCATGACCGCCTCCTCCGGGTCGGGACCGCCGTAGACCTTCTGGGCAAAGAGGGTCAGGGACCTGAGGCCGATGCCGTAGCCGTTTTCCAGCACCTCGGTGTTGCCGTAGTTGAGATTGTTGCGCAGCAGCGCCATCATGCACGCCTCGTTGCCCGCGGCGGCTCCCATCCACAGCATGTCATGGTTGCCCCACTGGATGTCCAGGGAGTGGTGGGACATGATGAGGTCCATGATCTTGTCCGGGTGGGCGCCCCGGTCGAAGATGTCCCCCAGCACATGGAGGTGATCCACCGCCAGGCGCTTGATGAGGGCCGCCAGGGCCACGATGAAGTCGTCCCCGGCGGCGGTGCTCAGGATGGTGTCGATGATCTTCTCATGGTAGACCTGCTGGTTGTTGTCCTCGTCGGCCTGGGCATGGAGCAGCTCGTCGATGATGTAGGAGAACTCCTGGGGCATGGCCTTACGCACCTTGGAACGGGTGTACTTGGAGGAGAGCACCTTGGACAGCTCGATCAGGTTTTGCAGGGTGTTGCGGTACCAGTCCGGCGTGGCCCGGCCCGAGCTCTTGACCAGGTGGAGCTTCTCCTTGGGGTAGTAGATGAGGGTACACAGGTCCGACTGCTCCCCCTTCCCCAGGACGCCGTCAAAGATGACCTCCACCTTCTCCCGGATCACCCCGGAGCAGTTGTTGAGGATATGACAGCAGGCGTCATACTCCCCGTGGAGATCGCTGATGAAATGCTCGGTGCCCTTGGGCAGGTTGAGGATGGCCGAGAGGTTGATGATCTCAGTGTACGCCGCCTGCGGCGTGGGGTAGCTCTCCGCCAGCAGGCGGATGTACTTCATTCGTTCCGGTGACAGCAGCAATTCCATGGGTATCGGCCCCTTTCCATGCGTCTTTTCCCCCATTGTAATGGCCTAAATTGAGGCTGTCAATGCCCGAAACATTAGAACGCCGGCACCCTTTCATACGAAAGTAAGCCGGCGTTCTAATGTCTCAATTTTTTCTTTTTTCTTCCAAAAGTCCTTTATCGGCCAGGTACCGGGCCACCCGCTCCACCACCCGGGGGAGCAGGGCCATAAGGGCCGCGGCCCAAATTGCCAGCGCCAGCAAAGTGAGGGCCATGGGCCCCGTGAGCCGGGTCAGGGAAAAGAACTTGGGCAACAGCAGGTAGCCCCCCGCGAAGCCCGCCGACACCACCAGGAACAGTATCATCCGCCAGCAGTCAAAGGGCCGGCTGATCCGCCACAGGTTCAGAAGGCCGGTATACCCCGTCAGCAGCACCGAGAGGGTGGAGAACTGCGCAGGAGAAAAGCCCAGCCACGACGACAGGGCGGTGAGGAGCAGCACGTTGCTGGCCATGGTGATGCCTCCGGGCAGCGCGCGCTCCATGACGTTGACCAGGAAGCGGCCCCGGAGGCGCTCCCGGTTGGGCTCCAGCGCCAGGAAGAAGGAGGGTATCCCGATGGTGAGGGTGCTGATGAGGGTGAGCTGGATGGGCTGGAAGGG
>NZ_CALXGA010000106.1 GCF_944387725.1 uncultured Intestinimonas sp. | reverse complement strand
CAACCGGCGGGTCTTTTTGTCCCCTGGACGGCGCAATTTTTCCTTGAAACCCGCCAGGATTCCTGCGAAAAAATTGCTTGCCAGCGGCCCAAAATCCCTCGCTGCCGGACACATCGCCAATTTTCAAACAAGCCCTAGGGTTCAAAGAACCGCTTGAGGACCCGCATCCGGCCGCCCTCGCACCGGGCCAGGGCCAGAAAGTCCCCGCGCTCGCTGTAGACCCGGAAGTCCCCCTCTGTGCCGGGGGCACTCACGGGGGCGCCGGCGCGCAGCCGCCGCTCGGCCTGGGGCCGCAGGACGGCCCGGCCGGTCCAGCCGCTGCGGGCGAAATACTGGTCCACCGGCAGCAGCAGGCTTTCCGCCTCGCCCCGTTCGGCGGCGGCCTGGACCTGTTCCAGGGTGACGGCCTCGGCCAGGGTGAAGCCGGCGGCCTCCGTGCGGCGCAGGGAACTCATGCACCCCCCGCAGCCCAGGATCTGGCCGATGTCGTGGCACAGGGTCCGCACATAGGTCCCCTTGGAGCAGCGCACCCGGAGGGTGTAGTCCGCCCGGCCCGGCTGGGGCGGGGCGTCCGGCCGGTCCTCGTCCAGAACCCCCAGGGCGCGGATGGATACCTTCCGGGGCGCCCGCTCCACCTCCTGGCCCTTCCGGGCCAGCTCGTAGAGCTTCTTCCCGTTACGCTTGATGGCAGAGTACATGGGGGGCACCTGGAGGATGTCCCCCTGGAATTTCTCCAGGGCGTTCCAGAGCTGGTCGTGGTCCACCCGGACCGGCCGCTCCTCCAGCACCTCACCGGTGGTGTCCTGGGTGTTGGTGATGACGCCCAGCTTTAATCCGGCGATGTATTCCTTGTCGGATTCGCTGGCGAACTCCACCGCCCGGGTGGCCCGGCCCACGAAGACCGGCAGGACGCCGGTGGCCATGGGGTCCAGGGTACCGGCGTGGCCCACCCGCTTCTCGTGGAGCATCCCCCGCAGCTTGGCGCAGACATCCATGCTGGTCCAACCCTCCGGCTTGTCAATCACTAGAATTCCGTTAGGCATGGCAGAACCTCCCGTCCTCGCGGCGCAGCCCAGCAAAGCGGGTGCGCCGCGAAAAGGAGGAGCCGCCCGCAAGGATAAGCGGCTTCGCGCCAGCGGAGACGCGTTCCGCAAGGGCGTGCTCCGACGCGGTCCAACCCTCCGGCTTGTCAATCACCAGAATTCCGTTAGGCATGGCTTTGCACCTGCCGGATGGCGTCCAGGATGGCGGCTTTGGCCTCGGGAATGGTGGCCCGGATGGTACACCCGGCGGCAGCGGCGTGGCCCCCGCCCCCCAGCAGGGCGCAGATCTGGGTGGCGCTGAGGATGCCGTCGGTGCGGACCGAGAGCTTGCACGCACCCCCCTCCAGCTCCCGGATGGTGACGGAGGTGCGGACCCCCTCCAGCTGACCCAAAAAGGCGGCAATGTCCTCGGCGTCCCGCTCGGTGGCCCCCAGCCGGGCCATGTCGGCCAGGGAGATGGCGCAGATGGCGGTCTCCCCGCCGTCGTGGAGGACCATGGTGTCGATGATGAGGGCCTCCAGCTGGAGCCGCTTCCGGCTCTTGGTACGGAAGTGCCGCTTGTTGACCCCCTGAAAGTCGATGCCCAGGGACATGAGGTCGGCGGCCACCCGATGGGTCTCCGGGGTGGTGTTGTTGTAGACGAAGCAGCCGGTGTCGGTGGACACGGCCACATAGAGGGGCAGGGCGGCCTCCCGGGAGACGGGGCCCCACTGGCGGATAAGGTCGTAGACCAGTTCGCCGCAGGCGGCCCGGGCGGGGTCCACACAGCTCCGGGCGCCGAAGCCCTCGTGGGAGGGGTGGTGGTCGATGGCCAAATCAATGCCCCGGCGCAGCCAGACCTCCCCGGCGGGGGTGAAGAGATTTCGGCCGGCGATGTCCACGGAAACCACATAGTCCGGCCGGAACGCCTCCCCGGCCAGATAGCCCTCCAGATAGGGGGTGAAGAGGCTCGTGGCATCCTCGTTGGGGAGGACGGCCGCGTCCCTGCCCTGTTCCCGCAGGGCCTGGCACAGGCCGGCAGCACAGCCGATGGTGTCCCCATCCGGTTTCTTGTGAGTGAGAATGAGAATGTGATCCTGGCCGCGCAGCAGGGCGGCCGCCTCGATATAGTCCATGGGCTGCTCCTTATTTGTCCAGTTTTTCGATGATCTCCAGGATATGGGCCCCCTCCGCGATGGAGTCGTCGGCCACAAAGGTGAGCTCCGGGGTGTACCGGAGCTGGAGGGCCTGGCCCAGCGCCCGGCGGAGATAGCCTCCGGCGGACTGAAGGCCCTTGACCACCTCCCGGACGTCGCTCTTGTCCAGAACGCTGACATAGACCTTGGCGTACCGCAGGTCGGAGCTGGTGTCCACCGCCGTGATGGAGACCAGACCGCGGACCCGGGGGTCCTTCACGGTGCGGAGAAGGGCGGAGAGCTCCCGCTGAATCTCCTCGTTGATGCGTCCGATGCGATTGCTCGGCATAGTCTTCTCCTTTCCAAAGGGGCACGCACCCCGGTTCAGATCTCGATGGTCAGCCGGCACTGCCAGAGGGCGATCCGGGGCGGGGCCAGCTGCTCCAGGGTCTCCGCGTCCAGGCCGGACAGCTTTCCCCGAAAACAGGGAACCCGAGCCTCCCGGTCCACCCCCACCCAGAGCCGCCACAGCTCCACCGCCTCCCCGGGGGCGCAGTTCCGCTCCAGGTAGGCCCGCAGCGCCGCCGCGTCCTCCTCCGTGGCGCACAGGTTCAGCTCGTATGGGCAGGGCTTTCGGTCCAGGCCCAGCGCCTCCACCGCCGGGCGGTAGTAGTCAAGGGCCCGGACGGCGAAGCCCTCCGTCTCTGTGCGGACCGTATCTCCGCCTTGGGATCGGATCTCCATCCGGCGGAGGCCGGAGCCGTACAGGGGCAGGGGCCGGTCGGCGCACAGCAGGGTGACAGCGCTCATGGGGACCTCCCTTTTGACATACAGACCCGCCCCTCCTCAAACTGATTTGGGGACGGAACGGGTCTGTTTGACACTTGCTTCCTTTTCAGTTGCGGTTTGACATCCAGCGCCTGGTCCCCGGGGTCTCAGACCTGGATCTGCTCCATCAGGTAGGCCTCCACGATGTCGCCCTCCTTGATGTCCTGGAACTTTTCAAAGGTAATACCACATTCGTAGCCCTGGGCCACCTCCTTTACGCTGTCCTTGAAGCGTTGGAGGGAGGCGATGGCGCCGTCGTAGATGACCACGTTGTCCCGCAGCAGGCGCATCTGGGCCCCCCGCTGCATCTTGCCGCTGGTGACGTAGCAGCCGGCCACCATGCCCACGCCGGTGATGCGGAAGACGTTCCGCACCTCGGCGGCGCCCAGCTCCACCTCTTTGAACTTGGGTGCCAGCATCCCCTTCATGGCCGTCTCGATCTCGTTGATGCAGTCGTAGATGACCCGGTACATCCGCATATCCACCTTGCTGCGGGCGGCGGACTCCTTGGCGTTCTTGTCGGGGCGGACGTTGAAGCCCACGATGATGGCGTTGGAGGTGGCGGCCAGCATCACGTCGCTTTCGCTGATGGCGCCCACGGCGCAGTGGATGACCCGCACCCGGACCTCCTCGTTGGAGAGCTTCTCCAGGGAGGTCTTCACCGCCTCGGCGGAGCCCTGGACGTCGGCCTTGACGATGATGTTCAGGTCTTTGATCTCCCCCTGCTGAATCTGGCTGAACAGGTCCTCCAGGGTGACCTTCTGGCCTGCGGGACCGTTGCGCCGGTCCTTGTTCTCCTGCTTGCGCTGCTCGGCCAGCTCCCGGGCCATGCGCTCGTCGGCCACGGCATGGAAGTCGTCGCCGGCGTCTGGCACCTCCCCCATGCCGATGATCTCCACAGGGACGGAGGGGCCAGCATCGGTGAGCTTCCGGCCCCGGGCGTCGGTCATGGCCCGGACCCGGCCCACGGCGGTGCCGGCGATGATGACGTCGCCCTGGCGCAGGGTG
>NZ_CALXGA010000105.1 GCF_944387725.1 uncultured Intestinimonas sp. | reverse complement strand
TTCTCATAGTCCACCACGATGTCGCCGCAGCCGGACACGCAGCAGGTGCCCATGCCGCGGGCCACCACGGCGGCGTGAGAGGTCATGCCGCCGCGGACGGTCAGGATGCCCTGAGCGACCTGCATGCCCTCGATATCCTCGGGAGAGGTCTCCAGACGGACCAGGACCACCTTCTCACCGCGGGCGTGCCACTCCTTGGCCTCCTCAGCGGTGAAGACAACGCGGCCGCAGGCGGCGCCGGGAGAGGCGGCCAGGCCCTTGCCCACAGCCTGGGCCTTCTTCAGGGCCTCGGCGTCAAAGGTGGGGTGCAGCAGGGCGTCCAGCTGCTTGGGCTCCACGC
The DNA here is from genome assembly GCF_944387725.1 of uncultured Intestinimonas sp. Classification (GTDB taxonomy): domain Bacteria; phylum Bacillota; class Clostridia; order Oscillospirales; family Oscillospiraceae; genus Intestinimonas. The sequence continues at coordinate 3,862 of NZ_CALXGA010000105.1, read as the reverse complement.
GGCAGACGGCTTCCTTCTCGTCGATCATGCCCTCGTCCACCAGGTCCACGGCCACCTTCAGGGCGGCGGCGGCGGTGCGCTTGCCGTTACGGGTCTGGAGCATGTACAGCTTACCGTTCTCAATGGTAAACTCCATGTCCTGCATATCCTTGTAGTGCTGCTCCAGGCGGTTGGCGATGTCGGCGAACTGGTCGTACACCTCGGGCATCTCCTCGTGGAGCTTGCTGATGGGAGAGGGAGTGCGCACGCCGGCCACCACGTCCTCGCCCTGGGCGTTGATGAGGTACTCGCCGAACAGAGCCTTCTCACCGGTGGCGGGGTTGCGGGTGAAGGCCACGCCGGTGCCGGAGTTGTTGCCGGAGTTGCCGAACACCATGGACTGGACGTTGACGGCGGTGCCCCAGTCGTAGGGGATCTCGTTCATGCGGCGGTACACATTGGCGCGGGGGTTGTCCCAGGAGCGGAACACGGCCTTGACGGCCTCCATCAGCTGGACCTTGGGATCCTGGGGGAAGTCCTCGCCCTTTTCCTTCTTGTAGAACTCCTTGAACAGGACGACCAGGTTCTTCATGTCGTCGGTGTCCAGCTCCACGTCCTGCTTGACGCCCTTCTTGGCCTTGACGTCGTCGATGATCTCCTCAAAGCGCTTCTTGGACAGCTCCATAACCACGTCGGAGAACATCTGGATGAACCGGCGGTAGGAGTCGTAGGCGAAGCGGGGGTTGTTGGTGAACTTGGCCAGGCCCTCCACCACCACGTCGTTCAGGCCCAGGTTCAGGATGGTATCCATCATGCCGGGCATGGAGGCGCGGGCGCCGGAGCGGACGGACACCAGCAGGGGGTTCTCAGGATCGGCAAACTTCTTGCCGCAGATCTCCTCCATCTTGCCCAGGTACTCGTAGATCTGAGCCTGGATGTCCTCGTTGATCTGACGGCCGTCATTATAATACTGAGTGCAGGCCTCGGTGGTAACGGTGAAGCCCTGGGGCACAGGCATGCCCAGATTGGTCATTTCGGCCAGGTTAGCGCCCTTGCCGCCCAGCAGCTCACGCATGGAGCCATTGCCCTCGGAAAAGAGATAGACGTACTTATGTGCCATGTATACTTCCTCCTTAGCGGGATGGGGATGCAAGCGTGGCGTCTGTCCTTCCTAAAGGGACGACAGTTTCTCTCCGGAAGACGCGCAGGCTGCCGCAGCCTGATTTCCCCTTAATGGAAATCATTATATCATTTTGTCAAAACTTTTCAAGGTTTCATTGTATAAATTATGCAATATTTTATCTGACCAAAAATTTACCCAGATTTTTTACTTTCAGAAATACATTATTTATGCATTTCTACCGTTTTCCTGTTTTTGTTATTGTGTAAAATGTTATTTTTATTTCTTTTTTACCCACTTTATTTGTACGGTTTTTTATTCCAGATTATCCACTTTTCCACCTTCAAGCGACAAAAAACGCGCCGAGTATCCGCCCGGCGCGTACAGTCTGTATATTACCATTCGATGCCCTTCCGGGCGGCCACACCCTTGTCAAAGGGGTGGCGGATTTTTTTCATCTCGGTGATGTAGTCGGCCCGCTCCACCAGGGCGGGGTCCGGGTTCCGGCCGGTGATAATGACCTCCAGGTCCTCCGGCACGCTGTCCAGAAGGCTGAGCACATCCTCCAGGGGCAGCAGCCCCTTGGCAACAGCGGCACAGCACTCGTCCAGCACCAGCAGACCCAGCTCCCCCTTCTCCACCACGGTCCGGGTCTGCTCCAGAAGGGCTTTCATCTGGGCGCCAAAGGCCACCTTCTCCGCCTCGTTCATCCGGAAGGTGAATTTCATCCGCTCGGGCACCTCCAGCAGCGTCACGCCGGGCACATGGGCAATGGCGGTCCGCTCGCCGCTGTCCCCGGTCTTGAGAAACTGGGTAATGAGCACCTTTCTCCCACGGCCCGCCGCCCGCAGGGCCAGACCAAAGGCACAGGTGGTCTTTCCCTTTCCGTCTCCGCAGTAGATATGAATCATGGCCGCTCCTCCTTGTTTTTTATCCGCCGGGCGCCGTCTGGAAGCACGGCCCGTTTTCCCGGAAAATATTTTAAAATCCCTCGGCTCCGCTGACGGGCCGCTGTTCTTTCAGCCCCACTATACCAGATTGTCCCTGCCGCCGCAACGGTGTTCTTTCCCGCCCGGTTTGCATTTCCCCGCCCGGTATGGTATGATGCACACATCTGAGAGAGGAGGAATCCGCTCATGTACAGTTATCATGCTCCCATATTCAGCCCGCCCGTGTTCTTCAACCGGAAAGACCTGAAGCGGGCCGCCAAAGAGGATATGCGCACCGCACGCCCCAGGGTGTGGAAGGTGACGCTGGTCTATCTGCTCCTCACCAGCGGACTCTTTCTCCTGCTCAACCTGCTGCTGGGCAGCTCGGTGCCCTATACCAGGGACCTGCTGACCGTTCTGTTTACCACTGACGACCCCCAGGTGCTGCTCAATGCCCTCAGTACTCCCTCCTCCCCTGCGGCGCTGCCTGTGTTCTTCCTTCAGGTGCTCCTCCAGCTCTATGCCGTTGTCATGGAGTTCGGCTACTATGGCTACACCCTGCGGCGCAGCCGTGGGGAGGATACCTCTTACGGAGACCTGCTGGGCGGCTTCGGCATGGCGGGCCGGGTCATTGTGATGAACCTGATTGTGCTGGCCTTCTCCCTGTGCTGGGCCTTCCTGGTGCTGGTGCCGCTCACCATGGCCGTCTCCTTCCTGCTGACCATGTTCCTCATGGGCTCCTACTTCTATGCTGCCTCCGCGGAACAGCTGGTGGGCCAGCTGCTGGTGCTCTATCCGGTGATTCTTGTGCTCTTCATCGCCGCCAGCCTGCTCATCCTGTTCCTCACCCTGCGGTATGCCTTCGCCCCCTTCTGCCTGGCAGACCGGCCTGACGACGGTCCCCTGGAGGCCGTGCGCCGCAGCCGCCGCCTGCTCTCCGGCCGCTACGGGGAGATTTTCAAGCTGGTCCTGTCCTTCATTGGGTGGAACATCCTGTCCGTGGTGCTCTCCGGACTGGTGTCCGGCGTGTGCGTGGGCGTGGGCTGCGTCCTCTTCCTGGGCTCCGGCAGCATGACCGCCCTCACCGTCGGCATTGTGGCCGGCGAGGTTCTGGCCTTTGTGCTGCCCCTGCCCTTCACCGTCTGGCTCACCGGGTACTACACCAGCACCCTGGCCCGGTACTACTGCGCCGTCTCCGACGCCCAGCCCCAGCCCGCCGACGGGCAGCAGATGCCCGGAAACAGCAATCTCCCCTTCTGATTGCCGTAACAAAAAAGGTCCGCCCTCATAGGGGCGGACCTTTTTTCTGCTCTTTGTGCGCTTACTCTCTCCTGGCTCTGGCCTCCTCATAGGTGTGGGGCCAGTCGGCATGCCAGTAGGGCTCTTCGGTCTCCATCACCCGGTCCAGGCCGGAGGAGTAGGGCTTGATGTCCAGCACCGGGGTGCCGTCCTCCGCGTCGCTCCAGTCCAGGGTGAGGATACCCTGCTCTCTGTCCACATTCAGAATACGGCCGGTGGACAGGGCGATGGGGTTGGGACGGCTGGGGGAACGGCTGGCAAAGACCCCCATGGGCCCCGGCGTCCCCCGGTGAGGCGGCCGTACCTGGAGGCGGCTCCGGTCCTCCGGGTTGTCCCGGCGGTCAAACCACCAGAGAATGTGGACATGGCTGTACAGCTCCAGGCCCAGCAGGCCGGGGGTATAGGCGGGTTCCAGCTCCACCCGGACCCCGTTTTCATCCTTCCGCAGCACCCCGATAGGCGTGATGTGCAGCGTCTTCTGCTCCATGCCGCCTCCTTACGCCCGGTAGAAGGTCTCGGGCAGCCGGTAGGCCGC
>NZ_CALXGA010000104.1 GCF_944387725.1 uncultured Intestinimonas sp. | reverse complement strand
TGCTTGCCAGCGGCCCAAAATCCCTCGCTGCCGGACACATCGCCAATTTTCAAACAAGCCCTAGGGCTTGTTTGAAAAATGTCAACATGCCCAACCGGCGGGGCTTTTGCCCCCTGGACGGCGCAATTTTTCCTTGAAATCCGCCAGGATTCCTGCAAAAAAATTGCTTGCCAGCGGCTCAAAATCCCTCGCTGCTGGACACATCGCCAATTTTCAAACAAGCCCTAGGGATAATATAGCATTTTATTTCGGGCTCTGTCAAGATTTCGATCCGGTTCGCCGCGCCCCGGCCTGATCGGGCATGCGCCTGCCGGGGGCCGCGTGGAAGCGTCCATAAATTCCTCTCACTATGTGCCGGAAGATATGGTAAACTGTCCCCACCAAGCTGGGAAAGGCCGGAGCTGCGGGAGCGCCTGCTGTCCGGCAGAACCCTGTACGGCGGTTTGCAGGAGGCGCTTTTGGAGCTGGAGGGTCTGTACAGCCGGCTGATGCGCCGGATGGGGGAAGAGGAAAGCCTTACGGCCTTGGACCGGTGGGAGGCAGTGCTCCGGCCCCGCTTCCCTGAACAGGTCCAGAAGGCCTATGCGCGGCGCAGGCGAATGGAAAAGGCCGGAATTTTTCGTGAAATCCAGAGCGGCGGCCGCTGTTCTGCGGGCCTTGCGCACCCGGATGCGCCGCCGGTTTCCAAATGAATCCACCGCCCACTGCTGCATAGGCAAAAGAATCCTGCGGATACTAAGCCCTGTAACAACCAACCGCAGGAGGAGAAAGATAGATGAAAGCTACAGGAATTGTGCGCCGCATCGACGACCTCGGGCGGGTGGTCATCCCCAAGGAGATCCGCAGAACCATGCGGATCCGCGAGGGCGACCCGCTGGAGATTTATACAGACAAGGACGGCGGCGTAATTTTTAAAAAGTATTCCCTCATGGGGGGGCTGAGCGACTTTGCCGCCCAGATGTGCGAGACCCTGCACAAGACCACGGGCCGGGTCAGCGCCATCACCGACCGGGATACCTGCATCGCCGTGGCGGGCACCGCCCGGCGGGAGCTGGCCGACAAGCGGGTCTCCGGCGAGCTGGAGAGCATCATGGAGGGCCGCCAAATCTACCAGCGCAGTGAGGAGGACAGTCCCCTCCCCATCTGCGAGGAGAACGACAAATACCAGCTGGAGGTGGCCGCCCCCATCCTCTCTGAGGGGGATGTGCTGGGGTGTGTAACCTTCCTCTCCACCCCGGGAGACCAGCCCACGGGAGAGTCCGAATACAAGCTGGCTCAGGCCATTGCCGGTTTCCTGGGCCGCCATATGGAGAGCTGACCGCCCGGCGCAGCCCCCCGGACAGCAGGCCCGGGACAGCTGAGGGCCCCGCGCCGCCGGCGCAGGGCCCTCTGTTCTGCCGGCGAAGCAGCCAAAATGAGGAGATTGTGATGCGTCTTTTTATCGCAGTGGAGCTGCCGGAGCCCTGGAAGGCGGTCCTGGACCGGGCCGCCCGGGCCCTGGCCGCCGGGAGCCGCCGGGGAACCTTTTCCCGCCGGGAGAACTTCCACCTCACCCTGGCCTTCCTGGGGGAGCTGCCGGGGCCCGAGCCCGCCCTCCAGGTCCTGGAGGGGGTCCGGGTCTCCAGCTTTCCCCTGAAAAGCGGCCCGCCGGGGCGCTTCCCCAGCCGGAACGGGGACCTCTGGTGGGTGGGGGTGGAGCCCTCCCCGGGGCTTCTGACCGCCCGGGAGGCCCTGGCCGGGGCTCTGGACCGGGTGGGCCTCTGGATGGACCCCAAGCCCTTCCGCCCCCACCTGACCCTGGGACGGCAGGTCCGAATCCGGGAGGACTTTGACGCCGCCGCCTGGGCTGCCGGACTCCCCGCCCTGACCTGCCGGGTGGACCGGCTGACCCTGCTGCGCTCCCAGCGTCTCCAGGGCCAGCTGACCTATACCCCCCTGTACCGCCGCCGCCTGCGGGGGATCTGACCGAGCGCCCGCCCCGTGGGACCATACATAGACCGGCGGACGCGCTGTCCAGGGGTCAAAGGCCTACCGGCAGGTATGTGGACGAGACGCAAGCAAGCTACGGCGTCCCCTCCTCCTGGGCCCAGCTCCGGCTGCGCTCCACGGCCCGGCGCCAGCCCCGGAGGAGGGCCTCCCGCCGGGCGGGGTCCATCGTCGGCCGGAATTCGGCGTCCCGCTGCCAGAGGCCCCGGAGTTCCTGCCGGTCCCGCCACATCCCAACGGCCAGGCCCGCCAGGTAGGCCGCCCCCAGGGCGGTGGTCTCCCGGACCACGGGCCGGAGGACGCTCCTGTCCAGAATATCGGCCTGGAACTGCATGAGGAAGCCGTCCCGGCTGGCCCCGCCGTCGGCCCGGAGGGCCTTCAGGGGGACCCCGGTGTCCCGCTCCATGGCCTGAACCAGATCGGCCGCCTGGTAGGCGATGGACTCCTGGGCCGCCCGGATGATGTGCTCCCGCCGGGTCCCCCGGGTAAGGCCGATGAGGCAGCCCCGGGCGTACATATCCCAGTAGGGGGCCCCCAGGCCGGTGAAGGCGGGGACCAGATAGACGCCCCCGGTGTCGGACACCTTCTGGGCGTAGTATTCCGCGTCCCGGCTCTCGGTGAGGAAGCGCAGCTCGTCCCGGAGCCACTGGATCACCGCCCCGCCCACAAAGACCGAGCCCTCCAGGGCGTACTCCGCCCGGCCGTTCAGCCCCACCGCCACGGTGGTGATGAGGCCGTTGCGGCTCTCACAGGGGGTCTCCCCGGTGTGCATCAGCAGAAAGCAGCCGGTACCGTAGGTGTTCTTGGCCTCCCCGGGGGCGAAGCAGGTCTGGCCGAAGAGGGCGGCCTGCTGGTCCCCGGCGATGCCGGCGATGGGCACCCTGGCCCCGCCCAGGCCGGTATAGCCGTAGACGGCGCTGGAGTCCCGGACCTCCGGCAGCATGGCCCGGGGGATGTCCAGGGCCTGGAGGAGGGTGCCGTCCCAGTCCAGGCGGTGGATGTCGTAGAGCATGGTGCGGGAGGCGTTGGTGACGTCGGTGACGTGGACGGCTCCGCCGGTGAGCTTCCACAGCAGCCAGGTGTCCACGGTGCCGAAGAGAATTTCCCCCCGCCGGGCCCGCTCCCGGGCCCCCTCCACCTGGTCCAGGAGCCACTTGATCTTGGTGGCCGAGAAATAGGCGTCGGGCACCAGGCCGGTGGTCTTTTGGATATGCTCTCCCAGCCCTTCCTCCAGCAGCCGGTCCACCAGGGGGGCGGTGCGGCGGCACTGCCAGACGATGGCGTTGGCGATGGGCCGTCCGGTGGCGCGCTCCCAGAGGACGGTGGTCTCCCGCTGGTTGGTGATGCCAATGGCGGCCACGTCCCCCGGGGAAATCCCCGCCTTGGCGATGACCTCCATCATGACGGCGTACTGGGAGGACCAGATCTCCATAGGGTCGTGCTCGACCCAGCCCTCCCGGGGGTAGAGTTGGGGAAATTCCTTCTGGGCCGTCCCCACCATGTTCTGCGCCTCGTCGAAAAGGATTGCCCTGGAGCTGGTGGTCCCCTGGTCCAGGGCCAGGATATATCTGCCCATCTGTCCGCCTCCTGTGTTTGGAATTTGTCCCCAGTGTACCACATTCCGCCCGGCGATGGTACCCCCCCTTCCCACCCTTGACAGGAGGAGGGAAAACAGATACACTTGGACAGCACCCTTCCACCGCCTGTTTTACAAAGGAGCCACGCCATGCCGGAACCCCGCAGCGCCCCGCAGCCCCCCCGCTGGCAGGGGAAGCAGTACGCCTTCTTCTGCCACAAGGACTGTGAATACTTCCCCTGCCACCCCACCCAGGATCCAGACAGCTTCAACTGCCTGTTCTGCTACTGCCCCCTCTACGCCCTGGGGCCCGACTGTGGGGGAGGCTATACCTACAAGGAGAGCGGGGTCAAGGACTGCACCGGCTGCACCCTTCCCCACCGCCGGGAGAACTTCGGCTATGTGATGGACAAGGCCCGGGAGCTGGTCCGCCGCATGGCGGAGGAACGGAGTCAGGGCGCGGATATTTCTTGAATCCCGCCAGAAAAAGACGCCGCACATCCCCAAAGCGGGGACTGAAGTGAACCCCAAAAGTTAGACAAATATTTGAATTAAGCGACCTGAAGGGTCTGGTATCTGTGTTGGGCAGGTGTCAGGCCCTTCAGTTTTAGCTTGATTCTGCGATTGTTGTAGTAATCAAGGTAGTCAATGAGTTCAGTCTT
>NZ_CALXGA010000103.1 GCF_944387725.1 uncultured Intestinimonas sp. | reverse complement strand
GACCTTCTTGGCGCCGGCGTCGATGTGGCCCTGGGCCTTCTCCTTGGTCAGGAACAGGCCGGTGGACTCCACCACATACTCCGCGCCGATTTCACCCCAGGGAATCTCAGCGGGGCTCATCTTGGCGTAGACCTGGACCTTGTGGCCGTTGACGGTAATGCTGCTGTCATCGTACTCGATGGCGCCGTTGAATTTGCCGTGGATGGTGTCGTAGCGGAGCATATAGGCCATATAGTCGGGGGTCATGCCGGGATCGTTGATGCCCACGAACTCCACGTCGGGGCGGCTCAGGCCGGCGCGGAACACCAGACGGCCGATTCTGCCGAAGCCATTGATACCAATTTTGATGCTCATAGCTGCATACTCTCCTTTTTTGTTCGATGGGGCGTTGTCCTTTCCATATTATAATGCGCCGGGAAAGATTTATCAAGTGTCTTTTCAAAGAAATTTCTTTTACTTTCGTTGGTAAGGCGAAACGAAACTGGATTTCGACGACAAAATTCGACATCCCTCTTGAGCCCGGCGGCAGGATTTGGTACACTGAGGGGACGGTAGTTCTGAAATGGTCTGCACATGCTATCGCTATCATCCGCAAGGAGGCGTCGGGATTTTGACGACACAATTTTTACCCGGGGGGCTGTTTGACAGCTTCCCGGAGCCGGTGCTGCTGCTGGCGGAGGGACAGGTTGCCTACCGGAATCCTGCGGCGGCGGACCTTTTCCCGGAGAGCGCCCCGGGGGGGGCGGCGCCGGAAGAGCTGGCGCGGCTTCTGGCGGGGGCGCAGCCGCCGGCGGTGGTGTCCGGAGATCTGGGGGGGCGGAGCTGGACTGTGTCCCTCCAGGACCCCGGCCAGGGGCTGCTGGCAGTGCTCCGGCCCCTGGCGTTCGACACCGGGCCGGACCTGGGGCGCCTCACCGCCCAGCTCCGGCGGGAGACGGCGGGGCTGGCGGCGGCCCTTCAGCGGCTGGACCCGGTGGAGGGGAGCGCCGACGGCGCCAAGCTGCGCCGGTATCTGGCGGCGGCCAACCAGGGGGTCTACCGGCTGCTCCGGCTGGCCGGCCACCTGGAGTTTCAGGCCCTCACCGACCGGCAGCTCTACCGGCCGGAGCCCCTGGACCTGGCGGGCTTCTGCCGGGAGCTGGGACAGCAGCTGGAGTCCCTGTGCCGGGCGGCGGAGCGCCGCTTCACCTATGAGTCGGAGGTGGGGAGCCTGCTGACCACCGGTGACGGGGACCTGCTGCGGCGGATGCTCCTCAGCCTGGCCTCCAACGCCATGAAGGCGGCGGGGAAGGGGGGAAGCCTGGGCCTGCGGCTGGCCCGGAGCCGGGACAGGGCGGTGCTGACGGTCTGGGACAGCGGCAGCGGCCTGGAGGGGGATCTCTCCCGGGTCTTTGGCGGCAGGCCGCCCTCCCTGGACCCCCGGGAGGGCCTGGGCCTGGGGCTGGACGCGGTGCGGCGGATCGCCCGGCTCCACGGCGGCGTGGCGGTGGTGGAGGACCGCCCCCAGAAGGGCCTGCGGTGCGTGGTCTCCCTGCCCATCCGGCCGCCGGAGGAGGGCGGCATCCTCCGCAGCCCCCGGGCCGACTACAGCGGAGGCTTCTCTCCGCTGCTGACGGAGCTCTCCGACGTCCTCCCCCTGGAGCTCTTCCTGCCGGAGGAGCTGCCGTAGGGGCGGAGCAAACAAAAGGGCGGCATACGCAAATCGCGTATGCCGCCGCTTGTTTCGCAAGACAGGCTCAGTGCCGCAGGACCCGGACCCGGAGCACGCCGCCGATGGCCCGGAGCTCGTCGGCCACGGCGTCCCCCACCCGGGCGTCCACGTCCACGATGGTGTAGGCGTAGTTGCCCTTGGACTTGTTGGTCATGTTGGCCACGTTTACCTGGTCCTTGGACAGGGTGGCGGTGATGGCGGCCAGCATGTTGGGCACGTTGCGGTGGATGAGGCACAGCCGGGTTTCCCCGGACCAGTCCTGCTCCAGGGTGGGCAGGTTCACGGAGTTGCGGATGTTGCCCGTCTCCAGGTAGTCCCGGAGCTCCTGGGCGGCCATGACCGCGCAGTTCTCCTCGCTCTCGGGGGTGGAGGCCCCCAGGTGGGGAATGGGCGTCACATTTTTGGCTGCGGCCAGCTGGCTGTTGGGGAAGTCGGTGACATACCGGGCCACCTTGCCGCTGCCCAGGGCGGCGATGATGTCCTCGTCCACCACCAGGCCGCCCCGGGCCAGGTTGATGATGCGCACGCCGGTCCTCATCTGGTCGAAGGCGGCGGCGTTGAGCATCCCCTTGGTGTCGGGGGTCTGGGGGACGTGGATGGTGATGTAATCGCAGGTTTTAAAGATGCTGGTGAGGTCGGTGACATGGTGGACCATCCGGGACAGGGAGAGGGCGGCGTCCACCGAGAGGAAGGGGTCGTAGCCGTAGACGGTCATGCCCAGCTTGGTGGCGATGTTGGCCACCAGCACGCCGATGGCCCCCAGGCCGATGACCCCCAGGCTCTTGCCGGAGATCTCGGGGCCCACAAACTGGCTCTTGCCCTTCTCCACCGCCTTGGCCACGTCCTCCCCGGCGGCGGCCTGGGCCTTGACCCACTCGACGCCGCCCACCACGTCCCGGGAGGCGATCATCAGGGCGCAGATGACCAGCTCCTTGACGGCGTTGGCGTTGGCGCCGGGGGTGTTGAAGACCACAATGCCGCTCTCGGAGCAGCGGTCCACGGGGATGTTGTTGGTGCCGGCGCCGGCCCGGGCGATGGCACGGAGGGCGGGGGGAAACTGGTAGTCGTGGAGCTCAGCGGAGCGCACCAGGATGCCGTCCTCGTTCTCCACGCCGTCGGAGACGGCGAAGCGGGAGGCGTCCAGGACGGCCAGCCCGGTGGGGGAGATCTTATTCATGGTTTTGATACGGTACATCGGTAGTTCCCTCCTCAATTCTTCTGGTCGAAGGCTCGGAGGAAGCCGCACAGCTTCTCCACGCCCTCCGCGGGCATCGCGTTGTAGATGGAGGCCCGCATACCGCCCACACTGCGGTGGCCCTTCAGGTTGGTGAAGCCGGCGGCGGCGGCCTCGGAGACGAACTTGGCGTCCAGCTCCTCGCTGTCGGAGCGGAAGGTGACGTTCATGTCGGACCGGGAGCCCTTCTCCGCCGCGCAGGTGAAGTGCTTGGAGCTGTCAATGACATCGTAGAGCATCTGGGCCTTGCGGTGCTTGATGGCCTCCATGCCCTCGACGCCCCCCTGGCCCTCCAGCCAGTCCAGCACCAGCCCCAGCATATAGATGCACCAGCAGGGGGGCGTGTTGTACATGGAGTCCTTGTCAATCATGATCTGGTAGCCCAGCATCTTGGGGGTGAAGGGCAGCTCGCGGCCGGCCAGGTCCTCCCGGACGATGACCACGGTGAGGCCGGCGGGGGCCATGTTCTTCTGGGCCCCGGCGAAGATGACGCCGTACCGGCTCACGTCCACCGGGCGGGAGAGGATGTCGGAGGACATGTCGCACACCAGGGGCACGCTTCCGGTCTCGGGGATGTACTGCCACTCGGTTCCATAGATGGTGTTGTTGGCGCAGTAGTAGAAGTAGCTGGCCTCAGGGTCCAGCTTGAGCTGGTCCTGGGCAGGGATGTAGGTGTGGTTTTTGTCCTCGCTGGAGGCGGCCAGGGAGATAGTCCCGTACTTCTGGGCCTCCTTGTAGGCCAGGTTGGAGAAGTTGCCGGTGACGGCGTAGTCGGCCTTGCCGCTCTTGCCGATGAGGTTCAGGGGCACGGCGGAGAACTGGGTGGAGGCGCCCCCCTGGAGGAAGAGGATTTTATAGTTCTCAGGGACCTTCATCAGCTTGCGGAGCTTGGCCTGGGTGTCGTCGAAAATCTTCAGAAAGGCCTTGGAGCGGTGGCTCATCTCCATGACTGACATGCCGGAGCCCTGGTAATTGGTGATCTCTGACCCGGCGCGCTCCAAAACTTCCAGAGGGAGCATGGAGGGACCGGCGGAAAAGTTGTAGACACGTTCCTGACTCATGGTAGACGAACCTCCTAATGAAATTTTAGGAGCCTCCAGGTCCGTCCTTTCCAGACGGTCCCGGCGCTCCTCGGGTCCCAGGGATGGAAAACATCCGTCTCCCTGTTTCACACCTATTATATATCAAAGGAAAATGAAGAATCAATGCGGCAGAAAGCCAAAAACACTTCCCTGCGGAAGGGAATCTTTGTATAGTATATCACCGCCGTATGCTGAAAATGCAGCGATTTACGGACGGACGCGAATACCCTATGCGTGTTCCGCCAGCTTCTGATACATCCGCATGAGCTCCGCCACGCAGGAGGTCTCCGTGGTGGTTTTGAC
>NZ_CALXGA010000102.1 GCF_944387725.1 uncultured Intestinimonas sp. | reverse complement strand
ATGAAAGTCAGACCGTCCGTGAAGCCCATGTGCGAGAAGTGCAAGATCATCAAGCGCAAGGGCAAAGTCATGGTCATTTGCGAAAACCCCAAGCACAAGCAGAGACAAGGTTAAGGAGGCGCTGAAGAAATATGGCACGTATTGCCGGCATTGACCTGCCGAAGGACAAGAGAGTGGAGATCGGTCTCACCTACATCTTCGGCATTGGGCGCACCAGCGCCAACAAGATCCTGAAGGAGGCCGGGATCAATCCCGACACCCGGGTGAAGGACCTGACCGAGGACGACGAGGCCAAGCTGCGCGAGGTGATCGCCAACGGCTACACGGTGGAGGGCGACCTGCGCCGCGACGTGGCGATGGACATCAAGCGCCTGACCGAGATCGGCTGCTACCGGGGCATCCGGCACCGCAAGGGCCTGCCCGTCCGGGGCCAGCGGAGCAAGACCAACGCCCGCACCCGCAAGGGTCCCAAGCGCACTGTCGCCAACAAGAAGAAGTAAGGAGGGAGAAACACGATGGCTACTGCTGCGAAAGGCAAGAAAGTGGTGCGCAAGCGCCGCGAGAGAAAGAATATCGAGAAGGGCCAGGTGCATATCCGCTCCTCCTTCAACAATACCATGGTTACCGTGACCGACATGGGCGGCAACGCCCTGAGCTGGGCCTCCTCCGGCGGCCTGGGCTTCCGCGGTTCCCGGAAATCCACCCCCTTCGCCGCCCAGACCGCCGCCGAGACGGCCGCCAAGGCCGCCATGGAGCACGGGCTGAAGACCGTCGAAGTGTATGTGAAGGGCCCCGGCGCCGGCCGCGAGGCCGCCATCCGCGCCCTGCAGGCGGTGGGCCTGGAGGTCACCCTCATCAAGGACGTGACTCCCGTCCCCCACAACGGCTGCCGGCCGCCCAAGCGCCGCCGCGTCTGATGACGGACAGAAGGAGGAAATAAGAATATGGCAAAGAATATGCAACCCGTGGCCAAGCGCTGCAAGGCGCTGAATATTTCCCCGGCGGCCATGGGATACGCCAAGAAGACCACCAACCGCAACCCCAAAGCCAACGTCCGCCGGAAGCAGTCTGAGTACGCCATGCAGCTCAGCGAGAAGCAGAAGGTGAAGTTTGTCTACGGCATCATGGAGAAGCAGTTCCGCATGTACTACGACCGGGCCGCCAAGGCCCAGGGCAAGACGGGCGAGAACCTGCTCATCCTGGTGGAGCGCCGTCTGGACAACGTGGTCTACCGCCTGGGCTTCGCCATGACCCGCCGGGAGGCCCGGCAGATGGTGAACCACGGCCACTTCACCGTCAACGGCAAGCGGGTGAACATCCCCTCCTACCTGGTGAGCGTGGGCGACGTCATCGAGGTGGCGGAGAAGAGCCGCTCCTCTGTGAAGTTTAAGCGTCTGACCGGCGAGGACGCAGTGATGGTCACCCTGCCCCAGTGGCTGGAGCGGGAGAAGAACACCCTCCGGGGTGTGGTGGCCAAGATGCCGGAGCGTGGGGACATCGACCTGCCCATCGAGGAGCACCTCATCGTCGAGTTGTATTCCAAGTGATCCTTTTGATACCCTCGACTGCGGACCTTGGGGGGATCTCCCCCAGGGGCTCCGCGACGAACCATATGACGATACGGCGGAACTGACCCCTCCGCCGCCGCAACAAGGAGGGTAACTGTTTCATGGTAGAAATCGAAAAGCCGCGCATCGAATGCGTGGAAAACCCCGGCGACGGCTCCTACGGCAAGTATGTGGTGGAGCCGCTGGAGCGCGGCTATGGCACCACTTTGGGCAACTCTCTGCGCCGGATTCTGCTCTCCTCGCTGCCCGGCACCGCGGCGACCTCCATCAAGATCGCCGGGGTCCAGCACGAGTTCAGCACCATCCCCGGCGTGAAGGAGGATGTCACGGAGATCGTCCTCAATGTAAAGGGCATCATCGCTAAGCTCCACTCGGAGGGCATGAAGACCGTCTACATTGAGCGCAGCGGGGAGGGCGAGGTCACGGCCGGCGACATCAAGGCCGACGGCGAGGTGGAGATTCTCAATCCTGAGCACCACATCGCCACTCTGGGCCCAGACGCCTCCCTGAACATGGAGCTGACCCTGTCCCACGGCCGGGGCTACGTCCCCGCCGACCGGAACAAGCAGCCCCAGACGGTCATCGGTGTGATCCCGGTGGATTCGATCTACACCCCGGTGAAAAAGGTCAACTACACAGTGGAGAACACCCGTGTGGGCGACCTCACCGACTTTGACAAGCTCACCCTGGAGGTATGGACCAACGGGACCATCACCGCCCGGGACGCGGTGAGCCTGGGCGCCCGCATCCTGGTGGACCATTTCATGCTCTTCACCGACCTGAGCGAGACCATGGGCAACAAGTCCACGGTGGTGGAGAAGGCGGAGGCCCAGCGGGACAAGGTGCTGGAGCTCACCATTGAGGAGCTGGACCTGTCGGTCCGGTCCTTCAACTGCCTCAAGCGGGCCAACATCAACACGGTGGAGGATCTGATCTCCAAGACCGAGGAAGAGATGATGAAGGTCCGCAATCTGGGCCGGAAGAGCCTGGAGGAGGTCATCAACAAGCTGGCCATGATGGGCCTGAGCCTGGCCAGCGATGACAACAGCAACTAGGGCTTGTTTGAAAAATGTCAACATGCCCAACCGGCGGGGCTTTTGCCCCCTGGACGGCGCAATTTTTCCTTGAAATCCGTCAGGATTCCTGCGGAAAAATTGCTTGCCAGCGGGCAAAATCCCTCGCCGCTGGACACATCGCTCTGTTTCAAACAAGCCCTGAACCCACGCGGAAGAGGGGTGGTCCGGCGGGCATGTAACGTCCCCCGCCGAATGCCGCAGGGCGCCGGAGGGCCCCCCTCGGAAGGCTCCGGCCTTCGGGACGAATTTACAACAAGGGCTTTCGCCGTGCGAAAGGCCGTTAGGAGTTGACGTATCATGTCTGGATACCGTAAGTTAGGCAAGCGTTCCGACCAGCGCAGGGCGATGCTCCGCGCTATGGTGACCTATCTGCTGGAGAACGGCCAGCTCAAGACCACCTACGCCCGGGCCAAAGAGGTGGCCCCTGTGGCGGAGAAAATGGTCACGCTGGCCAAGCACAACAGCCTGGCCACCTACCGTCAGGCCCTGTCCTTCCTCACCAAGGAGGACGTGGCCAAGAAACTCTTCGACGAGATCGGCCCCAAGTACGCCGACCGCAACGGCGGCTACACCCGCGTGGTGAAGATCGGCCCCCGGCGGGGCGACGCTGCCGAGATGGCCATTGTGCAGCTGGTGTAACCAGCGCACCCAAATAGCTGGAAACGGCAACGAGGTCTGGCCCCGAGAGGGGTCAAACCTCGTTGTTTTTGTTTTGCGGAGAAACGTCCGGCTCCAGGGCGCTCACTGGATCAGCTCCCAGTCCGGTCCGCGCTGGCGGTAGACGTGCTCCACCTCCACCGGCGGCTCCACCCGATCCGGGATGGGCTGGCCCGGCGCCAGGGGGAAGACGACGCAGGTGCCGCAGGAGGAGGAGAGACTCCGGGGGACGGGCATCAGGCGCACGTCCACCCCGGCGCTCTTCAGGGCCCGGTTGGTGAGAATCGCGTCAAAGTGGGAGCGGAATGTCACAAGATAGGTCATAGGGCAGCCTCCCTTTCTCCTCTATTCTATTCCTTTTTTCGCCCCCTGTCCAGGCCCGAGCTTCCATAAAATCAGAAATTTACATGGCCGCTGCTCGTCCTCCTGGCAGCCGTCCCCGGCCTCGGGGAGCCGCTGGCCGTCGCCGATGAAGTTGGCCCCAATGGTCATGCGGGGGACGGCCGGATCCGGGAAGGTGGCCACCCACCAGTTGGCGGTGGCCCGGACGCCGTCGCTGACTACATAGCCCCGCTCGGCCACCGGGGGCTGAACCCCAGGCCCGGGAGGGGTTCTTTCCCCGGGGCGGCGGCGTGCGCCGTTGGGGGCGCTTCGGCAGGGAGGACTGCGGCAGGAAATGGAGAACCCCCTGGAGGAGGCGCTGCCTCCCCCAGGGGGTTGCGTTTCTGGGTGGGGACCCTGGGGGGACTCAGTCCCAATCCCAGCCCAGAATAGTGCCGCTGTAGGCGTCGATCTCAAACTCGTACTCGGTCCATCCGCTGTAGTACTCGCCCTCATAGACCATGCGGCCGTCATCCCAGTCCAGATTAATGCGGCTGAAGGTGCCGTCGTAGGTGCCGGACCGGCTCTGTACGATCTCCTTGACCTGGGACTCGGAGATGGTGTCGCCGCTCTGGCTGGTGGCAGGGGGCGTATAGTACTCGGCGTCGTAGTCGTAGCTGCGGATGTCGCCGGTGGTGGCGTCGATGTCGTAGTCGTACTCGGTGTTGTTGGCGTAGAACTCCACCTCATACTGAGCCCGGCCGTC
>NZ_CALXGA010000101.1 GCF_944387725.1 uncultured Intestinimonas sp. | reverse complement strand
CTTGGACGCGATCTATGCCCGGCAGTCCGTGGACAAGGCGGACAGCCTCTCCATCCAGGGGCAGATCGACCTGTGCCGGCAGAAGGCCGGAGAGAAGCCCCTCATCTACCAGGACAAGGGCTACTCCGGTAAGAACACCAACCGCCCCGACTTTCAGCGAATGATGGAGGACGTAGAACGAGGTCTGATTCAGAAGATCGTGGTCTACCGTCTGGACCGCTTTTCCCGCTCGATTGCCGACTTTGGGCGGCTGTGGGAGATTCTGAAACAGCACAATGTGGAATTCGTCTCTATCAATGAGACCTTTGATACCTCCACGCCCATGGGCCGGGCCATGCTGAATATCATTATGGTCTTTGCCCAGTTGGAGCGGGAGACCACCGCCGAACGGGTGCGTGACAACTACTATCAGCGGGCCAAGCTAGGCTCCTGGCCGGGCGGTCCTGCACCCTACGGCTTTTCTATTGGAAAGCTGCCAGGGCCGGACGGAAAACCAGCGCCGGGGCTGTTACCCAATGAACGGGCCCCTGTGGTAGAGCGAATCTTCCAGGACTATGCCCAACCGGAGGCCACCCTGGGCAGCGTGGCGCGGGGATTAAACGCCGACGGTATCCCAGCCCCCAAACGGTCTACCTGGGACAATGTGTCCCTGTCCCGTATCCTACATAGCCCATTATACGTTATGGTAGACGAGGATGTCTACCTCTATTATCAGGGTAAGGGCTTGATTTTCTCCAACGCCCTGGCGGAATTTGACGGGCTCCATGCCGGGATGATTGTAGGGAAGCGGGACCGGAGTGCCGGCAAGTATCAGGACCTCAAGGAACAGCACTTCTCCCTGTCCACACATTATGGGCTGATTTCCTCCGGGCTGTGGCTCCAGTGCCAGTACAAGCTGGACGCCAACCGGCAGCTAGGTGGAGCCGGGCGGGGCAAACACACCTGGTTCTCCGGCCTGCTCAAGTGTGCCTGTTGCGGGTATAGCGTCAAGGTCAACCGGGACAAGGACAAGTATTATCTGGTGTGCAGCGGGCGTTCCAATCTGGGTCTTTGCGACGCTTCTATTCGGATTCAACTCCGAGAGCTAGAGGCCTCCGTGGAGGTGGAGCTGGAGCGGTTGCTGGCGGAATGTCCGGACGTAGAGGCCAATATCGAGGAAGACCAGGAGACGGCGCAGGCTCTGGCGCTGATTGACCAGAAGATTGATCGCCTCATGTCCGCCCTAGCCGAGAGCAGCGACCTGACTATGCCCTATATCAACCGTACCATTGAAAAGCTGGAGGCCCAGCGGGGGGAACTGCTGGACCGGCAGGCCAAGCTACATAAACAGCCCCCGCCAAAGCTGAACCACCTGAAATTCGGACCTTTGGACTTTGAGCAAAAGAAACTGGTGGCGGCCCAGTTCATCCAGGAAATCAGGCTGTCTGGTGAAACTGCGGAGGTTATCTGGAAGGTATGAGGCGGCAGGAGTCGAACTCCTGCCGCCTCATGTATGCTGAACCTAATATTTCCCGTACACCCTTAAATTTATCTGTTGATATCAGGCAATTCCTTACAAAATAAGGATATAGCGCATCTTCTCTTTTGGCGTGCTGTTATTGATTCACGTCTTTGTACAACATATAGAGAAAATTATCAATATCTTGTAAGCAGTTCAATACTTGAACCTGTTTGGGAACGTGACAGCCTGGACTGGAAGGACCTCTCCGCCGAAGAGATCACCAAGCGGGTGGTGAGCCGGGTGCAGCCGGGGTCTATCGTCCTCTTCCACAACGCGGCCCTCCACACCCCGGAGGCCCTGCCCGCCATTCTGGAGACCCTGCTCCAGGAGGGCTACACCTTTGTGCCAATCTCCCAGCTCCTGCTGCCGGGGGCCTACAACACCGACTACACCATTGACCACACCGGCCGGCAGCTGGCGGCGTGAGGGCCGGGGCTTGCAAAAAGCGGAAAATCCGGTATAATATCCATGAGAATATGCGCGGCGGGGACCGCCGCACACAGAAAGGAACTGTGTCATGAATCTGGAAATACCGGCGCTGCTGGACCTGTCTCATACCCTGGCAGGGGAATATCTGGCGGGCTTCCGCTACCCCTGGGAGGCCCTGGAGGGCATTTCAGACCTGATTCTCCGGCTGGGCCCGGCGCTTCCTCCCAAGGAATACGATCAGCCCTCCCCCCGGGTGTGGGTCCACAAAACAGCCAACGTCTATCCCTCCGCCTGGCTGGGAGCCCCCTGCATCATCGGGCCGGAGACCGAGGTGCGCCACGGGGCCTTCATCCGGGGTTCGGCCCTGGTGGGGGCCGGCTGCGTGGTGGGCAACTCGGTGGAGCTCAAGAACGTCATCCTCTTCGACCATGTCCAGGTCCCCCACTACAACTATGTCGGGGACTCCATCCTGGGCTACCGCAGCCACATGGGGGCGGGTTCCATCACCTCCAACGTCAAGTCCGACAAGACCTCGGTGGTGGTGAAGGACGGCGCCCGCCGCCTGGAGACCGGCCGGAAGAAGTTCGGCGCCATCCTGGGGGACCGGGTGGAGGTGGGCTGCAACACCGTCCTCAACCCCGGCGCCGTGGTGGGGCGGGACACCCACATCTACCCTGTCTCCTGCGTCCGGGGGGCCGTACCGCCGGGGAGCATCCTCAAGACCGGCGGGGTCATCGTGCCCCAGACCTCCGGCTGAACCGGAAGCGTACGCGGCGGAGCCCCGGCGGCGGAACAAGTTCCGCCGCCGGGGCCTCCTTCCTCAGCCCGGCTCCCCAGGGCCGGGGGAGCGGTGGACATTCTCCGAAATCTCGGAGAGGGCCTCCGCCGCCTCCATATTACAGGCCCGGCATTTGGCCAGGTCCCCCAGGGAGACCATGCCCACCACCTGATTGCCCTCCATCACCGGCAGGCGGCGGACCTGCTGCTCCGCCATCCGCCGGGCGGCCTCCGCGGCGTCGTCGCCGGGGGAGACCACGGCGCAGTTCCGGGACATGATGTCCCGGACCGGCACCTGATGGGGGTCGGTCTCGGCGGCCACGCACCGGGTCACGATGTCCCGGTCGGTGACAATACCCCGGAGGCCCCCGTCCTCGCCGCAGACCGGCAGGGCGCCCAGCTGGTGCCGGGCCAGAAGCCGGGCGGCCAGGGAGGCCGACTCTCCGGGGGTGATGGAGACCACGCTCTGGTTCATCAGTTCTCGTACTTGCATAAAAACACCGCCTTCCGGGGTCAGCTTCCCCGGAAGGCGGTGTTTTTATGTGCGTTCCGTCTCTTTTTCCGGCCCCTTCCCACCGGAGGGCTCCCGGTGGAGCTCCAGGTTCCGCCGCAAAACCCCCGGGCCCCGCCAGGTGAAGGCCCGGCCGGCGTATTTCTCCCGAAACTTCCGGTTGGTGAGGGCGGCCACATCCTGGGGCCCCAGTGTGGTGATCTGGTCCTCCCGGAACTCCGGCAGCGGGGAGAGGGGCGCGTCCTGATTGTAGGGGCACACCCGCTGGCACAGGTCGCAGCCCCACACCAGGCCGTGGCGGGTGAGGATCTCCCGCTCCTGTTCGGTCAGCGCCCCCTTCCGCTGGGTCAGGCCGGAGAGGCAGCGGCTCCGGTCCACCCCCGCCTCCGTCAGGGCCCCGACGGGGCAGGCGGCCAGGCAGGCCCCGCAGTCCATGCACAGGGGCGAGACCTCCGGGGCGCTCTCCAGGGGGAGGTCGGTGAGAATCGTCCCCAGGAAGAGGTAGGTCCCCCAGGGGGGCACGATGGTCATGCCGCTGCGCCCCCGGAGGCCCACCCCGGCCAGCCCCGCGCACAGCCGCTCCGGCAGGGGGGAGTCGTCCACCATCCGCACGAAGCGCCGGTCCGGGTAGAGGGCCCGGAGCCCCTCACAGACCCCCTCCATCCGCCTGGGGACGGCCACATGGTAGTCCTGGCCCCGGGCGTAGAGGGACAGGTTCCCCGGCGCATCTCCGGGGAAGTAGGGATAGGCCGCCACAAAGACCCCGGCGGGGGCGGGGCACAGCGCCTCCGCCCGGGCCTGGGCGGCCGGGTCCATGTAGGGGAGCAGGTCCCGGTAGGCGCAGGTCCCCCAGGCCGCCGCGCCGGAGCCCGTCCAAAGCGCCTCCAGTGTCATGCAGGTCCCTCCTCTTCCGCGTAAAAACCGGCGGGCGGGTCCACACCCGCCCGCCGGAGCATCTTTTCAGAAAACTTACTTTTTGAGGCCGGGGTTGCGCTCAATGTCCCGGAGGGCGTCCTTGTAGGAGAGGTTTACCCGGCCCTTCTCGTCGATCTCGATGACCTTGACCCAGATCATGTCGCCGATGTTCACCACGTCCTCGCACTTCTCCACCCGGTGGTTGGCCAGCTTGGAGATGTGGACCATGCCGTCCTTGCCGGGGGCCAGCTCCACGAAGGCGCCGAAGGGCAAAATCCGCACCACCTTGCCGTAGTAGAGCTGCCCCACCTCGGGGACGAAGACGATGGTCTCGATGGTCTTCTTGGCGGCGTCGCAGGAGGCCTTGTCCACCCCGGCGAT
>NZ_CALXGA010000100.1 GCF_944387725.1 uncultured Intestinimonas sp. | reverse complement strand
TTCGACGAGATCTACCACCCCCGCACCGCCCTGGAGCACATCGAGAACGTCTACCCCTACGAGGTCTCCCACCCGCCCCTGGGAAAGCTCATCCTCGGCCTGGGCATCCGCCTCTTCGGCATGACCCCCTTCGGCTGGCGGTTCATGGGGGCCCTCTTCGGGGTGCTGATGCTCCCCATCCTCTACCTCTTTTTGAAGAACCTCTTCGGCAAGACCCCGGTGGCCGCCTGCGGCAGCGCCCTCTTCGCCTTCGACTTCATGCACCTGACCCAGACCCGCATCGCCACCATCGACACCTACGGGGTCTTCTTTATCCTGTTGATGTATTACTTCCTCTACCGCTATCTGGCCCTGCCGGCGGGGACCGCCTTCCGCCGCTGCGCCCTGCCCCTTTTCCTGTCAGGCCTCTCCTGGGGCCTGGGGGCCGCCAGCAAGTGGACGGTGATCTATGGGGCGGTGGGCCTGGCCGTCCTCTACTTCATCGGCCTGGGCTGCAAGCTCCGGGAATGGCCCGCCGAGGTCCCCGGCAAGCTCCCCTGGATTTGGAAGATCCTCCTTTTCTCCGGCCTCTGCTTTGTGCTGCTCCCCCTCCTGATCTACACCCTCTCCTACTGGCCCTACGCCGCCGCCCGGGGGAATGCGGCCAGCCTGGGGGGCATCCTGCTGGAGATCTTCTCCTGGCCCTTCGTCTGCCTGCCGCAGGTCCTCCGGGGAGAGCGGGAACTCTTTGTCAACGGCTCCCGGAACATCGTGGACATCATGCTCCAGAATCAGCATTTCATGCTCACCTACCACGAGGGGGTCACCGCCTCTCACCCCTATTCCTCCCGGTGGTTCCAGTGGGTGGTGGACGCCCGGCCCATCCTCTACTACCTGGACAGCACCTCCCGGGCCGGGGAGGGCCTCAAGGCCGCCTTCGGCTGCTTCAACAACCCCATCGTCTGCTGGGGCGGCCTGCTGGCCATGGTGGCCTGCGCCGCCCAGTCCCTCCGGCGGCGGGCCGCCCGGATGGGCCTCTTCGCCGCCCTGGCCCTGGCGGGGATCCTCTCCTGCATCCTGGTGCTCCAGGTCTTTCCCCCGCTGCCGGTAACCCTGGAGCAGTTCTTCTCCCAGCCCATCTCCCAGGACGTTCCCCTCTCCTGCTGCGGGCTCCTCCTGCTGATGGCGGCGGTGGTCCTCCTCTTCCTGGGGACAGGGGCCCTGGCCGCCTGGTGCTTCCCAGCCCCCTCCCCCAGGGCCCTCTTCATCTTGGTGGGCTACTTCTCCCAGCTCCTGCCCTGGTTCCTCATCGGCCGCACCACCTTCGCGTACCACTACTTCCCCTCCACCCTCTTCCTGGTGCTGGCCATCTGTCAGCTCTTCGACGGCCTGATGGAGCGGGACCGCCGGTGGAAGGTCCCGGTCTACGGCCTCACCGCCGGGGCTGCGGTCCTCTACGCCGCCTTCTACCCGGTGCTCATCGGCCTGATGACCCCCACCTGGTACACGTCCACCTTTCTCAAATGGTTCCCCTCCTGGCCCTTCTGAGGCCCTGGAGCACGAAAATCGGAGGTCCCGCATCATGTATCTCATTGACTACCACACCCACACCCGTCTCTCCCCCGACAGCGAGGCCCCCCTGGCCGAAATGGCCCAGGCCGCCGTCCGGGCCGGGCTCTCGGAGCTGTGTGTTACCGACCACTACGACCTGCTGGAGCTGGACGGCACGCCGGCGGCGGCTCCCTGCGACTGGGCCCCGGCGGTGGAACAGCTCCGGGAGGCCCAGGACGCCTTCCGGGGCCGCCTGACCCTCCGGCTGGGCCTGGAGCTGGGCAGCGCCCCCTTCTTCCCCGATAAGGCCCAGGCCGCTGTGGACCGGCCGGAGGTGGACTTTGTCATCGGATCCCTCCACAACCTGACCCCGGAGGCCGGAGGCGGGGACTTCTACTTTGTGGACTACCAGACCCCGGAGACCTGCTATGCCTGCCTGGACAACTACTTCGGCAGTATGCTCCGGCTTGCCCCCATGTCCTGCTGCGACGCCCTGGGCCACATCATCTACCCCCTGCGCTATATGAACCTCCGGGCAGGACAGAATGTCTCCCTGGACCGCTACCGGGACCAGCTCCGGGAGATTCTGCGGCTGGCGGTCCACAACGGCCGTTCCATCGAGGTCAACACCTACAACGGCCGCACGGTGGACGACTGGCGGCCGGTGCTGGCCCTCTACCGGGAGGTGGGGGGCGAGCTGGTCACTGTGGGCTCCGACGCCCACAGCCCCGAAAACGTGGCCAAGGGGGTCCGGGAGGCCTATGAACTCCTGGCCGACACGGGCTTCCGCTATGTCACCGTCTATGAAAAGCGGGTCCCCCGGCCTGTGAAACTGTAACATGAGGAGGATTTTGTCATGATTGCACTGGGTTCCGACCACGGCGGCTTCGCCCTCAAGGAGCGTCTCAAGCACTTCCTGGACGAGCGCGGACTGGCCTATCAGGACTTTGGCTGTCCAGACGCCACAAGCTGTGACTACCCCGTCTTCGCCCAGGCCGCCGCCCAGGCGGTGGCCTCCGGCCAGTGCAGCCGGGGCATTGTCATCTGCACCACAGGCATCGGCATTTCCATCGCCGCCAACAAGGTCAGGGGCATCCGCTGCGCCCTGTGTACCGACTCCCTGACGGCCGAGATGAGCCGCCGCCACAACGACGCCAACATGCTGGCCCTGGGGGCCGGCATTGTGGGCCCCAACCTGGCCGAGCGCATTGTGGAGACCTTCCTCACCACCGGATTCGAGGGAGGCCGCCACGCCCGCCGGGTGGGCCTGATCGCCCGGATGGAGGGCTGAGTCCGTACAAGCCCATAAAAAGAGGCAGCGCCCCGCACATTGCGGGGCGCTGCCTTGTGTTTTCCGAAGTTCAACGCCGCTCAGCCCCCCAGGGTCATCCCGGCGCCGCCCAGGCCGTCCTTTTCCAGCATCCGCTCCAGGACCTCCACATCGGTGGTGATGTCCATGGCGTCGTCCTGGAAGAGGCGGTCGAGCTGCTTTTCAAAGCCGTCCACCACCTTGTCCATCATGCCCTCGATGCGGTCCTTGGCGGCGGAGATGTTCTCCCCCTCAATGCCCTGGGCCTCCATCTGGGCGTAGGAGCCCAGAATCTTCAGCGTGGTGGGGAGGTAGTAGCTCAAAAAGCTCCGAAGCTGGCCCTCCTTGTCTGGCTTCTCCCGTAAGTAGGCGAAAATCTTCCCGGTGATCTCCCCGATGCGGTCGATCTTCCGGCTCATCTCGGCGTCCTCAATGGCGTCGTTCAGGGTCCGGATTTCGGTGAGGACGGCCTCCTCCCGCTCCATGCCCTTGGGGGGCGTCTCCGGCTCGGGTTCCGGTTCGGGCTTGTGGTCTTGAATGCCCTCATCGCTGAGGACCAGCCGGTCCGCCCCCAGGTCCAGGTAGCCGGCGGGGAAGATCCCTGCGTCCAGCATGTCCTGGAGGTCCTCCCGGACCCGCCGGGCCGAGAGGCCGGAGGCCTCTGCCAGGGCGGAAACCGAGATGGACTCCCGCTGGCCGATGAGGGCCAGGTAGTTCCGATACCGCTTGGCCCGCCGGTTCTTGGTCAGGCCGTACCAGAGCATACTCAGCCCGCCGCCGCAGAAGGCCAGGGGGAGGAAGATGTCCTCCAGGCTGTAGAAGAGCCCGCCCCAGGAGAGGGCGTCCAGAAATGCGCTCAGGCCCATCATGCCGAAGACGGCCGCCAGGACGGCCCCGCCGATCATCAGGCCCCTGCCGGGGTTCCGGCCGGCCTTCCGGGCGTAGCCCTTCTTTCCGGCCTTCTGTCCGGCCGGGGCGGCCTGGGCCTGGCGGTAGTAGCGCCGCTCCCGGGGACCTTGGGGGGCGGCCTGAGGTCCGGCCTGGGCGCTCCCCTGGGCGGCCCCCCGCTGGATGTCGTAGGGATGCCGGTTCCCGTAGGTCCGCTGCTTCTTCTCGGTGATCCCCGTGAGCTTCAGGGCCAGCAGAATGACCCCCAGCGGGGGGAAGCAGAAGAGGAAGATGAGAATGGGCACCCAGGAGGCGAGATCGCCGTTTCCCCGGCCGGGGGAGCCGCCCTGGGAGCCGTGGTATTGGTATCTGTGGTCGTCGGGCATGACTGATTCCTCCGCAAGAAATTCCGCCGGAGCTGGCCAGCCGGCGCTCCAGCGTTTTCTATCATACAACGAAAGGCAGAAAAAGTAAAGGCAGCGCCGCACAAAGAACTGCCTGGCGGCTTTGTACACCATCTGCTGGCACGTCTGGCGCACAATCTTTGCGCGGTGCTGCCGGTCCGAGGACCTGGAAGGTCCCAAGGGCCTGTGTTTGCGGAAGACACCTGGGCTTGGTATTTTGCTCCCCCTATTCCATGGACGGCGGGGGCCCCAGGATCTCCAGGCAGTCCGCCGCCGCCTGATCCAGCCGCTGGGCCAGGGCGTCGCCGGCGCCGGTGGGGATGGAGGAGGCGTCGGTGAGGGTGAACACCCGCTCCGTCCCGTCCCGGCGCACCATCAGCATGGGCACATAGTCCCAGCCGGTGACGG
>NZ_CALXGA010000099.1 GCF_944387725.1 uncultured Intestinimonas sp. | reverse complement strand
AAGCACGGCAAGCGCTGGGAGACCGTCTTCGCCGCCGTCATCACCGGCGTCGTCGGGTTCCTCCTGGCCAGGCTGGGCCTGTGAGAGGGGGGAGCCGCCATGCCAAGCAGCCTCCTGGCCGCCGACACCGGCTTCCCCCAGCTCACCGGGGAGCAGTCTGCCGACGAGAAGTTCAACCTCATCACCAACTACCTCTATATGCTCCTGGAGCAGCTGCGCTACGCCCTGTCCAACCTGGGGCGGGAGAACTTCAACGACGCCGCTTTTGACCAAATCGCCGGCATCATCACCGACCCCATCTCTATCCACCTGGAGGATGTGGAGGGGCATGTGGCCGACCTCTCCCTGACGGCGGAGCGCCTGAGCATCCGCATGAGCGACGCCGAGGGAAATCTCTCGGTGCTCCAGCAGACCGCCTCCAGCCTGAGCATCCGCATCTCCGACGCCGAGGGAAACCTCTCGGTGCTCCAGCAGACCGCCTCCAGCCTCACCAGCCGGATCTCCAGCGCCGAGGGCAATGTCTCCCTCCTCCAGCAGACCGCCGCCAGCCTTTCCAGTACCATCCAAAGCGCCCAGGGGGATATCTCCATGCTTCAGCAGACCGCCGCCAGCCTCACCAGCCGCATTTCCAGCGCCGAGGGCAATGTCTCCACCCTTCGGCAGACGGCCCAGTCCCTCAGCACCCAGATCAGCAGCACCCAGGGGGACCTCTCCCGGCTGACCCAGACGGTGAACGGCTTCACCCTGGAGGTCCGCAACGGCGACACCGCCAGTACCATCCAGCTCAAGTCGGGCAGCGCCCTCATCGCCAGCCAGACCATCCAAATGAGCGGCCTGGTGACCTTCACCGGCCTGGCCCAGGGCGCCACCACCATCAACGGGGCCTGTATTAAAACCGGCCTCATCGACGCCGGACGGCTCAACCTCACCGGAGCCATTACCTTCGGGGACCTGAGCACAGCCGTCCAGAACGACATCGAAAATGCCATATACACCGCCAATGCCGCCCAGTCCTCCATTGACCGCTGGAGCTACAGCGGCACCACCTACATCGACGGCAGCCGCATCATGACCGGCACCGTATCCGCCTCTACTTTGGAGGGCGGAGAGATTCGCCTGCTTGACAGATCCGGGCAGCCAGTAGGGTTGATTGAGTTATCCGCCGCTTCCTCCTACGGCGGCCAAAAGGTGGTTTTGAGAAGCGGCGCCATTGAGCTCAACTCCATGGCCGGAGATGTCTATATCCGCAGCGGCTCCTACGGGACCTATCTCCAGCTCAAGGACGATGTTTTTGTTGGAAATGGGGACCTGGCCCCCCACAGCAGCGGGGCCCAGTCCTGCGGCACCAGCGCCCGGCGGTGGTCGGAGGTCTATACCGCCTCCTCGGACATCACCACCTCCGACCGGAACCGCAAGCACGACATCCGCTACGACCTGTCCCCCTACGACGCCCTCTTCGGGACCCTGAGGCCCTGCGCCTTCCAGTATAACAACGGCAGGAGCGGCCGGACCCACCTGGGCCTCATCGCCCAGGACGTGGAGCAGGCCCTGGAGGCGGCGGGCCTCACCAGCCTGGACTTCGCCGGGTTCGTCAAAAGCCCCGATGAGGAGACGGACGGCGGGTACGTCTACTCCCTGCGCTATGAGGAGTTTATCCCCTTGTGCATCCATCAAATTCAGCGCCTGGACCAGCGGGTCCGGGCCTTGGAGGGAAGCTTATGAACGAGATCAGAGAGAATCTGGAGGCGGCCTACAGCCTCCTCGCCCGGCTCCAGGCCAGCGGGGAGGCCCTGGACGTGGTCGCCGCCGTCCGCACCGCCCTCCGGGCGGCCCTGGGGGCCCTGGAAAAGGCCCAAAAAGAGAGGGGGGAGTAGTCCATGGCGGGACTCCCCCCTCTGGTCTGCGGCAGCGGGCTTCGGAAGTCCACCCAGGTCCGGTTCGGAGGCTACCAGCACAGCCCCGCCGCCCAGGACGGGGAGCTGTGGGACATGGAAAACCTCTCCTCCGACGGCTATCCCCTCCTGACCCCCCGGCGGCCCCGGTGGAAGGCGGGGTCCCTGGCCAAGCCCAACGGCCTCTACGCCAAGGACGAGCTCTACTGGGTGGACGGCACGGGGTTCTATGCCGGCGGGGTCCGGCGGGGGACCGTCAGCGACAGCCGGAAGCAGTTCGCCAGCCTGGGGGCCTATCTCATCCTCCTGCCGGACAAGGTCTATTACAACCGGCTGACCCAGGAATTTGGCAGCCTGGAGGCCGGCTGGAGCGGGACCGCCGCCTTCCGGGACGGGACCTATGCCGGGGCGGAGGCCCAGGGCAACACCATCTACGCCGCCGGGGCCAACTGGGCCGGCCGCTTCCGCGCCGGGGACGCCGTGACCATCGCCGGAGCCTCCGCCGAAGGCAACAACCAGACCATCATCATCCGGGAGATCCACGGGGATGAACTGCGGTTCTATGAGAACTCCTTCACCCCGGCGGAGAACCAGCGGCTGACGGTCTCCCGGGACATGCCGGACCTGGACTTTCTCTGCGAGAACGAGAACCGGCTGTGGGGCTGCAAGGGGGACACCATCTATGCCTCCAAGCTGGGGGACCCCTTCAACTGGAACGTCTTCGACGGCCTCTCCACGGACGCCTACGCGGCGGATGTGGGCAGCGCCGGGGACTTCACCGCCTGCTGCTCCTACCTGGGCTACCCCTGCTTCTTCAAGGAGGAGCACATCTACAAGGTCTACGGCGACCGGCCCTCCAACTTCCAGGTCATGGGCAGCGCCTCCCTGGGGGTGGAGAAGGGGAGCCACCAGTCCCTGGCCATCGCCGGGGAGACGTTGTACTACCTCTCCCGGGCGGGGGTCACAGCCTACAACGGGGGCATCCCCCGGAGCGTGGCCGACGCCTTCGGCGGCGTCCGCTACCACAGCGCCGTGGGGGGCAGCGACGGGGTGAAGTATTATGTCTCCATGGCCGACGGGGAGAACCGCTTTCACCTCTTCGTCTACGACACCAGGTACGGCCTCTGGCACCGGGAGGACGCCCTGGAGGCCGTGGGCTTCGGGTGGAACGGGGCCCTCTATTTCCTCTCCGCCGCCGGGCCCCTGTGGTGCGGCGGCGGCGCCCGGACGGTCCCGGAGGGGGCCGTCTCCGAGGGCGCGGTGGACAGCATGGCCGAGTTTGCCGACTTTACCCAGGGGAGCCCGGACAAGAAGGGGGCGGGGAAGCTCCAGCTCCGGGTGGAGCTGGAGGCGGGGGCCGCCCTGGCGGTGGATATCCAGTTTGACTCCGACGGGGTCTGGCGGAGGGTGGACGCGCTGTCCGCCACCCAAAAGCGGAGCTTCCTCCTGCCCATCGTCCCCCGGCGGTGCGACCACTGCCGCCTCCGCCTCACCGGCGCGGGCATGTGGCGGGTCTATGCCCTGTCCCAGTCGTCCCGCGCCGGAAGCGCCCTCAAAAGCCGCCCCGGGCGGCAGTGAGAAAGGAGAACGAGATGGCACGATACACCTATGACCAGTTCCAAAAGAGCGCCCAGGACAGCGGGCTTTTGGGGGAGTTCTCCCAGGCCGACCTCCAGATGGCCCGGCAGAACCCGGACTTTGGGATGTCCATCCTGAAGTACAAGCAGGACTACCACAACGCCGCCACCGATGAGGAGCGGGCCCTGGCCAACCGGAACGCCGAGAACCTGCGCTCCTCCTGGGGCAGCTACACCGGCGGGGCCGACGGGGGCTCCTTCACCATGGACCTGATGTCCCCCGGACACTTCCAGTATGGTCAGGCCGCCCCCACCTACGAAAATCCCTACGCCGGGGACGTCTCCAGCCTCTGGCAGCAGCAGCAGAACTATGGGGACTTCTCCTACCAGGACGCCCCAACCTACCAGGACCGCTACGCCGGGGACATCGCCGGCCTCTGGCAGCAGCAGCAGAACTATGGGGATTTCTCCTACCAGGACGCCCCCACCTACCAAAACCGCTACGACGAGACCATCCAGGACCTCATCGCCGGGATTCTCCAGCGGCCGGACTTCTCCTACAGCCCCGAGACCGACCCCCTCTACCAGCAGTACCGCAAGCAGTACAACCGGGAGGGCCAGCGGGCCGCAGAGGATGCCCTGGGGGCGGCGGCGGCGGCCTCCGGCGGAATTCCCTCCTCCTACGCCGCCGCCGCGGCGGGCCAGGCGGGGAACTACTACGCCGCCCAGCTCGCCGACAAAATCCCGGAGCTCTACCAGCTGGCCTACAACCAGTATCTCAACGACTACGACATGCAGCTCTCCGACCTGGGGGTGGTCCAGGGGGCGGAACAGAGCGACTATGACAAGTTCCTCAACACCCTCAGTCAGTACAACGCCGACCGGAATCTGGCCTATGACCAGTGGCAGACCGGCTACGACCGGCTCAGCAACAATTTGCAGACCGCCCTGGGGCTCCAGGATGCGGACTTCAACCGCTATCTGGCCGCCCTGGACCAGTACAACGCCGACCGGAATCTGGCCTATGACCAGTGGCAGACCGGCTACGACCGGCTCAGCAACAATTTGCAGAC
>NZ_CALXGA010000098.1 GCF_944387725.1 uncultured Intestinimonas sp. | reverse complement strand
GGTTTCCCTTTTGGCATAAAACAACACCCCATTCGTTAGTAGTATACCATACTGTCTAACAATTGGGGTGCTGTTCAGACACGCGGCGCCTTTTGTTTTTGCGTTTGACGGCTTACGCCTCCGGGGCATCCCGGAGGTCGGGTATGGCCTCCCCCACCACGGCGTGGGGCTTGGGGATCACATGGCCCCCCACCAGCTGTCCCACAGCGGCGGCATCGGCCATGCCGGCCTGGACGGCTGCCTTCACCGCCCCCACGTCCCCTTGGACGAAGGTGGTGACCAGGCCGGCCCCAATCTGGGCCATGCCCACCAGGGTGACGTTGGCCGCCTTGAGCATGGAGTCGGCGGCCTGGATGTCGGCCACCAGACCGAAGGTCTCCACCATGCCCAGGGCCTGGGTCAGGGGGACGGGGCGGCCGGGCTTCAGTCTGGACTTGCTGGGGGCGGAGCCGCCGTAGGGCAGCACATGGACCAGCTCCGGGTGGGGGTGGGGGATGACGTTGGCGCAGAAGAACTCCCCCACCTTGCCGGCGGCAGCCCTAGCCACCGCCACGGCGTCCTTCACCGCCCCCACCTCGCCGGTGATGACCACCGTGGTGAGGCCGGAGCCGATGCCGGTGTTGGTCCCCACAAATGCCACCTTGGCCGCCTTCATCAGGGCGTCGGTGGCCTCGATGTTTCCCGTGAGACCCTTGGTCTCGATAAATCCCAGGGCATTCATGCAAGCGCCTCCCCATATTTCATATCCGGCATGGTCTCGCCCACTGCGGCGTGGGGGCGGGAAATCACATGGGCGGCCACGACCTCCCCGATTTCAGCGGCGGCAGACCGCCCCGCCGCCACGGCGGCCTCCACGGCCCCCACCTCCCCCTGGACCAGGCCGATGACCATGGCCGCGCCGATGCGGGCCTGGCCCGCCAGGGTGACGTTGGCCGCCTTGAGCATGGCGTCCACCGCCTGGATGTTGGGGGTGTACCCCTTGGTCTCCACAATGCCCAAGGCGTGGGTCAGGGGGATGTTCTCCACCACGTCGGGCTTGGCGTGGCCCCCCGCCGGAGCCCCCCGGAGGGGCATACACTTGTAGAGCTCCCGGTGGGGCCGGGGGATCACCAGATGGCAAAAGAGCTCCCCCGCCTTTACGGCGGCGGAACAGCCCGCCGCCACGGCGGCCTCCACGGCGTCCACCTCCCCGGTGACCACCATGGCCACCAGGCCGGAGCCCAGGGTCAGGCCCCCCACATAGTCCACCCGGGCCGCCTTCATCATGGCGTCCAGGCCCTCGATGTTGCCGATGAGGCCCTTGGTCTCCAGCACTCCAATGGCTTTCATATTCCTCTCAGCCCTTTCTGCCGCCCGGCCGGGGCATGGAAGCCCTCGTTTCTCCTCTATTATAATGCCGGAGGGCGGAAACCGCAAGCGGTTTCTGCCCTCCGGCGTCAAAAAAGTCCTGGTTTCCCGCGTCGTGATTCGTTGGCAGGGGGGCGCCGCCGTCCAGGGGCCAACAGGCCCTCAGAATTCCCGGCGGACGATCTGGACCACCAGGGCGGTGCGGTCATCGGCGGCCTTCTCCCCCTCCCCGGGAGTCACCAGGGTTCGGGCCAGGTCCTTGGGCGTCCCTTGGGTGAATTCCGCCAGGGCGGCGCGGAGCCACTGGTCTTCCCGGCCGGTGGTCACCCCGTCGCTGACCAGCACCACCAGGTCCCCCGCCTCCAGCCGCAGACGGCTGACGTCCGGGACCACCCGGTCCCCGGCGGCCAGCCCCGCCGGCAGGGCCGAGCCGGTGATCCGGCTCACTGAGCTCCCCCGCCGGATGTAGGTGGGGGCCGCCCCCAGCTTGTAGAGGGCGGCCTCCCCGGTGAAGAGGTCCACCTCCAGCAGATCCACGGTGGTAAAGCCCCCGGCCTCCTCATTTCGGAGGGCCAGGGCGGAGTTGAGGGTCTTCAGGGCGGTCTCGGCCTCCACCCCCGCCTGGAGGAACTTCTCCAGCAGGCGGACGGCCAGGCGGCTCTCCCGGCTGGCCTCGGGACCGCTGCCCATGCCGTCGCAGAGGAGGATGTAGACCCGCCCCCCCGCCGAGCGGAAGAGGGCCCCGGCGTCGCCGCTCACTGTCTCCCCCTCCTTCTGCCGGGCCGCCGCCCCCATGATCGCCCGCAGGGGTTCGGCCTGGGTGAAGACCAGCCGCTCCGGACCGCCCTCCTCCCCTGGAACCGTCCGCGCCTCCGGGACCCGGAGCTCCACCCCCAGCAGGGCGGAGAGGGCGGCGCGCTCCTGCTCCTCCCGGAGGGGGGCCAGGTCCGGGCCCTCCACCTCACAGCGCAGGTGGCCGTGCTCGTCGTAGTAGACCCAGGCGTTCCCCTCCAGGGACAGGGCGGTGAGATGCTGCCGCAGCCGCTTCTCCCGGGCGGGATCGGGGGTGAGCTCGGCGGAGAGCTCGGCCGCCGCCGCCCCCAGCAGGGCAGAGAGCTCCCCGTACTGCCGGCACACCGCCGCCCGGTTTTCCTGGAGACGGCTCTTGTACTGCCGGCGGCAGAGGACGGCGGTGAGGGCCTCGTTGGCCGCCGAGAGGAACTGGGGGAAGTGGAGGCACCGGCTGGTGAAGTGCTGGGGAAAGTCGGAGGCCTCTCCCCGCCCCCGCTCGGCCATGGCGGGCAGGGCGTCGTTGAGGGCGTTGAAGGTGTCGTTGTACCCCCGCTGCCAGCAAGCGTCCCGGAGGGCGCACCGGCGGCAGACCCGGTCGGCCGCCCGGTCAAAGACGGTGGTGAGGTCGGCGTCGTTGGGGACGGGGCAGCGAAAGGCCCCCTTCATGGTGTCGTAGAGCTCTCGGAAGGCCGAGGCCGTCTCGCTGAGGCGCTCCCGGACGTAGGCCGCCGCCCGGTCGGCCGTCTCGGTCCCCTTCTCCCGAGCCAGCCGGGCCCGGACCTTTTGCAGGAAGGGGGGCGGCAGCAGCAGATAGAGCACCGAGGCGGAGAAGACCTCATAGAGCAGGGGGATCTGGACCCCGCCCTCCCAGGCCCACAGCACCACCACGGCGTTGGTGAGGTCGTAGGCCACGGCGCAGACCGTCTTGCTCTGGCCCTGGAAAACCCCGGTCATGAGTCCGGCAAAGCCGTAGGCCACGGTGAAAAAGTACCCCGGTCCCCCCTGAGCCAGGTCCATGCACAGCCCGGCGGCCACCCCCACGGCGGCCCCCGTCCCCAGTCCACCCTGGGAGGCGCACACCATCACCGCCAGGGCGGCCAGAATCCGCCCCGCCGAGATGGCGTCCCCCAAAACGGTGAGCTGGGACAGGGAGATGAGCACCGTACCCCCCAGAATCAGCAGGCTGGTGAGCTGCCGGGGGGTCAGGGTCCCGTCCTCCCGGCGGGCCGTCCAGGGGGAGAAGGCGATCCGGTAGAAGTAGACCCCCGCCCCGGTGAGCAGCAGTTCGGTGAGGAAGAAGATCACCGTGGACGCCTCCCAGCCCTCCTTTCCCAGGTAGACAAAGCCGGTGGCCCCGCTGAGGAGGGCGGATACCACGGGCATGAACCAGGTCCGCTTGTAGAGGCGGATATCGAAAAAGGCGAAGGCCACCGAAAAGATCAGAATGGCCGCCGCCACATACCGCAGCCCTCCGGTGAGGCCCCGAAAGGAGAGGTAGCCGAAGCAGGCCCCCAACAGGGCGGAAAAGCCGTCCAGGCCGGAGCCGGAGCAGCCCACCATGGACAGTCCGAAGGGGGCGTAGCCGCCGAAAATCTCCGCCCCGGAGAGCACCGCCCCCAGAGTGAAGCGGATGAGACACTCCGCCGCCCGCACCAGGCCCGGGGCCCGGAGCACCAGCTTCCCCGTCCGGGCCATTTCCTCCTGTATTTGGGCCGCCTTTGCCTTCCAATCTGCCTTTGCCGCCATGGACGCTCTCCTCCTATGTATCAGTTCGTAGCGCCAGTATAATCCATACCATAGAAATATATCGTCGGATTGGGGGGAGGGGCCCGGGGGATTTTCGGCCCTCCGGCGGAGGGGGCGGAACAGCCCGGGAAAGGAAACGTCTGGAGGTTATGCCATATTGACGGTTCAGCGGAATCTTGATAAACTGAGGGTATGGAACACCAGGAGGCGGAAGTTCATCGGCGGCCGGACGGGCTGGAGGGGATGGTGTGATGGCGAAGCTGGGGGATGTGTGCGAAATCAATCCTAAAGCTGGCGTAATTTCAGACGATACCGAAGTATCCTTTGTCCCAATGCAAAATGTAACAAACGACGGCAGGATTGATCCATCGGGAATCAAAAAATATTGTGATGTAAAGAAGGGCTTTACAAATTTTAGGGCTTGTTTGAAAAAATCAGGAGACTTGTTCTAAATCAACAGAATTGCAATGGCGGCAAGGTAAACGAAGGCTAAAAAGGAGGCGTCCAGCTTGTCATATCTGGTAGCAATCCTGCGAAACCATTTGATTTTTTGGAAGAAGCACTCGATTAAATGCCGCTCCTTATACAGATACCAGTCTACCGGCCAGGGATTAGACACGTTGCTTTGGGGCGGGATCACATAATTGGCCCCATGCTCTGAGATGTATTCCCGAATGGATCGAGCACCATAAGCCCGGTCTGCCAGCACATTGCTCCCGCAGAGTTCAACGTTTTCCAACAACTCTATGGCATGAACACAATCGTTATCATTTCCAGCTGAAAGAAGGAACTCCACTGGGTTGCCCAGTCCATCTACAATGGCAT
>NZ_CALXGA010000097.1 GCF_944387725.1 uncultured Intestinimonas sp. | reverse complement strand
TGATGCCGTCTGATTTCAAGCAAAAGTTGTAGAAAAGTTGTAGTTGTAAGCCCTTTTTACTACATCTTGTGCCGTCCTATTTCATCAGACACTATATATTGTGGAATTTTAGTCTAATGGCTTCATCGTGGGGAAAAGAATGACCTCGCGAATGGTGTCAGAGTTGGTCAGCAGCATGACACAGCGGTCAATGCCGATGCCCATGCCGCCGGTGGGGGGCATTCCGTACTCCAGGGCGGTGAGGAAGTCCTCATCCATCATGCCGGCCTCGTCGTCGCCCGCCTCCCGCAGGGCGAGTTCATGCTCAAAGCGCCCCCGCTGGTCAATGGGGTCGTTGAGCTCGGAAAACGCGTTGCCGAACTCGGCGCAGTTGATGAAGAACTCAAAGCGCTCCGTGAGCCGGGGGTCGGCGGGGGAGCGCTTGGTCAGAGGGGAGACCTCCACCGGGTACATGGTGATGAAGGTGGGCTGAATCAAGTGCTCCTCCACCTTCTGGTCGAAGCACTCGTACAGGGCCCGGCCCCAGGTCTGCTCCACGCCGTCCATGTCCACACCAGCATTCTTGGCGGCCTGTACCGCATCGGCATCGCTGGAAATGGCCATAAAGTCCACCCCAGTGTACTGCTTCACAGCCTCGGCCATGGTGAGCCGGGGCCAGCCCGGGGTCAGGTCGATCTGTCTGCCCATCCACTCCAGCTGGTAGCCGCCCAAGATGTCCTTGGCGGCGGAGGAGAGGAGCCCCTCGGCGATGTCCATCATGTCGTGGAAGTCGGCATAGGCCTGGTAAAGCTCCACAGAGGTAAACTCTGGGTTGTGCTTAGGGTCCATGCCCTCGTTGCGAAAAATGCGCCCGATCTCGTACACCCGCTCGAAGCCGCCCACAATGAGGCGCTTCAGGGGGAGCTCCGTGGCGATGCGCATGTACAGGTCAATGTCCAGGGTGTTGTGATGGGTGATGAAGGGCCGGGCGGTGGCGCCGCTGGAGATGGTGTTGAGGACAGGCGTCTCCACCTCCATGTAGCCCCGCTGGTCCAGGAACCGCCGGACATGCTGAATGAACTTGGTGCGGATTTCAAAGGTCCGGCGCACATCCTCATTCATAATAAGGTCCACATACCGCTGGCGGAACCGGGTCTCCTTGTCGGTGAGCCCGTGGAACTTCTCCGGAAGGGGAATGAGGGACTTGGCCAGGAGGGTGACCCCGTTGGCCTTGACGGAGATCTCTCCCCGCTTGGTCTTGAACACTTCCCCCTCGACACCCACAAGGTCGCCGATATCCAGCTTCTTAAAGCGGGCGAAGGGCTCCTCCCCCAGCTCGTCGATGCGGACATAGAGCTGAATGCGGCCCTTCTCATCCTGGAGGTCGCAGAACACCGCCTTGCCCATGCCGCGCTTGGACATCAGGCGGCCGGCCACGGAGAGCCGCTGTCCCTCCAGCGCTTCAAAGCCCTCCTTGATGTCGGCGCTGTGGTGGGTGACGGTGAAATGGGTGATCTGGAAGGGGTCCTGGCCTGCCTCCTGGAGCTCCTTCAGCTTGGCGCGGCGGATGAGCCGCTGTTCATTGAGGTCCTGCTGGCCGCCTGCCGGGCGATTGTCTTCTGTCATATTGCGGTATCCTCCTATCTCTATCCTGGACTGCGGCCCTACGCCTTCTGAACGTTCACAATCTGGTAGCGGAGGGTCCCCACCGGGGCCTCCACCACCACCTCCTCGCCGATGGACTTGCCCAGCAGCGCCTTGCCGAAAGGGGAGTCCTCGGAGATGCGCCCGTTCATGGGGTCGGCCTCCTGGGAGCCCACCACCTCGTAGACCTCCTCCTCGTTGTACTCCTTGTCCAGGACGGTGATCCTGCTGCCCAGCCGGACGGTGTTGCTGTTTTCGTCATATGCCTCCTCAATGACCACGCAGTTCTGGAGGATATTCTCCACCTCCGCCATCCGGGAGTAGAGCTTGCCCTGCTCGTTTTTGGCCTCGTCGTACTCGCTGTTCTCGCTCAGGTCGCCGAAGGAGCGGGCCTCCTTGATCTGGTCGGCCACTTCCTTCTCCCGGACCGTCTTGAGGTAGACCAGCTCCTCCTGAAGCTCCTTGAACCGTGCGGGGCTCAGCTTGTATTCTTTTGCCATCTCGACGCTTCCTTTCTGCTCTGCCACATAAAAAATGGGGCCTCCGCCCCCGAGCATGTGCTCTCCTGAAAGGGTAGAAACCATTCTTTTGCATTATTCAGTATTATATGAAGTTTGCCCCCCTCTGTCAAGAGTGGAAATGCGCTTTCGCACACCCGCACGTCCGGGCCCCGTCCCCGCCGGAAGCAAAAAGGCTGCAAAATCCGGCCTGTGCACCAGTCCAAATTTTGCAGCCTGCGGCTGTCACAGGGCGTCCCGCCCAATGCAGCTTTGTTTTCATCGGGGAGGCTTTGCGTCTCTGCCCCCTTACCGCCTCCGGCGGCGGCCGCTATAGCGGCTGCGCCGGCGGCCTGCCGGGCGGCTGCCGCCATACCTGCGGCGGCGGCCGAAGAGGAGCCAGCGCAGCACCAGCACCAGCACCACCGCCAGCAGGACGATCAGGGCCACCCGGACCCAGAGCAGGCTGAAAAAGCGCTGAATCTGGTCCACCCGGTAGAGGAGCTCTGAGCGCGCCACGCTGTCCACCGCCACCAGGTCTAGGGAGCCGTACACCGTGTCGCCGTTGGAGACAGTGACGGTCCCCACCACCTGCCCCCGCTCCACCGGGGCCGCCAGACTCTCGGCGCTGAATTCCGGGGTAATCTGGAAGTCAGCCGGGTCCAGGTCGTCGGGCAGGAGGGCCTCCAGGGTGCCGGAGGCCTGGGCGCCGACGCGGTCGGTCTCTCGGGAGAGGGTAACGGGGATGGTGCCGGCGAAGTAGGTGCTGTCCAGCAGGGTCTTGGTGGAGAAGCTGTTGAAGCCCCACTCCAGCAGCCGGATGGACTCGGAGAACTGGAGGCGGCTGGTGGTGCCGCCGGCCTGGACGGGGTTCTCCGCCCCCAGCACCACGCAGATAAGGTCCCGGCCGTCCTTGCTGGCGGCGGAGGCCAGGCAGTAGCCCGCCTCCGGGGTGGAGCCGGTTTTGATGCCGGTGGCGTATTCGTAGAGGTAGCGGGAGCCGTACTGCCAGGAGGAGATGAGGGCATTGGTGTCATAAATGGTCCGGGCCTCGTGGAACTCGGTGGCCGGCAAGTCGTGGCTCCGGGAGGAGGTGATGGTTCGGAAGGTCTCGTGCTCCATAGCCTCCCGGCACATGAGGTAGATATCGTAGGCGGTGGTGTAGTGGCCGGCGTCGTGGTAGCCGTGGGTGTTGGTGAAGTGGGTGCCCTCCATGCCCAGCTCCTGAGCCCGCTGGTTCATGCGTTCCACAAAGGCGTCGATGCTCCCCGCCGTCACCTGGGCCAGGGCGTTGCACGCCTCGTTGGCGGAGGGCAGCAGGACGCAGTAAAGCAGGTCCAGTACGCTCAGCTGCTCCCCCGCCCGGAGGTCGGCGCTGGATCCCCCCTCCCCAATGTCCTGGTAGAGGTCGTCGGTGAGGGTCACCACCTGGTCCAGGGAGATCTCCCCCCGGTCCACCGCCTCCAGGGCCAGCAGGGCGGTCATAACCTTGGTGATGCTGGCGGGGTAGCGCTGCTCCTGGGCGTTGTACTCGTAGAGGACCGCGCCGGTGTCCACGTCTACCAGGATGGCGGCGGCGGCCTCCACCTGCATACTGTTGAGGATTTCACTCTCCACCGGTTCCTTGGCCGTGGCGGCGGGGGAGGGGGTCTCCGTAACCGGCGGCGGGGTGGAGGAGGCCAGGGCGGCGGGACTGCCAAGCCCCGCCGTCAGGGCCAGGGCCAGAAGAAAGCTGCCGATGCGGCAAAGATATTTTTTCATAGGAAACTCCAGTCAAATATGTTATAATAATATCTGGTGAATCAAGCGCAGCCGTCAGGGGCTTGGTTCGGACACGCATTGGAAATCAGTGGATTTTGTCGAACGATTGGATCCCTGAGTACTATTATAACAAAGGAATTCCATCCGCGCAACCGGGCACAGGGGGTGTGTACCATAAAAATTTCAACGATGGAAAAGGTCCTGCTGGGGGTAACTGCCGCCTTTCTGCTGCTGGTCTGCGGCTATTTCTGGGGGACCCGCAGCACCGCCTCCCCCTACCGGGTGGATCAGCAGCTCCTGCTCCCGCCGGAGGAGAGCGCCCAGGCCGTCACTCCCAGCGCGCCGGTGCCCACCGGGAAGATCAACATCAACACCGCCACTGCGGAGGAGCTGGACACCCTGCCGGGCATTGGAGAGACCCGGGCCGCCGCCATTGTGGCCGATCGGGAGGCCAACGGGCCCTTCCGCATTGTGGAGGACCTCACCCGGGTCAGCGGCATTGGCGAAGGGACCCTGGAGGGGCTCATCGACTACATCACGGTGGAGTAGCAGATACTCCACCACAGGGTAACAGGAGGAGCCTATGGCGAAAATTTTAGTGGTAGACGACGAAAAGGTCCTGGTGAAGGGGATCAAGTTCAACCTGGAGCACGAGGGCTACCAGGTGGAGGCGGGCTATGACGGAGAGCAGGCGGTGGAGCTGGCCCGGGGGGGCGGCTTCGACCTTATCATCCTGGATCTCATGATGCCGCGCATCGACGGCCTCCAGGCCTGTATGCGCATCCGGGAGTTCTCCAACGTCCCCATCATCATGCTCACTGCCCGCAGTGAGGACACCGACAAGATCATCGGCTTTGAGTGCGGAGCCGACGACTATATCACCAAGCCCTTCAACATTTTGGAGCTCAAGGCCCGCATACGGGCCATGCTGCGCCGATCCGGCGCCGCCGGCCAGAAGGACAGGGCCAGCCGCCTCCAACAGGGCCACATCGTCCTGGACACCGACGAGCGCTCCGCCTTCCGGGACGGCGTCCCGGTGGACCTCACCGCCAAGGAGTTCGACCTGATGGAGCTGCTCATGCGCAACCCCGGCCGGGTCTACTCCCGGGAGAA
>NZ_CALXGA010000096.1 GCF_944387725.1 uncultured Intestinimonas sp. | reverse complement strand
CTGCTTCATGCCTTGGCTTTTTGCCCCTGGATTGTCGTTTCCGTATCCTTCCAGAAGATTGATGACGCCCCACACGCCCAGGCCAGCGCCCAGGGCGATCACCAGGGTCTGGAGCACTTCGATTGCGCTGTTGAAAAATTCCATAGACAGCTTCTTGCCGGAATCTCTATATTAGGTTCAGTCATGTGTCATAGGCATACAAAAGCCGGAACAGTCTGCCGCGCAATACGGCGGCCTCGATTCCGGCGTCCTCCTTTTTTCAAAATTTTGTG
The DNA here is from genome assembly GCF_944387725.1 of uncultured Intestinimonas sp. GTDB lineage: Bacteria > Bacillota > Clostridia > Oscillospirales > Oscillospiraceae > Intestinimonas. The sequence continues at coordinate 5,151 of NZ_CALXGA010000096.1, read as the reverse complement.
GTGACTGTCCGCTTTGTACGCCAGAGCCTCCGGGGAGGCGTTTGCGGCGAGTAGATGGGACCCCTCCTTTCTCAGCGGAACATCATTCCTCGTCTGCGGCGTCGATCTCGTACACGTCGCAGACCTCATTGGCCTTGAGCTTTAGCCGGGTGGACAGAAAACGCTCGATGTCAAAGGTGTTTTTCTCGTCGTAGTCAGCCAGATAGATGTAGTTGGGGTGCTTGGTGATGTCGTACTTGTTGGACAGGAAGGGCCGGACGCCCCGGAGCTGGAGGATGCACTTGCCGCCGTCCAGCACCGCCAGCTCGTCCACGCTGGCTAGGTCCTTCCCCAGCTTCTGATAGTTGAGGGAGTGGGACAGCTCCCGCCCCCGGCTCTCGCCGGTATTGAACGTGTCGATGGTCTCCTTGCCCAGGGCAGCAGACAGCTCCTTGAGGGTGGTGGGCTCCGATCCGCCCAGGAACAGCCGCGCGTCCATGTTGCCGATGATAGTGTCGGCGTTGTCCTTGTAGATGGCTTTTAACTGGGACTGTGCCTGGAGAACCAGGCAGGCGGAAATCTCCCGGCTGCGGATGGTGGCAACCAGCTTTTCCAGCCGGGGGATTTGTCCGATGTTGGCCGCCTCATCAATGAGACACCGCACATGGACCGGCAGCCGCCCGCCGTACACGTCGTCAGCTTTCTCGCACAGCAGATTGAAAAGCTGGGTATAGGCCATGCTGATCAAAAAGTTAAAGGTGTCGTCCGTGTCGCTCATAATAAAGAACAGGGCGGTCTTGCGGTCCCCCAGGGTGTCCAGCTCCAGCTCGTCATAGGCGGTCAGCTCCCGCAGCTCCCCGATGTCGAAGGGGGCCAGGCGGGCACCGCAGCTCACCAATATGCTCTTGGCGGTTTTGCCGGCAGCCAGCTTATATTTGGCATATTGCCGGACGGCGAAGTGGCCGGGGTCCCGCTCCTTCAGCTCGTCAAACATCAGGTCTACGGGATTCTTGAACTCCTCGTCGTCCTCCCGGACCTCCATGGCGTTGATGAACTCCAACAGGGTGGCGAAGTTCTGTTCCTCCTCCGGGGCCTCGTAGTGGATGTAGCCGATGAGCGCCGTGTAGAGCAGGGTCTCGGCCTTCTGCCAGAAATCGTCCCCGGATTTCCCCTCTCCCTTGGTGTTCACCATGAGGCAGTTGACCAGCTTCAAAATATCCTTCTCGCTGTGGATATAGGCGAAGGGGTTGTAGTGGTGGGATTTTTTGAAATTGATGGTGTTCATAATTTTGATGCGGTAGCCCTTGCGGCGCAGCATCTTCCCACACTCAATCACCACGCTGCCCTTGGGGTCTGTGACCACGAAGGAGCAGGGATATTTTTCGCTGTCACATTGCATCAGGTTCGGTTTCAGCACAAATCGGGTCTTGCCGCTGCCGCTCCCGCCGATAATGAGAAAATTTTTGTTCCTGGCGGTCTTGGGGTCCTTGGGCCGGTTGTTCATGGTCAAAAACTCCGTGGCCGTCAGGATCACGTTGTTCTCAAAAATGGGGTCCATGAAAGGGCGGATGTCCTCCTTGGTGCCCCAGCGGGCGCTGCCGTACTCCGCCCCCTTGCGGTACTTCTTGGCGTTCTTGCCCTTGATATAGACCGCCAGCCGCAGGGCGGCCCCGCAGCACAACCCCACCAGAAGGTCCAGGGGGTGGAAGCTGGGCAAGGCGGATTGGAACGCGGCGGCAAAGCCGTCCAGCAGCCCCAGCAGCTTGGCCGAGGCGTCCCCGCCTGGGGCCAGCCGCCACGCCTGCCCCAGCTTGGTGGCGTAGAGGGCAATGAGCGCATAGGGCAGATTGGGGAGGATATAGCGTTTCAAATTGACCTGTCTCATCGCTCCAGCACCTGCTTTCGCACCTTCTCGGCGGTGCCCCGGACCAGGCCCTTGAATCGCTCCAGCCTTTCCAGCACCGACGGTCTGGAGGCCCGGCGGACCTTCTGGCCCAGGTACTCCTGGAACGCTGCGTTGATTGCGTCGGTGTCCCGGCCCTTGAAAAAAATCAGGTACTTGGGCGGGGCCGCGCTCCGGTCCTTCCGGACCGCATAGTCCACGCCATATTTTCGGGCAATCCGGTCAAAGCGGCGGATGTCCTTGTCCTGGAAGTCAATATTGGAGATTCCCTGATTCTGGCGGGTGAGCTGCTGCACCGTCTGCCTGCCCCGGTGGACCACCGGCGTCTCCCGCCCGCGCTGCTTGCCCAGCTTCACATTGCGGCGGTGGGCCATGTACTTGGAGATGGCCGCCTTCAGCAGCCGCCCGGTGAATTTGGTGCCGCTGACGATCAGCGTCAGCGTCTTGTTCTCCACTTCCTCCTGCATTTTCACCACCTCCCTCGCTCAGGAGGAAGGGCGGCCCTGCCGGGCCGCCCTGGAGGACCTCACTTCACCTCATGCCAGGTCTCGTTTTCTGCTCCGGTGACGATGGTGTGGCCGTTGGCGGCCTCCATCAGGTCATAGTAGGCCCAGTAGTGGGGGTTCTGGAGGTCATAGAAGGTGTTCAGCTCGTCCTTATTGCGGCGGATATAGGTCTCATCCGCCGTGCGGCCCAGCATCCGGTTGACAATGGTGACGACCTCGGCGCGGGTGATCTCGTCCCCACCGTGGAACAGGCCGTCCGGGTAGCCCACGACCCAGCCGTTCCGGGTGGCCTCCCGGACATACCGGGCCGCCCAGTGGTCCCGCGTCACGTCGGGGAAGGAGCCCTGGTCCGTCTCATAGGTCTCCAGCTCCATCCAGTCGGCCAGCCGGGCGCAGACGGTGACGAACTGCTCTCGGGTGATGCTGGCCCCGGCGTGGAACTTGCCATCGTCGTAGCCGACCACCACGCCCAACTGCTCCAGGTAGGCCACATAGCCGGCATACCAGGCGTCGGGGTCCACATCGGGGAAGCGGCTGGAGTGCCCGTCCGGCAGGTTCTCGCCCCTGGTCTCGGAGAGGATACGGGCGAAAATGGCGGCAGCCTCGGCGCGGCTCATATTGCGGTCCGGGCCGACGGTGCCGTCCCCATATCCATATTCTGATTCTGGCATATTGGTATTGATGCTGCCGCAGGTCTCGCAGACCGCTTTGGTCCAATGGTGGCCGGTATAGTATGCGTCTACACCGGGAACACCATCGTTGACATTCCCAGTCCCGCTGCCGCTTATGAGCGTTCCATCTGAATACTTTACCCCTCGATTCAGAGCGGAAGTGCCGTCTCTGGTGTATTCTGGGACCCGGAAGTAGACAAACATCGTCACTTGTCCGCAGACACCGCAGGCAAAGGTCTCTCTGGTTACGACGGAATTGGTGTCCAACTCATTGGTGCGGTCGTTGGCCTCTTTCCAATGTTCGGCTGGGTCCCGGTAGCTGTTGTTCTGCTGAGCGGCGAAGGCTGTGGGCATCAGGGATGCCAGCATCGCCACGGCCAGGAATGAGGCCAGCAGGGAGCGCAGCCGGGTGTGTTTGGGTTTCATGGGTGATTTCCCTCCTTTTTTTGCAGAATGTTGGTTGATACAGAGCGGTGGGGCGGGTCCGGGGGAGGCCCCCGGACCCGTGGCCAGAAGTGGATCACTGGCCCCGTCCCTGGCCCTTGACGGTGAGGATGCCGTCCAGGGTGGTGGCGGTGATCCGCAGGCGCTCGGCAGTGGCGATGTCGTTCTTTACCGTCTCGTCCACCTTGCCGCCGCAGACCACCAGCACACGGGCCCTCCGTAGGTAGTCCCGCGCCATGTCGATGCCGTCCTTGTGCTCCTGGGGAATGCTGTCCTTCAGGAACAGGGGCAGGAACAGCAGGGGACAGACCGGGGAGAAGCCCGCGTCGTACACCTGGCGGCACCAGCGGGCGGCGTTTTCCGTGTTCTCGAACTCGTTCTCGCCCCAGGGGGCGGTGATGTAAGCCAGAGGCCGTTTCATAGGCAAATCCTTTCTCCCGGCAAATCCGGGCATAAATTTAGGCGGCCTTTCAGCCGCTGTAGTCGTGGTGGAAATCGTGGTTGACCAGCATGGTGTAGTGATTGTCCGTGGAGCTGGGGGCGTTGAACAGGGCAGCCAGCAGATAAGCCTTGGTATTCCAGACGCGGGTGGTGTTCTCGCTGATACCGTCCAGCACCTTCTCAATGTGGCTGGAGGTGATCTGCTCAAACCGCTGTTGGACAAAGGCGGTGGGGTATTCCGCGTCTCGCCCGATCTTGATGATGGGGCTGCGGGTCATGGCTACCTCCAGCATAATCTCCACGAACTCGTCCACCTGGGTCCGGTTGACAGGGGTACAAATCAGGTCATACTCAATCTGTTCCCGAATTTCCTCTCGCTTCTCATACACGTCCGTCTGTCCTTCCGCCGGAGGCGTGAAAAGAACGAATGAATGAGTGCTTGATAGATGCGTATTTGATTTTTGAGTATTTGATCTCTTAGTATTTAATTCTGCGGGCTTTTCCGTAGATGGTTCCCCCATATCCGGCTCCACCAGATACGGGTTTTCCGTATCTGGTGCGTCCGTATCCGGCGCAGGCGTATCTGGTCCCGGTTCCTCTGGCGGTTCCTCCGCAGCGGGGCGGGGCTTCTCGTAGATGGTGTACTCGGTGTCGCTGATGCGCCCGCCGGGACCTCGAAGCTGGCGGCGAACGATGTAGCCCGCCTTCTCCAGCTCCCGCAGCGCCCCGCCGATGGCATCTACACCCTCCTTGCAGATGGCCGCCAGCCCCCGAGTGGTGTAGTTCCACTCGTCCGGCAGGGAGAGCATTATGGACAGCAGCCCCTTGGCTTTCAGGCTCAGGGCCGTATCTTTCAGGTGATGGTTACTCATCACGGTATAGTCCCGCGTCCGTTCAATGCGGAATACTGCCATTTGATTCACTTCCTTGTGTCATTGGGGGCGTTGGGCTGTATGGGGGCGGTTTGCACCTCTTCACGGGCAAACCGTTCCTCCAACCGTATAACGCTCCAGTTGGATTTGAACTGCCCCAGGGGACCGGGGCCGAACTGTGCCCTGGCCCGGTTGTCCAGGTCCAGCAGCCGCGCCCACAGCTCCGGGTGATGGTGCCGGAGGTTCCGCAGCTCCCCGATCCGCTGGAAGGGGCAGCACCAGCAGGAGGCCCGGTGATAAATCTCATAGAGGCCGCCGAAGTCAAAGCCCCGGTC
>NZ_CALXGA010000095.1 GCF_944387725.1 uncultured Intestinimonas sp. | reverse complement strand
AATGGTATAAAACACAAACCACCAACGATTATATCCGACAGGTCAAGCAAGGCGTTTTGCCCCCGTTTCAAACACGCATATGGCAACGGGGCTATTATGACCATGTGATACGCAATGACACGGATCTAACAGAAATCCGGCGCTATATCTTAGAAAATCCTATACAGACACACCGAAACGCGAAATAACGCGATACAATCCTTACCCAAAGGACTGATACCAATGCCCAAGAAAAAATCCCCCCAGGAGGGGAAAAAGCGGGTGGACGACTCCAACGTCCTGGGCCTCCATGCCGAGGTGCTGGAGCAGCCCATCACCCAGACCCTGGAGCTCAACTACATGCCCTACGCCATGAGCGTCATCGTCTCCCGGGCCATCCCGGAGATCGACGGCTTCAAGCCCTCCCACCGGAAGCTCCTCTACACCATGTACCAGATGAAGCTCCTGGGGGGGCCCCGGACCAAGAGCGCCAACGTGGTGGGGGCCACCATGAAGTTAAACCCCCACGGCGACGCCGCCATCTACGACACCATGGTCCGCCTCTCCCGGGGCTACGGCGCCCTCCTCCACCCCCTGGTGGACTCCAAGGGCAACTTCGGCAAGGTCTACTCCCGGGACATGGCCTGGGCCGCCCCCCGGTACACCGAGGTGCGGCTGGACGCCATCTGCGCCGAGTTCTTCCGGGACATCGACCAGGACGCCGTGGACTTTGTGCCCAACTACGACGGCACCATGACCGAGCCCACCCTCCTGCCCACCACCTTCCCCAACGTGCTGGTCAGCGCCAACCAGGGCATCGCCGTTGGCATGGCCTCCAACCTGTGCGGCTTCAACCTGGGGGAGGTCTGTGACGCCGCCGCCGCCTATCTAAAGGATCCGGACTGCGACCTTCTCTCCCTCCTCAAGGCCCCCGACTTCCCCACCGGCGGGGAGCTGCTCTACGACCCGGCCGAGCTCTCCGCCATCTACGAAACCGGCCGGGGCTCCTTTAAGGTGCAGGCCAAGTGGCGCTATCTCAAGGGGGAAAACCTCATCGAGGTCTATGAAATCCCCTACTCCACCACCGTGGAGGCCATCATGGACAAGGTGGCCGAGCTGGTGAAGTCCGGCAAGGTCAAGGAGATCGCCGACATGCGGGACGAGACCGACCTGAACGGCCTCAAGCTCACCATCGATCTCAAGCGGGGCGCCGACCCGGACAAGCTCATGGCCCGGCTCTGCCGCATGACCCCCCTGCGGGACTCCTTCTCCTGCAACTTCAACATCCTCATCGCCGGGATGCCCAAGGTGCTGGGGGTGCGGCAGATTTTGGAGGAGTGGACGGCCTGGCGCATGGAGTCGGTCCGGCGGCGGACCTACTACCTCCTCCAGCGCCGGAGGGAGAAGCTTCACCTCCTCCAGGGCCTGAAGAAAATCCTCCTGGACATCGACCGGGCCATCCAGATCATAAGGGAGACCGAGGAGGACGCCGAGGTCATCCCCAACCTGATGATCGGCTTTGGCATCGACCAGGTCCAGGCCGAGTATGTGGCCGAGATCAAGCTGCGCAACATCAACAAGGAGTATATCCTCAAGCGGACCCAGGAGACGGAGGCCCTGGAAAAGGAGATCGCCGACCTCCAGGACCTGGTGGGCAGCCAGGCCCGGATCAAGGCCGTCATCCGGGAGGAGCTCGCCGCCGCCAGGAAGAAGTACGCCGTCCCCCGGCGGACCACCATTCTCTACGAGCTTCCGGAGGAGGCCCCGGCGGAGGCCGAGGCGGCGCCCGACTATCCCGTCCACCTCTTCCTCTCCAAGGAGGGCTACTTCAAGAAGATCACCCCCCAGTCCCTCCGCATGGCCTCGGAGCAGAAGTATAAGGAGGGTGACGGCCCCTATCTCCAGTGGGAGGGCGCCAACCGGGACGAGCTGCTGGTCTTTACCGACAAACAGCAGTGCTACAAGGCCTGGGTCAGCGACTTCGACGACGCCAAGGCCAGCGTGCTGGGGGACTATCTCCCCACCAGGCTGGGCTTCGACGAGGGGGAGAGCTTCCTGTGGGCCTGCGTGCCGGAGGACTACAGCGGCAGCCTGCTGTTCTTCTTTGCCAACGGCAAGGCGGCCCGGGTGGAGCTCTCCAGCTATCAGACCCAGACGAAACGAAAGCGCCTCACCGGGGCATACTGTGACAAGAGCCCCCTGGTGCGGGCCTTCCTCCTCCGGGAAGAGATGGAGATGGCGGTGTGGTCCACAGAGGGCCGGTGCCTCATTTTCCAGACCGCCGCTCTGGCCCCCAAGGCCACCCGGACCACCCAGGGGGTCAACGTCATGACCCTCAAGCCCAAGTATCAGGTGGAGGGGGCGGCCCCCCTGTCCGAGACCCCCATTCGGAACGCCGCCCGCTACCGGGCCAGGAGCCTCCCCGTGGCGGGGGCCCTCCTCAAGGAGGAGGACCGGGGGGAGGAGCAGATGAGCCTCCTGTAAGGAAGCTGGCTGCGGCGTCAGCCGCAGACTGAGGAGGTTCCCCTGTTCAGGGCTCCACCCTGGGGGGCCGGCGTCCCGCCGGACAAACAAAAGGAGGTCCTGAAATGCCCTCTTCCTCAGCCCGCAAGTGTATGTCCTACCTCTGGATCCTGCCCGCCTCGGCGGTGTACGCCCTGGGCTTCAACTGGTGCTTCGCCCCCAACCACATCGCCTTCGGCGGGCTCACCGGCGCGGCCCAGATCGTCAACCGCTTCCTGCCCCAGGCCCCGGTGGGTGCGGTGGTCATCCTGCTGAATATCCCCCTCTTCCTCCTGGGCTGGCGGCTCCTGGGGGGAAAGGCCCTGGCGGCCAGCCTGTACGCCATGCTCCTCTCCTCCGCCGCCATCGACCTGCTGGCCCGCCTCCACACCTTCCAGCCCATGGCCGACCCCCTGCTGGCCGCCCTCTACGGAGGCGTCCTCATGGGGGCCTCCCTGGGGGTCATCCTCCTCCAGGGAGCCACCACCGGGGGCACCGACCTGCTGGCCCGGCTGCTCCAGCTCCGGCTCTCCTGGCTGCCCATGGGAAAGCTGCTGCTGGGCATCGACCTGGCGGTGGTGGCCGCAGCGGCGGCCGCCTTCAGGGACCTGGACAGCGCCCTCTACGGGGCGGCGGCCCTCTATGTGTCCTCCCGGGTCATGGACCTGGTCCTCTACGGCCTGGACACCTCCAAGGTGGCCTGTATCATCAGCCAAAAGCACCAGGCCCTCTCCGCCCGGCTGACCCGGGAGCTGGAGCGGGGGGTCACCCTCCTGCAGGGCCGGGGGGCCTGGTCCGGCCAGGAGACCCAGGTTCTCCTGTGCGCCTTCAAGCAGCGGCAGATTGCCGCCCTCAAGCAGGCGGTCCGGGAGCTGGACTCGGACGCCTTCCTCATCGTCTGCGACGCCCGCGAGGTGGCCGGCCTGGGCTTCCGGGCCCGCACATAATCTATCTTCAAGGAAGGAGATTTCCACATGGCAGACTTGGAAAAGCTCAAACGGAATTTGGAGGCGCGGGGCTTTGCCGTCTCCTGCTTCGACACGGCGGAGGAGGCCGCCGCCTACTTAGACGCCGCCCTGGACCAGAAGACCGTCGGCATCGGCGGCTCGGTCACCGTCCAGGAGCTGGGCCTGGCGGAGCGGCTGGGAACGCACAACCAGGTTCTCTGGCACTGGACCGGCGGAACCAGTGAGGCCGCCGCCGGGGCCCAGGTGTACCTCTCCTCCGTCAACGGCGCCGCCGAGACCGGGGAGCTCATCAACATCGACGGCGCCGGCAACCGGGTGGCCTCCGGCCTCTTCGGCCACGAGAAGGTCTATTTTATCGTCGGACAGAACAAGGTGGCCCCGGACTACGACGCCGCCCTCTGGCGGGCCCGGAACATCGCCGCCCCCAAGAACGCCCAGCGCCTGGGGGTCCAGACCCCCTGCGCCGCCAAGGGAGACCGCTGCTACGACTGCAAGAGCCCCCAGCGCATCTGCCGGGCCCTAGTGGTCTACTGGGAAAAGCCCCGCAGCATGGACATGGAGGTGGTCCTGGTCCGCCAGGACCTGGGCTATTGAGGTCCCGGCGGACCTGTCTGGCGGTCCTGCTGGCCCTGGCGCTGACGGGCTGCTCGGCCATGCTGGAGCGGGAGTACCAGTCGGTGACCCCCCATGTCCGGGTCAGCGTGGCGGAGGATGACTCCGACGCGGTGTGGGTGGAGACCTACTCCGAGCTCCAGAGCGCCATTCTGGCCCAGGTGAAGGCCGGAGAGGAGGTGGGGGTGGTCCGCCTGCGGAACTGGCAGAGCGACGTGGAGGACGCCCTCACCCGGGCCTGCGACGAGGTCAGCCACGACGACCCCCTGGGGGCCTACGCTGTGGACCGCATCCAGCACGCCTACGTCCGCATGGTGACCTACTACGAGGCCGCCATCACCATCGACTACCGCCGCACCCCCCAGCAGATCGCCGCCGTGGCCACCGTCACCGGCAGCGGGGCCATTCGGGCGGAGCTGGTGGACGCCCTGAACGCCTTCGTCACCGAGACCGCCTTCCAGGTCAACTACTTCGACGCGTCTATGGACGCGGCCTACCTCCAGGCCATGGTCCGGGAGGCCTACTACGACCTGCCCACCGCCGCCCTGGGGATGCCGGAGGTCCAGGTGAACCTCTACCCCGACAGCGGCAGCCGCCGGGTGGTGGAGGTCCTCTTCACCTACCCCCGGGACCCGGAAACCCTCTCCGCCATGCGGGTGCGGCTGGAGGAGGCCGTTCTGGACCTGGCCGGGGCCCTGGACCCGGAGGCGGAGGACCTGCCCGCCGCCCTCTTCCGGGCCCTGCGGGGCCGGGCCCAGCTTGCCGGGGAGGGCCCCACCGCCTACGACGCCCTGGTGGAGGGCGCCGCCGACAGCGAGGGTATGGCCCTGGCCTACAAGGCCCTGTGCGATCAGATGGGCGTGGAGTGCCAGGTGGTGGAGGGAACCCTGGAGGGCGCACCCCGCTTCTGGACCATTACGGCCTGGGGGAGCGGTTACCGCCATGTGGACCCCGCCTGGGAGGGAGGCCTGCTGCTGGACGACGCCCAGATGGCCGCCGCCGGCTATCTCTGGGACGCCGTTGCCTACCCCGTCTGCGGCGAGATTACCCCGGAGGAGGCCCAGGGCTAGGGCTTGTTTGAAAATTGGCGATGTGTCCGGCAGCGAGGGATTTTGGGCCGCTGGCAAGCAATTTTGACCCAGGAATCCTGGCGGATTGCAAGGAAAAATTGCGCCGTCCAGGGGGCAAAAGACCCGCCGGTTGGGCATGTTGCCATGTTTCAAACAAGCCCTAACCGGCCCCCCAGCGGAATTTGCCGCGAAAAGAAAAATAGTTCTTGACAAAGAGGGACAGGCTGAGTATAATATTGCTTGTCTCTCGCAGGTGTAGCTCATCTGGTAGAGCGCCACCTTGCCAAGGTGGAGGTAGCGAGTTCGAGCCTCGTCACCTGCTCCA
>NZ_CALXGA010000094.1 GCF_944387725.1 uncultured Intestinimonas sp. | reverse complement strand
GAGGGGGCCCTGATGAAGGCCATCCGCTCCCTGGAGCTGCCGGTGAAGTCCCTGCGCCTGGAGGGCCTGGAGGACCTCTACACCGAGGAGATCGAGGAGCGGCTGGCCAACGTGGATGACCAGCGGCTCTTTGTGGTGGCCGAGGCCCTGCGCCGGGGCTTCTCCCCGGAGAAGATCAACAAGATCACCCGGATGGATATCTGGTTCCTGGACCGCTTCCGCAACATCGTGGAGATGGAAAACCGCCTGGAGCGGGGGAAGCCGGAGGCCGGCACCCTCCGCGCAGCCAAGGAAATGGGCTTCTCCGACGCCTGGATTGCCGCCCTCTCGGGGGGCACCGCCCCGGAGGTCAAGGCCCTGCGGGAGTCCCTGGGCATCCGCCCAGCCTTCAAGATGGTGGACACCTGCGCCGCCGAGTTCGAGGCCCAGACTCCCTACTACTACTCCACCTACGACCAGGAAAACGAGGCCCTGGACCCGGCGGAGCCGGACGCCCCGAAGAAGAAGGTCCTGGTGCTGGGCTCCGGCCCCATCCGCATCGGCCAGGGCATCGAGTTCGACTACTGCTCGGTCCACTCGGTCTGGGCCTTCAAACGCCTGGGCTATGAGACCATCATCATCAACAACAACCCCGAAACCGTCTCCACCGACTTCGACGTGGCCGACAAGCTCTACTTCGAGCCCCTGACCCCCGAGGACGTCCAGAACGTGGTGGAGCTGGAGCAGCCCTGGGGGGCGGTGGTCCAGTTCGGGGGCCAGACCGCCATCAAGCTGGCAAAGGCCCTCACCGATATGGGGGTCCCCATCCTGGGCACCTCCTCCGACGGCGTGGACGCCGCCGAGGACCGGGAGCGCTTCGACGCCATCCTCCAGCAGTGCGGCATCCCCCGGGCCGCCGGCCGGACGGTCTTCACCACCCAGGAGGCCCTGGACGCCGCCCACGAGATCGGCTACCCGGTGCTGGTGCGGCCCTCCTACGTCCTGGGGGGCCAGGGCATGGAGATCGCCTACAACGACCGGAACATCGTGGAGTTCATGCGCATTATCAACCAGACGGTCCAGGAGCACCCCATCCTGGTGGACAAATACCTCATGGGCCGGGAGGTGGAGGTGGACGGCGTCTTCGACGGGGAGGACATCCTCATCCCCGGCATCATGGAGCATGTGGAGCGGGCCGGGGTCCACTCCGGGGACTCCATCTCGGTCTATCCCCCCCTCCATATTGAGGAGAAGCACCAGCAGACCATCCTGAAGTACACCTACGACCTGGCCAAGGCCCTGGGGGTCATCGGCCTCATCAACATCCAGTTCATCCTCTACGACGACCAGGTCTACGTCATCGAGGTCAACCCCCGCTCCAGCCGGACCATCCCCTATATCTCCAAGGTCACGGGGGTGCCCATCATCGACCTGGCCACCCGGGTAATGCTGGGCCAGAGGCTCCGGGACCTGGGCTATGGCACGGGCGTCTACCCCGAGGCCCCCTACTACGCCGTGAAAATGCCGGTGTTCTCCTTTGAGAAGCTCACCGACGTGGACACCGGCCTGGGCCCCGAGATGAAGTCCACCGGCGAGTGCCTGGGCTTGGCCGAGTCCTTCCCCCAGGCCCTGCTGAAGGCCTTCAAGGGGGCCAACATGAAAGTGCCCAAGAAGGGCGGGCGGGTCATCATCACCATGAAGGATGAGGACAAGGGGGAAATGATCGGCATCGCCCGGGGCCTGGAGGACATGGGCATCGAGATTCTGGCCACCTCCGGCACCTGCGACGCCCTGAACGCCGCCGGGGTCCCCGCCCGGAAGGTGGCCCGGGTCTCCCAGGCCCACCCCAACATCCTGGATATGATCGCCTCCGGCTCGGTGGACCTGGTCATCAACACCCCCACCCGGGGCCGGAAGCACGACACCGACGGCTTCAAAATCCGCCGGGCCGCCGTGGAGCACTCGGTGGCCTGCGTCACCGCCATCGACACCGCCCACGCCATTCTCACCGTCCGGGAGCGGGGCCGCAGCGCCGACCTGCGCCCCATCGACATCACCAAGATCTGAGGGGGAACCTTTTCCATCCGATCCCGTCTAAAGGGTATCTGACTGCGAGAGGAAGGATGTCCCATGAAACAGCGGTACTGGTTCCCAGTTCTGGCCCTGCTCCTGCCGGCCCTGGCCGCCTGCGAGGGCCGGGATGAGCCCCTGAGCGAAAAGCCCGTCCTCTACCTCTACCCGGAGGAGGAGACCCTGGTCTCTGTGGGGCTGGACCTGGGGGGGGCCCTCACCAGCAGCTATCCAGCTTATGAGGAGGGCTGGAGGGTGCTGGCCGCCCCCGACGGGACCCTCACCGACCCGGAGACCGGGCGAACCTATTACTGCCTCTTCTGGGAGGCGGACCTGGAAACGGCGCACGACTTCTCCACCGGCTTCTGTGTGGCGGGGGAGGAGACTGCGGCCTTTCTGGAGGGAGCCCTGGCGGACCTGGGCCTCACTCAGCGGGAGGCCAACGAATTTCTCATCTACTGGCTGCCCCGGATGGAGGAGAATCCCTACAACCTGATCTCCTTCGAGACCGGGGCCTACACCGACGCTGCCGGGCTGGCCATTGACCCGGCCCCGGACACCCTCCTCCGGGTCTTTATGGCCTGGAAGGGGCTGGAGGAGCCGGTGGAGGTAGCGCCCCAGACCCTGACCGCCCCGGTGCGCACCGGCTTCACCGCCGTGGAGTGGGGCGGGGCGGAGGTGGCGTCATGAGGGACCGGCGGGTTTGGCCCGCCCTCCTGCTGGCCCTGGCCCTGGCGGGGTGCACCGCCGGGGGTGGGGACCCGGTTTCCCCGGGAAATCTCCCCGACAGCACCCCGGAAGCCGCTCCTGCGTCCAGCGCCACCGCCCCGCTGGAGCCCGTCTCCACGGAGCCCGCGGCCCTGCTGCCTGAGGACACCGGCGGGGACGGCGCCATGACCCTCTGGTACTGGGACGGAGAGACCTGCCTGACCCAGACCGTCTTCCAGCCCCAAAAGGGGGAGCTGCTGGCGGACCTCTCCGCCCTCACCGGCCAGGCGGAGGCGGGGCTGACCTTCCCGGAGGAGGGCCCCCTGTGGGGCCTCTCCCTGACCCGCACCGAGTACGACTTTGAGGCCGCCTGGCGGCAGGGGGTGTGGAGCGACTCCGAGGGCCGGGTGCTCCGGGCCGAGGTGGACTTCCAGGCCCTCTGGGACGGGGGCGGCGGGGACCTCTCCCAGCGGGAGGTCCAGGGCTTTCCAGCCGGCTTCCCCAACCAGCGGAATCTGGCCCTGGCGGCCGGGACCTGGAATCCCGCCTTCCTGACCCTGGGCCAGGAGGCCCCGGCCCCGGCGGGCGTCACCCTGGAGCTGGAGGCCGACGGGTCCGATGGACTGACCGGCACCCTCGGCAACAGCGGGACGCAGACGTGCTTTTTCGGGGAGGGCTATGAGCTCCAGGCGGCGCTGGAGGGCGTCTGGTACAGCGTCCCCTACCGGGACACCGGCCACTACGCCTTCAACAGCATCGGCCTGACGCTCCGGCCCGGAGAGATCTATGTGTTCCAGCCCTGGATGGACCTTTGGCTGCCCCTGCCCGACGGCGATTACCGCATCTGCAAGTCCTGCGGCGACGGTATGGCCGCTTCCGCTGGATTTTCCGTGGCGGAGGGGGCGGTTCAGGTCCCGTGACCCGGCGCTTCATTCCAAACAGAAAGAAGGAAGAACCATGTCCCATCAGACCGTCATCGTCCTGGACTTCGGGGGCCAGTACAACCAGCTCATTGCCCGCCGGGTCCGGGAGTGCGGGGTCTACTGCGAGGTCAAGCCCTACACCACCCCCCTGGCCCAGCTGAAGGCCATGGAGCCCATCGGCATCATCTTCACCGGCGGGCCCAACAGTGTCTACGACGAGAAGGCCCCACGGGTGGATGGGGCGATTTTCACCTGGGGTGTGCCCATTCTGGGCATCTGCTACGGCTGCCAGCTCATGGCCCAGGCCCTGGGGGGGGAGGTCACCCAGGCCCAGGACGACGCCGCCCGGGAGTACGGCAAGACCCTCACCAGCTACGACACAAATTGCCGGCTCTTCCGGGGGTTCCCGGCCCAGGGGATTTCCTGGATGAGCCACAGCGACTACATGGCCCGGGTGCCGGAGGGCTTTGCCCTCACCGCCCACAGCGCCAACTGCCCCAATGTGGCCGTCGCCGACGAGGGGCGGGGGTTCTACGGGGTGCAGTTCCACCCGGAGGTCAATCACACGGAGCACGGCGTGGACATGATTCGGAACTTTCTCTATGAGGTCTGCGGGGCTGTGGGGGACTGGACCATGGGGGACTACTTAAAGACCTCCGTGGCAGCCATCCGGGAGAAGGTGGGGAGCGGCAAGGTGCTCCTGGCTCTCTCCGGCGGGGTGGACTCCTCGGTCTGCGCGGCCCTGCTGGCGGAGGCCGTGGGCCGGCAGCTCACCTGCGTCTTTGTGGACCACGGCCTCATGCGGAAGGATGAGGGGGACGAGGTGGAGGCCGCCTTCGCCAAGTGGGATTTGAACTTCATCCGGGTGGACGCCGAGGCCCGGTTTTTGGACCAGCTCGCCGGCGTCACCGAGCCGGAGCGCAAGCGGAAGATCATCGGCGAGGCCTTCATCCGGGTCTTCGAGGAGGAGGCCAGGAAGATCGGAGCCGTGGATTTTCTGGCCCAGGGGACCATCTACCCTGACGTCATCGAGTCCGGAGCCGGGGACGCCGCGGTGATCAAGAGCCACCACAACGTGGGGGGGCTGCCGGACTATGTGGACTTTCGGGAGATCCTTGAGCCCCTGCGCCTGCTCTTCAAGGACGAGGTCCGGCAGCTGGGCCGGGAGCTGGGCCTTCCGGAGTATCTGGTGATGCGCCAGCCCTTCCCGGGCCCCGGCCTGGCCATCCGGGTCATCGGGGACCTGACCCGGGAGAAGCTGGACACCCTACGGGAGGCCGACGCCATCTACCGGGAGGAGATCACCGCCGCCGGCCTGGACCGGACCATTAACCAGTATTTCGCCGTCCTCACCAATACCCGCTCCGTGGGGGTCATGGGCGACGGCCGGACCTACGACTACACCCTGGCCCTCCGGGCCGTCACCACCTCCGACTTCATGACCGCCGACTGGGCCCGGATTCCCTACGAGGTGCTGGACCGGGTCTCTACGAGAATTGTCAACGAGGTCCAGGGGATTAACCGGATTGTGTATGACATCACCAGTAAGCCCCCGGCAACAATCGAGTGGGAATAAGCAAAAAGTGGATATGAGGGCTCGCAAACCCTTGAAAATACTGACTTTTTGATTTTTCAAATCCCCATTTGATAGCAGATTGATAGCACTCGTCAAATCCCGATTTATTGAGTTTGAAAAGAAAAATCGGGTGGCTTGCGAGTAGCCTAAAAATCCTCATCTTTTTATTCATAAGTAAAAGGTCTAACTGATTTTTGCTAATCAGTTAGACCTTTTTTATTTTGCTCTCATTTATCTGAATTTTCTGATTTTGTGCAACAAATGGCCTTTCCCGTGGCCTACAAGTGAGAGGGTTAGATCAGACCCTCCGGCGGTACCTTAGTGCGGATCTGGTTGCTGTCGTACTCCGGGTAGTGGTAACGCCAGCGGTCATAGTCCTCCTGAGAGATCTCACCGGCTTCCAATTTGGCCGCCTGTTCCCGCCAGGCCCAGAGCATCTCATGCAGCCGGGC
>NZ_CALXGA010000093.1 GCF_944387725.1 uncultured Intestinimonas sp. | reverse complement strand
CTGACAAGGCCGACATGGCCGACACCACCACCGTCAAGGGCAGCCAGTTCAACCAGCCCCTGCTGGAGTTCTCCGGCGCCTGCGCCGGCTGCGCCGAGACCAGCTACGCCCGCCTGGTCACCCAGGTCTGCGGCGACCGGATGTATATCTCCAACGCCACCGGCTGCTCCTCCATCTGGGGCGGTCCCGCCGCCACCTCTCCCTATACCGTCAACAAGGCCGGCAGGGGTCCCGCCTGGGCCAACTCCCTCTTTGAGGACAACGCCGAGAACGGCCTGGGCTTCTTCTACGGTCAGAAGGCCCTCCGGGACCGTCTGGAGGAGAAGACCCGCGCCCTCCTGGCCCTCGACTACACCGATGAGGACGTCAAGGCCGCCGGCCAGGCCTGGCTGGACACCATGTCCGACGCCGTGGCCAACGGCGAGGCTGCCAAGAAGTATGTGGCCGCGCTGGAGACCGTGCTGAACGCCCGGGGCGACTGCGGCTGCGACGCCTGCACGCTGGGCCGGGAGATTCTGGCCCACAAGGAGTTTCTGGCCAAGAAGTCCATTTGGATTTTCGGCGGCGACGGCTGGGCCTACGACATCGGCTACGGCGGCCTGGACCACGTCCTGGCCTCCGGCGAGGATGT
The DNA here is from genome assembly GCF_944387725.1 of uncultured Intestinimonas sp. GTDB lineage: Bacteria > Bacillota > Clostridia > Oscillospirales > Oscillospiraceae > Intestinimonas. The sequence goes on along the minus strand of NZ_CALXGA010000093.1, from coordinate 5,170 downwards.
CAACGTCTTCGTCTTCGACACCGAGGTCTACTCCAACACCGGCGGCCAGGCCTCCAAGGCCACCAATGTGGGCGCTGTGGCCCAGTTTGCCGCTGCGGGCAAGACCATGCCAAAGAAGTCCCTGGCCGAAATCGCCATGCAGTACGGCTATGTCTATGTGGCCCAGGTGGCCATGGGAGCCAACCCCGCCCAGACCCTCAAGGCCATCAACGAGGCAGAGGCCTATCACGGCCCCTCCCTCATCATCGGCTACGCCCCCTGCGAGATGCACTCCATCAAGGGCGGCATGGCCAACTGCCAGAGCGAGATGAAGAAGGCCGTGGACTGCGGCTACTGGAACCTGTTCCGCTTCAACCCCGCCCTGAAGGCCGAGGGCAAGAGCCCCTTCACCCTGGACTCCAAGGCCCCCGCCGGCGGCTATCAGGAGTTCCTGATGAACGAGGCCCGCTACTCCGCCCTGACCCGGGCCTTCCCCGAGCGGGCTGAGAAGCTCTTCCAGGAGAACGAGGAGCTGGCCAAGGCCCGCTACGAGCACTTGGTCAAGCTCCAGGAGCTCTACGCCTAAGACGCCTAACACCCCAAAACAGCAAAGGAAAAGGTCCCTCCACCGAGGTTCGGTGGAGGGACCTTTTTTGCGCGCTGGGCCGCCGGACGCACATGTGCGGGGCGCGGACTATCCCCGGCCCAGGGTGCGGCTGCCGGTGGTGTTCCGGGCGGCGGTGTTTCCTGCCACGCCGGCGGTCCCCAGGCCGTACTCCCCGGCGGGGACGGAGCCCACCCCGGGGATATTCACCATGGGGATGCTGCCCCCGCCCCCCGTCTGTCCGGGCCGCCGGCCGGGCAGGTAGAAGGTGACGAATTTCAGGGAGAAGATGTCGCAGACCACAAAGTTCTGGGACGCCTCCTCGTAGAGGGTCACATAGCTCCGGCCCACGGCGTAGAGGATGCCCTCCTTGCGGCTCATGGCCTGGGTGCCCACCAGGAACTCGCACACCACATAGAGCCCCAGGTTGTCGGAGAGCATCTGCTGCATGGAGCCCCGCATGGCGTCGGTGTCGAAGTCCTCCTCCGGCGGGGTCACCAGCCCCCCGCCCTCGTTGGCACGGTTGAGGGCCATGTCGCACACGGCCCCGGGATAAAACTGATTCATGGACGCGCTCCTCCTCTAAGTCTCGGCATAGGCCTGCGTAGGGTTGTAGAAACAGTGGTTTCCAATGCGGGTGACAAACTCCCCCACCTGGGAGGGGAAGCTCTGCCGGCAGTTGGGGCTGAAGGGGTTGAAGTACCACAGGGCAAAGCCCAGGCCGGTGAGCCGGTTCCCCGCCATGGCCCATTCGGCGATGTCGTATTGGAGCTCCCCCACCGACATGTTGTAGATGTTCTGGGCGTTGTACTGCCCCCCGATGGTCTCCCGGGCACAGTCGAACTGCCCCGGCTGGTAGATCACCGCCCGGACGGTGGGCTCCAGCCGGCCATACTCCCCATAGTCCACATGGACCCGGTTCATCACCACGCAGGCCACGGCCTTCATGCCCTGCTCCCCCTCTCCCCCGGCCTCGCATTGGACGATACGGGCCAGAAGCTCCAGATCGGTCATAGGTATCTTCCTCCCAGCTCAGAAATCAGGCGGACAGGCCCTCCGCCCCGGCTCCCTCCTCCTGCTCCGCCCCCTGGCGGCCCAGGTCCAGGAAGCGGAGCAGAGCGGCCAGGAGCACGAAGAGGGAGGCCCACAGGTTGACGGAGGCGGAGCGGCGGGCGGCCTCCGTCCCGGTCTGGGCCTCCTCCCAGGTCTTCAGGGCCAGGCACAGGAAAAAGCCCAGGGCCCCGATGACCATGGCCCCGGCGGTGCGCCGAGCGGGGAACACGCCGGGGAGGGCGGCGGCCCGCTCCTCCTCCCCCGCCAGGGTCAGGCAGAGCCTCTGCCGCTGGATGTTCACCGTCCAAAAGGAGAGGAGTACCGAGGCCAGCAGCACCAGCAGAAAGCCCTGGGACTGCTCCGCCGTGGAAAGCTGCGCCTCCAGAGACGCCCGCTGGGCCTCCTCCATGCCGGCCCCCCTCCTTTTTTCCGTGAACTACCCCCATTCTATCCAACTCGGGGCGGTTTGGTGCAAAAAATCCGCCCCGGCCCTCTGAAAGAGGGGCCGGGGCGGTCTGTATCGGGGGCTCAGGCGGCGGGGGTCGCGGTGGCCGGAGGGACGGAGGTCTCCGGGGTGGAGGTCTCGGCGGTGGGGGTTTCGGCGGTGGGGGTTTCGGCGGGGGTCAGGGCCTCCTGGCTGGCGGCGGCGATGGCCTCCCGCAGAGTGCCCAGATTGGTATAGTAGGCGGGCAGGTCCAGACCCTCCAGGGCCTCGGTGCGCTCCACCTGAGCGTCGGTCATCCACTGGTCCAGCCGCTCGTCCAGGCGGACCTGGGCGTACTTTTCGTATCCTGTCTCATTGTCGGCGGACAGGCGAAGGATGATGTGGTAGCCGTAGGTGCTCTGGATGGGTTCGCTGATCTCCCCCTCGGCCAGGGCGGCGGCGCCGTCGTAGAACTCCTGGACCATCTCCCCGGGGCCGAAGGTGTAGCCCTCGGCGCCGCCGTTGATGTTGCCGTAGCTGTCCACATCGGCGGTGTACTCAGTCATCAGGGCGTCAAAGAGGACCATAGGGTCGTCGGAGGCCGCCAGCTGGGTGCAGAGGTCCTGGGCGGTGGCCAGGGCGGCGGCCATGCCATCGTCGGTAACGGCGCCGTCCTCGGCGGTGACCGGGTTGGCCCGGATGAGGATGTGCTTGGCGTGGAGGATGCCGGCGTCGGCCAGACTCTGAGCGTCCGGGGGCTCGGCCCCCTCCGGGCCGTAGAGGCCCGCGAGCAGGTTGTCGTAGAGGTAGATGGGCCGGTTGACCCGAAGGAAGCCCTCCTCGGAGAGGCCCATATAGGAGAGAAGGCGGATGTATTCGGTGTCCACCGCGGCGGCGTCGGCCTCCGGGTCCAGGCCGGCCTGTTGGGCCACCGACGCCTTCATCTCGGCCACGTCCTGGTCAAAGGCGGCCTGGTTGTCCGCATTCCAGCCCAGGTCCAGCGCCTGGGCCTGGTTCTCCACCACCTGGTAGAGGGTGGCGGTCTGAATGGCGCTGTCCAGGTAGTAGTCTCCCAGGGTCTGGCCGTCCCCCATGTCCATGGTGAGGTCGCTCATGCCCCAGGCGGCGTACTGGTCGGCGAAGGAGCAGACCCAGTAGAGCAGGGCCTCGGCGGGGACCTCCGCGCCGTCTACGGTGAGAAGGGCGGTGTCCCGGGGGAGGCCGGCGGCCTCCTGGAGGATGTCGGCGGGGACCTCCGGGGGCAGGGGGATGGGGGTGGTCCCGGCGGCGTTCTGGCCGCAGCCCGCCAGGGAGAGGGTCAGGGCCAGGGCGGCGCAGGCCGCGCCCAGCCGGGTGAGGGTGTGCTTCATGTCATTCGCTCCTTTAAGTGTTGCAATCAGGACTATGATACCACCCCCGCCCCCAAAAGGCAACGGGAAAGACGGCGGGTTTTCGGGTCTTTTCCCGCCCCTATTCTGTGCAGGGAGCGCTGTGGTCAGGCGCCCGTGTTGAGGCCCAGGCCCCCGTCGCCCCACACGTCCCACTGGAGGCCCAGCAGGCCGAAAAAGCCGGTCCCGATGTAGATCTCCCCCTGGATGGAAAGGGCGGGGAGGCGCACAGGCGTTCCGCCGCTGACCGACAGGTCCAGGGCGGTGACCGCCCCCTGGGGGATGCCGCTGGGGGCCTCCAGGATCTCCCCGGAGTAGGGCTGGCCCACGAGGATCTCCACCCCGCCCCCTTCCGCCGGCTGGAAGTCGAACTGGGCGTAGGTGCCGCTGAGGGCCAGGGCCACGTCGGCCAGGCGGTAGTAGACGTCGCCGTCGGAGCCCACAGCCCGGGCGATGGAGGCGGGGACGCCGTCTACCTCGGCGTAGGAGACGGCCTGCCGGGTCTGGGCCTGGGCCTGGGTCTCCAGTACCCGGGTATCGCCGAGGACCCCGGCCTCCTCCAGCACCGCCAGACTCCGCCGGGAGGTGGTTTGGAGGGTAATATACAGCCTCCGGGAGCCGTACTCCGCCGGGTCTGTGGAGCGGTGCTCCAGAACGAGGTCGCTGGAATAGCAGTTCCGGAGCCGCGCCTCGTCCTCCAGGAGGTAGCGGCGGCCCAAATCCCCGGCGGCCAGATCGGCCCGGAGAGCCTCCATCAGAGCCTCCCGGTACTCCGCCGGCACAGGGTAGGTGACATAGCGGTTGGTGGTGAGGTCCCAGACATCCAGGGTGACGCTGGCCAGCTGGAGGTTCTCCAGTTGGCCGATCCGGTGGAAATAGGCCTGTTCCACCGCCTCCGGGGTGTTCAGCAGAGTCTGGGCCCGGGCGGCGGGTGAGGAGGGGTCGGCCAGCAGCCCCTGGGTCACGGGGATGCCGGAATAGCGCCGGGCCAGGGTGTCCCCGTTGGTGAGGGTGTAGGTGAGGTACACCGTGAAGGTGCTCTGAGTCTGGACCTCTATCGTCAGGGGGGCGGTTTCAACCTCAGCGGCCTTGGCTGCGGGCTGGTAGGCATAGGAGATTTGGGGCTCGGGCCAGTCCGCATGGGTGTCCACGATGCTCTGGTGGAGGGCCGTCACCGCCTGGATGAGCGCCGGATCGGTGAAGGTCAGGGCGGAGGCATCGGCCTCGTCGTAGGGGGCGCTGGTGATGCCGGTCACCGTCACAGACTCCACCCGATCCGCCGCCGGGACCCGCCGCTCGTAGCCGGTGACGTCGGCCTCCATCCCGACGGTGAAGAGGACCAGGGCGGCCAGGAGGGCCAGACAGCCGGGCCAGCCCTTTCGAAAGACCCAGAAGCTCTTGTCCAGCAGCATCCGGGCCACGAAGTACCCCACCGCCCCCCACAGCAGCAGGAAGGCCAGAAGGGTCCAGACCCCTTCCGGAAGGGCCGGGACGAAGAGCAGGTAGCACACCGAGCCCAGGGCCAAGGCGGCGCAGACGCCCACCCCGTACTGGAAGAGGGGCCGCACCGCCCGGACGGCCACCACATCCCCCGCCGCCTCCAGCCGCCGGCGGCGGTAGAGGGCCAGGGCGGCGCACAGCAGGACGGCCCCCACCAGGGCGTAGAGCAGGACATAGCCCAGGCCCCAGAAGGCCACCCGCTGGAAGGTCACCCCGTCGGCG
>NZ_CALXGA010000092.1 GCF_944387725.1 uncultured Intestinimonas sp. | reverse complement strand
CAGCTCTCCGGCAGGATGGGCAGGTCCTCCAGCTGCCACTTGGCGTAGTCCGGGTCGTAGGCGGCGGCGTCCGCCAGCTCCGCCAGATGCCCCAGGCACCAGCTCACCAGCCAGCCGCCGCCCTCCCAATACCCCGTCCGGCGCTGTTCGGCCCCTAGGACGGCGGCCAACGATTGGGCCACCGAGGGCTTTTCGGCAATCACAAGGCGCATGGGTTTCACTTCCTTTTTCAAATTTCTGTTTGCGCTTTCCGGATTCTCGTGTATAATGGAATTGCAAGGAGGTGCTGAAATGGTTCATTCAATCTCAGATGTGCAGTCCATTTTGACCCCCATCTTTGACCGCTATGGCATTTCACGCGCCGTCCTGTTCGGCTCCGTTGCCAAGGGCACAGCGACAGCGAAAAGCGATCTGGACCTGCTGGTGGACAGCAAGCTGCGCGGCCTGAAATTTGTGGGTTTCATGGAGGATGTCCGGCAAGCCGCCGGGATGCCGGTAGATGTGTTCGACATATCCCATATCGAACAGGGCTCACTGATTGACCGTGAAATCCGGTCTACCGGGGTGACAATCTATGAGAAATGAGATTGTCGTCCAGAAGATGGCTGGATATGTGGCAAAAGTCCTGGACTATTGCCGGGGCTACACCTATGACAGCTTTGCGGCGGACATCAAATTGGTGGAGGCTTGCGTGTTCAATCTCAGCCAGCTTGGGGAGCTGTGCCGCGTGGCTGACGACGCTTTTACCAAAGCCCACCCGGAAATCCCTTGGCGGGAGATGTATGGCCTGCGCAATCGCATTGTCCATGACTATGAGGGGGTCAATCTGATGCTGGTATGGGAAATCATCAGTGAGGACCTGCCGGAACTGCAAAACACACTGAAACAACTGCTGTAACAGCACCAAACGCCTGCCGGTTGGCAGGCGTTTTTGTTATGCCGTGGCCGCAGGTGCCCGGTTGATCCCCCGGTAGCAGGGCAGGGCGCAGCCCTCCCCATACCGCTTGCAGCCGTGGCATGGGTGGCCCTTGGGGGCCTGGGGCGGATGGACCGGCCTGGGACTGCGGGGGACCTGCATCATCATCCGCTCATAGTCCCGCGTCCGTTCTATGCGGAAAACTGCCATGTTCTGTCACTTCCTATGTAGCGTCGTTAGGGGCGTTGGGCTGGATGGGGGCGGTCTGCGCCTTCTCGCGGGCAAACCGTTCCTCCAGCCGGGCAACGCTCCAGTTGGATTTGAACTGCCCCAGGGGGCTGGGGCCAAACTGTGCCCTGGCCCGGTTGTCCAGATCCAGCAGCCGTGCCCACAGCTCCGGGTGGTGCCGCCGCAGGCTCCGCAGCGCCCCAATCCGCTGGAAGGGGCAGCACCAGCAGGAGGCCCGGTGATAAATCTCATAGAGGCCGCCGAAGTCAAAGCCCCGGTCATAGCACAGTTGCAGGGCCTGGGCCTCGGTGATGCCCCAGTCCACCAGGGGATAGTGGAGGCCCTTGCACCGCCACGCCTCGTCCGCCGCAATCCCCACATATTGCTGAAGCTGGTGCGCCCCCTTGAGCCGGTTGACCTCCTTGCTGATAAGGTGGGTCTTGAGCTGGCCGATACACCAGCGTACCTTGATGCCCGGCCAGCCGTTGCCGTAGGGCGGGACGCCCATCCGCGCCCGGTTCTCCAGGGTGGAGGGCTTCTGCTTGGGCTCGTCAAACATCATGTACTCGAAGCTCTTGGGGGAGCGTAGGGCGGTGATGTGCAGACCCCGCTCCCGGTACAGATGCTCGTCCAACCTGGCGATATGGCCGTACATCTCCGGGAACTCCATGCCGGTATCCGCCCAAATCACCGCGTCAATGGGCAGGCCGCGCTCGATCATCAGCAAAGTAAGGCAGGTGGAATCCTTGCCACCGCTCAGGCTGATGGCATGGAAATCATCTTTGGGTGTAACAGCAGCGCCCATGGATGGGCACGCCTCTCTCAGACCTCCTTTTCCGCTTACAGCTCATACACCGGCTGCTCACACTCGTAGCAGGGCCAGCACATTTGATCCAGGTCCTGGGCCAGTTCCTCCAGGTCCAGGCACATCTCACTTTCCGCCGGGTCTCCCTTGATGGCCCGGTACTCCGTGACATACCCGCCGCCCTCGTAGTCCACAGCGATACAGGCCACGGCCACCAGGCTCATGTCCTCCAGCAGCCACAGCTCCATGGTCCGGGTGGTGACGGCGATCTCCGCCGTGCTCTGTTCGTTCTCCACATACAGCCGGGTGGCCCGCTGGTGGAACAGCTCCTCCCCCCGGTAGTTGAAGGACTTCTCATGCTGGCCCTGGGTGGTGTAGGCATACACCGTCCGGGCCTTGTCCCGCACGGCCTGGGTCAGGGAGTGGAAGTCGATGCCGCCCAGGAGCTGCCGGATTTCCTCCGGCGTTTGCCCGTCCATGCGTGCGTGGAACAGGCTGGTAATTTCTGCTTTCAAACGCTCCATATCGTACATAAAGAACCCCTCCAATCGTCGATCAGTGATGCTTTTTCTTCTTGGGCTTGATGATGTGGCCCTCTATCACCAGGGCATGGAAAGTAATACGAATTTCCTTGCGTTCCTGGCTTTTAAGAATCCTCTGGTAGCTCGGTTCGCTGAGAAACAGCCGGGCGGTCTCTCCCCGCAGGGCGATGAGGTTGTCGTCCTTGAGGACTTCAAACTCGACCATGTGCCGGGTGTCGTCCCGGAACCGCTCCACGGCCAGCAGGTCGTGGCCCCGTGTTGTGAACTGCCTCATAGCCTGGACCCCCGTTCCCGGATGTCCAGGGCGGGCAGCCCATACCGGGCAATCAGGGTGGCGTTGACAATGAGACGCAGGGCCTCGTCGTCTACAATGTCCCGGTCTGGCAGGTCCTGGGCCGTGGGGACCGTGCCGCCATAGAGGTCCCGCGCCGCCGCCAGAAGGGCGTAGTCCTGGAGGGAAATCCACCGGCGGTCCGCGTAGGCGGCCTCAAAGCCCTGCCGGTAGAAGCAGTTGGCGGTCTGCCGCCACAGCTCCGCGCTGGAGGTCAGCAGGAACAGGGCGGCGTAGTAGGTGGGGGTGTCTCGGCGGCGGTAATAGCCCAGCCGGGCCTTGGCCCGCTCCATCCGCTCCGGGTGCTGGCTGTCCCGCCAGAGGGTGCCGGGAAAACTGGCAATCAGCGGCCAGAGGCGGACGGGCAAGATGCCCTTTTGGCCGAAAGTCTCCTGGACGGCCTCATAATAGCCCACCACACCGGCCTCGATCCGCTCGGCCAGCCAGGGGCAGCCCTGGGCGGTGCAGCCGCGCTTGCGGTCATACTCGGTGCAGAGGTGGCAATCGACGTGCTCCGGTTTATATCGAAAGGTGCAGATAAACATGGTGTCCTCCTGATTCTGAGCATGAAAAAAGCCGGAAAAGTTGAAAACTGTCCGGCTGATGATGGTTCCCGTATTCAATTACCGCTCCTGGCTGCGCTGGCGCTTTTTCTGCCATGCCTCCAGCAGTTTGAGGATGGTCTCCTGCATCCGCTGGGGGGTGTAGGACCGGGGGAAGTATTTACGGATGGCGTTCAGGGGGAAGCTGACCTTCTCCGCCTCCGCCTTCTTTTCCTCCGACAGCACCGCCCGGGCCAGCTCCGTAGTCAGCTTCCCCTCCTGGCTGGCCTTTTTCAGCCGCTGGGCCTGGGAGACCGACGGTGTGTTCTGGGCATACTCCATGGCGTCCAGGACGAGGGCCTGTTCATCCCTGGCGAGGGCGGACAGAACAGCGGCAGGCGTAACGCCGAGCTGCCTATTGTCCACCATATCCAGAAGGGGCGCAATCAGCTCGGTAAGGGCGGCAAACCGGCGCAGGGTATCCCCGCTGATGCCCAGGGATTTCCCAATTTCATCGTCGCTGCGGAACTTCGCCGCATCATGCGGCGAAGTTAAATCCGTCCGTGCCCCCTGATGCCTGGAGACCTCCAAGCGGAGCCGGTAGGCCCAGGCCCGCTCACTGGGCAGCACGTCCTCACGGTTCACGTTGCTGTCTATCATCTCTGTGACGGCCTCCTCGTCGTCCAGGTCCCGGACGATAACGGGCATATCCGGGATGCCCGCCAGCTCACTGGCCCGGTGCCGCCGCTGGCCGGAGATGATCTCATACCCGCCCTCCGGGTCCGGGCGGACCACGCCTGGGTAGGTGACGCCCCGCTCTTTGATACGGGCCACAAGCTGGATCATGGTGGGGTCGTCGTCCCGTACCAGATAGGGCTGGTTCCGGGGCATGATGCCCCGGAGGGCGGGATAGCCCTTAAAAGGGTGTAGCTCTGTAAGGAGCAATCGGGTAATTTTTTCTTCTTTGCTTTCGCTCGGTCCATCATGATTACTTATCATCCTCACCCCCATAAGCAAAAGAAGCACTTTCTCAGATGGAGAAAGTGCTTCCGCTTTTAATAGAAACGAGGGACTTGCGTCAAAGCAAGTCCCTCGTTGGAATCAGATATAAACATCCACAAGCAAGTCGCCAGTCCACTGGCTTGGACGCATCAAAGAAAAGCCATTTATTTTTCGGAAGTGTTTTGCCTCCTCAAAGCAAATTTTCATTGAAAAAATGAATATTTTAGTTCGCTCTGGGATGTTTGATAGCGGCCTGGGCGGCGGCCAGGCGGGCGATGGGGACCCGGTAGGGGGAGCAGGAGACATAGTCCAGGCCCACCTTGTGGAAGAACTCCACGCTGGTGGGGTCGCCGCCGTGCTCGCCACAGACGCCCAGGTGGATGTCGGGGCGGGTGGCCCGGCCCATCTTCACGGCCATCTCCACCAGCTTGCCCACCCCCTTCTGGTCGATGTGGGCGAAGGGATCGGACTCGTAGATCTTCTGGTCGTAGTAGTAGCTCAGGAACTTGCCGGCGTCATCCCGGGAGAAGCCGAAGGTCATCTGGGTCAGGTCGTTGGTGCCGAAGGAGAAGAACTCGGCCTCGGTGGCGATCTCGTCGGCGGTGAGGGCGGCACGAGGAATCTCAATCATGGTGCCCACCTCGTACTTCATCTCCAGGCCGGAGGCGGCAATGATGGCGTCGGCGGTCTCCACCACCACGTCCTTGACGAACTTGAGCTCCTTGACCTCGCCCACCAGGGGGATCATGATCTCGGGCACCAGCTTCCACTCAGGGTGCTTCTTCTGGACGTTGAGGGCGGCGTTGATGACAGCGGTGGTCTGCATCCGGGCGATCTCCGGGTAGGAGACGGCCAGGCGGCAGCCCCGGTGACCCATCATGGGGTTGAACTCGTGGAGACCGGCGATGACGTCCTTCAGCCGCTGGACGGTGATGCCCAGCTCGTCGGCGATCTCCTTGATGTCCTCCTCCTTGGTGGGCAGGAACTCGTGGAGGGGGGGATCCAGGTAGCGGATGACCACCGGACGGCCCTCCATGGCCTCATAGAGGCCCTCGAAGTCTCCCTGCTGATAGGGCATAATCTTGGCCAGGGCCTTCTCCCGCTCCTCGGTGGTCTCGGCCACGATCATCTCCCGCATGGCCTTGATGCGGGTCTCCTCGAAGAACATGTGCTCGGTGCGGCACAGGCCGATGCCCTCGGCGCCGAAGGTCCGGGCCTGCCTGGCGTCCCGGGGGGTGTCGGCGTTGGTGTAGACCTGGAGCTGGCGGTACTTGTCGGCCCAGCCCATCAGGCGGCCGAAGTAGCCGGAGCCGGGGTCGGCGGGAACCGTGGCCACCGCCTCGCCGTAGATGTTGCCGGTGGAGCCGTCCAGGCTGATCCAGTCGCCCTCGTGGTACTCCTTGCCAGCCAGGGAGAACTTCTTGTTGGCGTAGTCCACCACAATGTCGCCGCAGCCGGACACGCAGCAGGTGCCCATGCCCCGGGCCACCACGGCGGCGTGGGAGGTCATGCCGCCCCGGACGGTGAGGATGCCCTGGGAGACCTGCATTCCCTCGATGTCCTCGGGGGAGGTCTCCAGCCGGACCAGAACCACCTTCTCGCCCCGATCGGCCCACTCCTTGGCCTCCTCGGCGGTGAAGACCACCCGGCCGCAGGCGGCGCCGGGGGAGGCGGCCAGGCCCTTACCGATGACGGCGGCCTTCTTCAGGGCCTCTGGGTCGAAGGTGGGGTGGAGCAGGGAGTCCAGCTGCTTGGGCTCCACCCGGCAGACGGCCTCCTTCTCGTCGATCATGCCCTC
>NZ_CALXGA010000091.1 GCF_944387725.1 uncultured Intestinimonas sp. | reverse complement strand
CATTCCCGTGTAGAGCGGCGCAATCTCCGCCCACTGTTCATCCGTCAAGTCGCTCGGGTACGCCTTGCGTTTCTTTTATATCCACATTTTGCTACTTCTTTCCCCATTTGTGAATACGGCTTCTAAATGTGCATTCGCAAACAAGCCCTAATTGCCCCGGCGGCTGCGCGCCCTGCTTACGCGTTTTGCAGGGCGCGCAGCTTTTCTCTGTCGGTGAGCTCCACGACGCCGCGGGCCAGCCTGACCATGCCCTCGGTCTGGAAATAGCGGAGCATCCGGGTGACCACCTCTCTGGCCGTCCCCAGATGGTTTGCAATGGCCTCGTGGGTGATGCGGAGGGAGGGAGTCTCCTCCAGGGCGCTCTCCTCCAGGAGAAATTCCGCAAGCCGCCGGTCAAACCGCTTCCACAGGACCTGCTCCATCAGCCACATTACTTCAGAAAAGCGGGAGGCCATGATCTCATTGGTATAATTGGACAGGGGAGCCGATTCTTCCATGATCCTGCGGTAGACCTCGGCGGGAATGACCTGGAGCTGGGTATCCTTTTCCGCCTCGATGGTGAGGGCAAACTGGATGCTGTGCATGATGCAGGAGGCGGAAAACAGGCAGATATCCCGGTCAAACAGCCGGTAGAGGGTGATCTCCCGGCCCTCCTCCGAGAGGATATAAGCCCGGAGCCGTCCGCACGCCACCAGAAGCAGTCCCGTACAGTCCCCGCTTCCGCCGTGGCGCATGGCCCCCTTTTGCAGGGAGACCTCCGTGGCGGCGGCGGTCAGCTCGGCCTGCTGCGCCGGGGTCAGCTTGGCCCAGATGGGGAAAAAGACAGAAAGGTCTATGGTCAGCACCTCCTTGATGTATCCCGCGGCCTGACCGGCCGGAACCGAAGGCCGCCGCAGACGGCGGAATGCGTTCCGCAGCCGCCGGTTTTGGCGATTGTGGAACGCATTGCGGGGCGATGCCGTGGGAGTCAACCGCTTTTGGGGGACTTCCGCAGACATTATTATAGAAAAGGCATGGGGAGATGTCAAGCCGATGGGGAATGCTCAATGCCGTAAGGTAACACAGACAAGAGAACAGACAGTTCCTCCGCTATTCCATAAAATAAGAAGGGCTTTGCGGGATAATCAAAAGAAAGGGCAAATCCGCATGATAGTGTGCGGATTTGCCCTTTTTCTGTTCCATCCGTGCCGATGCCCCATAGACCGCCGCCGGCTCCCGCAGCTCATCCCGCAGGGGACAGCGGAAGGGGGCGATGCCGTACTGCCCCGCCGTTGCCCAGGCAGGTGAGGTAGGTCCGGTAGTCCTCCGGCAGGCGGAACTCCATCAGCTCCTCCCCAGCTCCAGGCGAACCATCAGTGGGCCTCCTTCTCCCCTCACGCCTGGGCCGGCAAGCCGTATTCCCTGGCCAGATTCTCGAAGATGGGCAGGGCCCGTTCCACCTTGTCGGTGCCGGTGCAGAAGGCAATGCGGCACCAGCCGGGGCAGGCGAAGTCGTCGGCGGGAGGGAAGAGGAGGTCATAACCCTGGGCCCGCTTACAGAAGGCGTTGGCGTCGGGTTCCGGGGACTTGAGGAAGAGGTAGAAGGTGCCGCCGGGCTCCACGCAGGTGTAGCCCAACCGGGTCAGGCCCTGGTAGAGCAAGTCCCGGTTGGTCTGGTAGACCGTGAGGTCGGCGGTGAGGCCGTCACAGGCCGCCGCGACCCGCTGGAAGAGGCTGGGGGCGTTGACATAGCCCAGGGCCCGGCCGGCGCCGCAGATGGCGGCGTAGACCTCCTGCCGCAGGGCCACCTTCTCCCCCACCAGGATATAGCCGATGCGCTCGCCGGGCAGGGAGAGGGACTTGCTGTAGGAGTAGCAGACCAGAGTGTCATCGTAGTAGGCGGGGAGCCAGGGAGCGGTGAAGCCGGCGAAGACCAGCTCCCGATAGGGCTCGTCGGAAATGAGATAGATGGGGTGGCCGTACTCGGCCGCCTTCCGGCGCAGCAGATCGGCCATGGCCTGGATAGTCTCCGCGCTGTAGACCACGCCGGAGGGGTTGTTGGGGGAGTTCACCACTAGGGCCTTGGTCCTGTGGGTAATGGCGGCCTCCAGCGCCTGGAGATCGGGCTGGAAGGTGGCGTAGTCCGGGGGGACCACCACCGGCGTCCCGCCGTTTTCCCGGACGAAGATGTCGTACTCAGTGAAGTAGGGGGCCAGCAGCAGGAACTCGTCCCCCGAGCAGGCCAGGGCCCGGAAGCAGCAGCACAGCCCCGCCGCCGCACCTACAGTGAAGTAGAGGTCGTCGGCCTTGTAGGACATGCCGAACCGCCGGGTGAGGGAGGCGGCCAGGGCCTCCCGGGCCTCCAGGTCGCCCTGGGCGGAGGTGTAGGCGTGAATGTCGGCCTCCCTGGCTTGCAGGAGCTCCCGAATGGTGTCATTGACCTGGGCGGGGGGCAGCACGCTGGGGTTGCCCAGGGAGAAGTCCAGCACATTCTCGGCCCCCACCTCCCGGGCCCGCAGGAGTCCGTACTCCCGGATCTCCCGCATGACGTTGCGGCGGCTGCCCAGCTGGACCATATTTTCCGGTAAATAACTCATAATTCTGCCTCCAAATCTACACAGCATCGCGCCAAAGGGTGCGCTCCGCCCGGCTCAGTCTGGCTTGATGGTCAGCAGCAGCTCCCCGGCCTTCACTGAGGTGCCGTCCTTGACCAGAACCTGTTCCACAGTGCCCGTCAGCCGGGCCACCACCGAGGTCTCCATCTTCATGGCCTCGATGAGGGCCACCACCTGGTTCTCCTCCACGTGGTCCCCCGCCTTTACCGAGACCTTGGAGACCATGCCGGGGATGGAGGCCCCCACCTGGCTCTTGTCCTCGGGGTCGGCCAGGGTCACCGGATGGACCTGAACCTGGGCGTGCTTGTCGGGTACCGCCACAGTGCGCCCCATGCCGTTGAGGTCAAAGTGGACGTTCCGGGTGCCATCCTCGTTGAGGTCGCCCAGGCCCAGGAACTTGATGGCCAGGGTCTTGCCGTCCTCAATGCTGAGCATGTTGGTCTCTCCCAGGGCCATGCCGTTGAAGAAAATGTGGCTGCTCATGCGGGTGATGTAGCCGTACTCGTCCCGGTGGCTGCGGTACTCCTCATAGACCTTGGGGTAGAGGCAGTAGGAGAGCATGGCCCGCATGTTGATGCGCTCCTCTCCCATAAACACGCGCATCTGCTCCCGGACCTGGTCGAAGTCCGCGGGGGGCAGCAGCTCGCCGGGGCGGCAGGTGATGGGCTCCTCCCCCTTGAGCACCACCTTCTGGAGCTCCGGCGGGAAGCCCCAGGCGGGCTGGCCCATCATGCCCTTGAAGTAGCTCACCACCGAGTCGGGGAAAGCCAGAGCCTCCCCCCGCTCCACGATATTTTCCGGGGTTAACTCGTTCTGAACCATGAAGATGGCCAGGTCCCCCACCATCTTGGAGGAGGGGGTCACCTTCACAATGTCCCCCAGCATCTCGTTGACGGTCTTGTACATCTCCTTCACTGCCTCGAACTGGTGGCCCAGGCCCAGGCTCTCCACCTGGGAGCGGAGGTTGGAGTACTGGCCGCCAGGCATCTCATAGCGGTAGATGTCGGTGGAGGGATTCTTAATGCCCGTCTCAAAGGAGGCGTACCGCTCCCGGACGTCGGCCCAGTAGTCGGAGAGCTTCTGAAGCCGCTGGGGGTCCAGGCCGGTGTCCCGCTCCTGGCCCTGAAGGGCGGTGACCACGGCGTTGAGGGAGGGCTGGCTGGTCATGGAGGACATGGAGTCGATGGCGCAGTCCACGATATCCACCCCGGCCTCGGCGGCCATAAGGTAGGCTGCCACCTGGTTGCCCGAGGTGTCGTGGGTGTGGAGGTGGATGGGCAGGCCCACCTCCTCCTTCAGGGCCTTCACCAGCTTCTGGGCGGCATAGGGCTTGAGGAGGCCGGACATGTCCTTGATGCAGAGGATGTGGGCCCCCCGCTTTTCCAGCTCCTTGGCCATGTCCACATAGTATTTCAGGGTGTAGCGGTCCCGCTTGGGGTCCAGGATGTCGCCGGTGTAGCAGATGGCGGCCTCGCAGACCTTGTTCTGCCTGCGGACCTCCTCCATGGCCACCTCCATGCCCGGAATCCAGTTCAGGGAGTCGAAGACCCGGAAGATGTCAATGCCGCTCTTGGCCGCCTCCTGGACAAAGGCCCGGATGACGTTGTCGGGGTAGTTGGTATAGCCCACGGCGTTGGCCCCCCGGAGGAGCATCTGGAAGGGGATATTGGGGATGGCCCGGCGGAGGATGTCCAGCCGCTCCCAGGGGGACTCGTGAAGGAAGCGGTAGGCCACATCAAAGGTGGCGCCGCCCCACATTTCCAGGGAAAAGGCGTCGGACAGGATTTCAGAGGTGCCCTGGGCCCCCAGGGCCATGTCCCGAGTGCGGACCCGAGTGGAGAGGAGGGACTGGTGGGCGTCCCGCATGGTGGTGTCGGTGACCAGGAGCTTCTTCTGGTCCTTCACCCAGTCCCGCAGGGCCTCGGGGCCCTTCTCATCCAGGAGCTGCTTGAGGCCGGGGCCCCGCTGCCCGGTGACTGGCGGGAACCGGGGGATGTCCAGCTGCCGCCGCTCGGCGGAGGGGTTGTCCACCTGTTTTTGGGCGATGTACCGCAGGACCTTGTTGGCCCGGTCCTGGCCGTAGCGCATCTCGAAGAGCTCCGGGGTCTCGTCGATGAACTTGGTGTGGCACTGGCCGGAGCGGAAGGTGGGGTGGGTGAGGATGTTGGTGATAAAGGGGATGTTGGTCTGGACGCCTCGGATGTGCTCCTCCCGGACGGCCCGGGCGGCCCGGCGGCAGGCCCCCTCGAAGGTGTTGTCCCAGGTAGTGACCTTTACCAGCAGAGAGTCGTAGTAGGGGGAGATGACCGCCCCGGCGTAGGCATTGCCGCCGTCCAGCCGGACCCCGCAGCCGCCGCCGGAGCGGTAGGCGGTGATCCTGCCGGTGTCAGGCGCGAAGTTGTTGGCGGGGTCCTCGGTGGTGACCCGGCACTGGATGGCAAAGCCGTTGATGCGCAGGTTGGACTGCTCCCCCATGCCGATGTAGGGGTGGGAGAGGGGCTGGCCCTCGGCGATGAGAATCTGGGCCCGCACCAGGTCAACGCCGGTGACCTGCTCGGTGACGGTGTGCTCCACCTGAATGCGGGGGTTCATCTCGATGAAGTAGTGGTTCCCGCTCTTGTCCACCAGGAATTCCACGGTGCCGGCGTTGACATAGCCCACATGCTTTGCGATCTTCACGGCGTCGGCCCGGAGCCGCTCCAGGGTATCCTGGGGGACGCTCCAGGCGGGGGCGAACTCCACCACCTTCTGATAGCGGCGCTGGAGGGAGCAGTCCCGCTCCCCCAGGTGGACCACATTGCCGTACTGGTCCCCCAGGATCTGGACCTCGATGTGCTTGGGCTCCACCAGGAACTTCTCAATGAAGATGTCCTCGTTGCCGAAGGCCTTCCGGGCCTCGTTCTTCACCAGCTCAAACTCCCGACGGACGTCCTCCTCGCTGTCACAGCGGCGCATCCCCCGGCCGCCGCCGCCGGCAGCCGCCTTGAGGATGATGGGAAAGCCGTAGGAGAGGGCCTTTTCCACCGCCTCGTCGGCGTCCTTCAGGGGGGTGGTGGAGCCGGGGATGGTGGGCACGCCGCAGGCGATGGCCGTGGCCTTGGCCGCCAGCTTGTCCCCCATCTGGGCCAGAATGGCGGAGCTGGGGCCGATGAAGGTGATACCCGCCTCCTCGCAGGCCCGGGCAAAGTCCGGGTTCTCGCTGAGGAAGCCGTAGCCCGGGTGGATGGCGTCCACCTGGCGGCGCTTGGCCAGGTCGATGATGGCCGGGATGTCCAGGTAGGCCCCCAGGGGGGACTGGTTCTCGCCGATGAGGTAGGCCTCGTCGGCCCGGGTGCGGAAGAGGCTGTAGGTGTCCTCGTTGGAGTACATGGCCACGGTGCGCAGCTCCAGGTCGTAGCAGGCCCGGAAGATGCGGATGGCGATCTCTCCCCGGTTAGCGATGAGTACCTTTTGGAACTTGTGTCCTGACACGTTGCGGTTCCTCCCTTTCGTTTTCAGGCTGGCCGTGCTGCGAAAAAAGGGGAAGACGCCCCGCCCCTCGCGCCGGCAAAAAGTTTGCCGGAATCTCACGGTCGAATTGTAAACTGTATCTATTATACGATAAAGTGACAAAGGATGCAATCGCTTTCTTCCCCAACGACATCCTTCCCCATGCTAAGCCCGCCGGAGGAGGTCCCGTCCCAAAGCGCGGCGGGCTCCAGATAGGGGGCCTGTGCCCATATCATGATAAGCCTGCCGGTTTCATCGAGGACGGGCTTCTTGGTAAACTCGTCATGCGCTAAGAGAAGGGATTGCCCGGCGGCTCCGCAGCCGGCGGTTTTAGCGTTGATATGCTTGCGCACTGCCAACCACGTCGCCGATTGAGCTCTTCCCGGAAAGACGGACACGAAAAACGTGGAAAAAGCAGAATGAATCTTAGGGCTTGTTTGAAAAATAAAAGTTGCACAAAAGGAGCAAATATGCGAAACTAAAAGGTATGAAACGCTATGAA
>NZ_CALXGA010000090.1 GCF_944387725.1 uncultured Intestinimonas sp. | reverse complement strand
AGGAAGGCCATGCGCCCGGCGGTGCCGGCCACCAGGTCCACCCCCAGGGCCTCCACCGCCTCCGGGGCGGTCTGGGCGTAGCAGCCGCAGACGGCCACCACCGCCTCCGGCACCCGCCGCTGGGCCTGGCGGATGAGCTGCCGGGACTTCTTGTCGCTCACCGCCGTGACGGTGCAGGTGTTGACGATGTAGGCGTCGGCGGCCCCCTCAAAGGGGACCAGGGCGTGGCCCCGGCGGCACAGCTCCCGCTCCAGGGCGGCGGTCTCCACCTGGTTGACCTTGCAGCCCAGGGTATGAATGGCGATCCTCATGGGTGATACCTCACAAAAGGGGCGAAATCTCCCCCCAATTCTGGTGAAAATGAATGAAAATGCGGGATAAGACGGGTTCTTGATTGTTTTTTGCCACCCGCCTCAGTATAATAAGGAATCATGAAACGTTCTCATTCTATCACAGACAGGGAGGAAAATACAATGACTTCTTTTCCGGTCCAGCTCACCTCTGTCAGCGACATCAAGGCCTTTGTGGACGCCGCCAACCGGCTGGACTGCGACGTGGACGTGGCCTGCGGCCGCTATCTGGTCAACGGCAAGTCTATTATGGGCCTCTTTTCCATTGACCTGTCCGCCCCGGTTCAGGTCCAGATCCGCGGCTCCCAGGCCCAGAGCGATATCTTCCGCTCCGCCATCGAGAAGTTCCTGGTGGGCTGAACATGGCCCACAACTTCTTCGCCCTCATCTCCCGGATGCGGTACATCGAGCGGTGGGGGCTCATGCGAAACACTTTTCAGGAGAACATCCAGGAGCACTCCCATATGGTGGCGGTGCTGGCCCACGCCCTGGCCGTCATCCGCCGGGAGGTCTTCGGCGGGGAGATTGACCCCGGCCGGGCCGCCGTGCTGGCCCTCTACCACGACGCGCCGGAGATCCTCACCGGAGACCTGCCCACCCCGGTGAAGTACTACAACCCGGAAATCCGGGACGCCTACCGGGCGGTGGAGGAGGTCTCGGCTCAAAAGCTCCTCTCCATGCTGCCGGAGGGGCTGCGTCCGGCCTATGCCCCCCTGCTTCTGCCGGAAGAGGACGGCTGCCACGCCCTGGTGAAGGCCGCCGATAAGCTGGCGGCCTACATCAAGTGCGTGGAGGAGCTCAAGGCGGGAAACCTGGAGTTCCGCCAGGCCGCCCAGCAGACCCGGCAGGTCCTGGAGGAGTCCCCCCTGCCGGAGGTGGCCTATTTCCTGGAGCGCTTCCTGCCCGGCTTCCACCTCACCCTGGACGAGCTGCAATAGGGCGGCTCTCTCCAAAAAGAGAACCACATCGAAAGGAATGGATTGCATATGAAAGCCATCGTCACCGTCCTGGGAAAGGATCAGGTGGGCATCATCGCCGCCGTCTGCACCCTGCTGGCCGACAACAACGTCAACGTCCTGGACATCAGCCAGACCATCCTGCGGGAGTTCTTCACCATGACCATGCTGGTGGACCTCTCGGGCAGCAAGCTGCCCTTCACGGTGCTGTCCACCCTGCTGGAGAACGAGGGAGCCAGGCGGGGCCTGGCCATCAAAATCCAGCGGGAGGACATTTTCAGCGCCATGCACAAGATTTGAGAGCGGAGGGACGGGTATGCTCAGCAGCAATGAAATTTTGGACACCATCCGCATGATCGACCAGCAGCACTTGGACATCCGCACCATCACCATGGGCATCTCTCTGCTGGACTGTGCCGACCCAGACGCCGAGGCCGCCTGCCGGAAGCTCTACGACAAGGTCTGCCGGAAGGCCGAAAAGCTGGTGGAGACCGGCGAGGCCATTGAGCGGGAGTACGGTATCCCCATTGTCAACAAACGCATCTCGGTGACCCCCATGGCCCTGGTGGCGGGGGCCAGCGTCACCGGGGACTATGTCCCCTTTGCCGCCGCTCTGGACCGGGCCGCCCAGACCACCGGGGTCAACTTCATCGGCGGCTTTTCCGCCCTGGTGCAGAAGGGCATGACTGACGGGGACCGGAAGCTCATCGCCGCCATCCCGGAGGCCCTGGCCGTCACCGAGCGGGTGTGCGCCTCGGTGAACGTGGGCTCCACCAAGGCCGGCATCAACATGGACGCCGTGGCCCTTATGGGGACCACCATCAAGGCCGCCGCCCAGCACACCGCCGACCGGGGGGGCTTCGGCTGCGCCAAGCTGGTGGTCTTCTGCAACGCCGTGGAGGACAACCCCTTCATGGCCGGCGCCTTCCACGGCGTGGGGGAGGGGGACTGCGTCATCAACGTGGGGGTCTCCGGCCCCGGGGTGGTCTGCCATGCCCTCCAGGACGTGAAGGGCCAGCCCTTTGACGTGGTGGCCGAGACCGTCAAGAAGACCGCCTTCCGCATCACCCGTATGGGCCAGCTGGTGGCCCAGGAGGCCAGCCGCCGCCTGGGGGCGCCCTTCGGTATTGTGGACCTCTCCCTGGCCCCCACCCCCGCCGTGGGGGACTCAGTGGCCCGTATCCTGGAGGAGATGGGCCTGGAGGTCTGCGGCACCCACGGCACCACCGCCGCCCTGGCCCTTCTCAACGACGCGGTGAAGAAGGGGGGCGTCATGGCCTCCTCCCATGTGGGGGGCCTCTCCGGGGCCTTCATCCCGGTGAGCGAGGACGAGGGCATGATCGCCGCCGCCGGCTCCGGGGCCCTCACCCTGGATAAGCTGGAGGCCATGACCTGCGTGTGCTCCGTGGGCCTGGACATGATCGCCGTCCCCGGCGACACCACCGCCGAAACCCTCTCAGCCATCATCGCCGACGAGGCGGCCATCGGCATGGTCAACGCCAAGACCACCGCCGTGCGGATCATCCCCGCCCCCGGCAAGGTGGTGGGGGACACGGTGGAGTTCGGCGGTCTGCTGGGCTCCGCCCCGGTGATGCCGGTCCACCCCTTTGGCAGCGCGGACTTTATCCGCCGGGGCGGGCGCATCCCCGCCCCCATGCAGAGCCTGAAGAACTAAATGCCTCTCGTGCTCCATCTATGAAGAGATAAGGGAGATGATCTGCGATGAACGCCATATTCACCCGCCGCAGCATCCGCAAATTCACCGATGAGCCGGTGACCGGCCAGGAGCTGGAACAGCTCCTCCGGGCCGGCATGGCCGCCGCCTGCGCCAAGAACAGCCAGAACCGCCTCTTTTTCGTGGAGCGGGGCCCCAACAGCCTGCCGGAGCTCCTTCAGGTCCACCCCCATGCCTTTGCCCTGAAGACAGCCCAGGCCGCCATTGTGGTGGCCGCCGACCGAAAGAAAGCCGCCGAGGTGGACCCCCACATCGACTGGTGGGTCCAGGACTGCTCCGCCTCCATCCAGAACATCCTGGTGGAGGCCGCCGACCTGGGCCTGGGCGCCCTCTGGATCGGGATCTGGTCTGACCCCCAGCGTGTCCAGGCCGTTCAGCGGGACCTGGCGCTGCCGGAGCACATCGCCCCTCTGGGGGTCGTGGCCCTGGGCCATCCCGAAAAGGAGAAGGAGCCCAACGACCGCTATGAGGCGGAGAAGGTCTTCTTCGGCAAATATGAGGCGCGGGGCTGAGGACCCCGGAAGCACACAGGGCGTCCGCCCTCCCGTTTGGGGAAGACGGACGCCCTTTTCATGCCTGACGGGGCTCTATTCGGCAAAACCGGGGAACATCCGGCGGAAGGACGCCGGCCAGGGGGCCTGAAGGACCAGGGGGCGGCGGGTTCGGGGGTCGGTGAGGGCCAGGGTGTGGGCGTGCAGGCCCAGACGTCCCAGGGGGTCGCTCTTGGTCCCGTACCGCCGGTCTCCGGCTATGGGGCAGCCCAGGTCCCCCATGTGAACCCGGATCTGGTTTTTCCGGCCGGTGTCCAGCTCCAGCTCCACCAGGGCATAGCCCTTGGCCCGGGAGAGGACCCGGTAGCAGGTCACCGCCTCCCGGGCGTCCCGGCCCGGGGCCCCGGAGTAGACCAGATGGGTGGCCGTCTCCCGGAGGAAGGAGCGGATCTCCCCCGCCTCCTGGGGCGGGGCCCCCTCCACCACCGCCACATAGGCCCGGCGCCTCACCAGCCGGTCCCAGTTTTCCTGGAGCTGGCGCTTAAGCCCCTCGTCCTTGGCGAAGAGAAGCACCCCGGAGGTGTCCCGGTCCAGCCGGTGGACGATGAAGAGGCGCTTGCCCGGCTCCCGGGCCTTGACATAGCCGGAGGCCAGCCGGTAGGCGGTGCGCTGCTTCTCCCGGTCGCTGCCCATGGAGAGGAGCTCGGCGGGCTTGTCCACCGCCAGGAGCCCCGCGTCCTCGTAGAGCACCGGGAAGGGGAGCGCCCAGGCCCCGGCGTCCTTTTGGGACAGCAGGGTGACCGTCTGCCCCGGGACCAGGGGGTGGTCAAAGCGGGTGACGGCCTGGCCGTCCACCAGCACCTGCCGCCGGGAGAGCAGGCCCTTCACCGTGTTCCGGGACTTGTCCCGGACCGCCTCCAGCAGGAAGGGCAGGAGGGTCCCGGCCCGGGTCACCGTCAAAATTCTTCGCTGGTCCATCTGCCGCCCATCCTCTCAACCCAAAATGTTCAAGTGCTCCAGCAGGATCTTGCAGCCCATGAGGATCAGGACCACGCCGCCGCACAGCTCGGCCCGGGACTTCCAGCGGCGGCCGAAGACGCCCCCCGCCCAGACCCCGACGGCCGAGAGGACCAGGGTGGTCAGGCCGATGAAGCCCACCGCCGGGCCGATGTCCACCCGCAAAAAGGCGAAGGTCACCCCCACCGCCAGGGCGTCGATGCTGGTGGCTACCGCCAGGAGGAGCATGGCCCGGGGGGTGAAGGAGGCGTCCACCTCTTCCTCCTCCCGGCTGCGGGACTCCCGGACCATGCTGCCCCCGATGAGGGCCAGCAGGACAAAGGCGATCCAGTGGTCCACGCTTGTGATGAGGCCCTGGAACCGGGTGCCCAGCAGCCAGCCCAGAAGGGGCATCAGGGCCTGAAAGCCCCCGAACCAGAGTCCGCAGGTCAGGGCGTGCCGGGGGCTCACCCGGCCGGCGGAGAGCCCCTTGCAGATGGACACGGCGAAGGCGTCCATGGACAGGCCCACAGCGATGATGAAGAGCTCCCAGAGCTGCATGGGACATTCCTCCTCTTTCCCGCCGGCGCGGGGCGCAAAAAACGAGACCTATCTGCCGCAGACAGATAAGTCTCGTCATTGAAAACAAAGCCAGGAGCGCACCGCTCCAGCATGTTGGCTCCGTTACGCGGAGACCGCGCCGACTACTCCCTTATGTGGAAAGTATGATAACATGAACGTTTTCCCTTGTCAAGCAAAATTCCGACCGGGATGTGTCAAGATGTTGCAGGAAAAAAGAGCGAGCAATTCAGGCAGCGCCGCACAAAGAGCGCCTGACGGCTTTGTGTGGTGCTGCCTGAAAAATACCTTCATAAGAAATTCCATTAGTTGTTAAAATAAAGCATATCATCTCGGTGTGGTTCACCTATAGCAATTTTAAAATTAAAGCATATAACCGCTGAATCCAGATATAAGGCTCTGCCACTCTTTCCTCGTTTGCGCCACAACGGGGAGACGCTCCTGCTCGCTGGCGTGGAGAGATTTCTTCTTGCGGCGACATCCCTGCTTTTGCAGAAACCGCCATACTGTGACCATACTGACAGAGAGATTCAGAGTCTCAATCACCTCACGACAGGTCATCTCTGGTTGTTTGCCGATCAGTGCCAGAATGTTTTGGCAGTCAGCCTCAGAGAGCTTGGGTTTTATAGCTTCCGGTTTCATCTCGTCTCTTCAGCGAACGATAGATCGAACTTGTGTTCACAGAAAACAGTTCGCCAATTCTTTCACAGCGACTCCGTTGTCATATGCCTTCAGAATCAATTTCCTGGCTTCATTGTGCGGCATAACCTTCCCCTTCTTTGACTCTGTTATACCACTTTTTCTGAAAATGTAAAGTCATTTGCAACATTATTGAAAATTGCTATAACTCATCCGCCAGCTCCATATTGCGCTCCTTGTCTCCGATATCCCACTCGGATGGGTGGTAGCCGCTTTCCCCACGCTTGATACAGATGAGCTGGCTGGTGGTCTTTAAGGTGGAAAAGCACATCTCCGGCAGGCCGTCGGCAATTTGTGGAGCGAACCGCTCCTGCTCGGTCTGAATACTCCAATCCTCACTGTTCCAAAGGTGGATATACAGTTCGCCCCCATCCACTTCGATCTCCCATTGCTCAAAGCCCTCGCCCCAGATGTCCGATGCCTGGCCGCTGAGGTACTCCTTCAGGGTGGTTAGGGCTTGTTTGAAAATTGGCGATGTGTCCAGCAGGGAGGGATTTTGGGCCGCTGGCAAGCAATTTTTTCGCAGGAATCCTGGCGGATTTCAAGGAAAAATTGCGCCGTCCAGGGGGCAAAAGACCCGCCGGTTGGGCATGTTGACATTTTTCAAACAAGCCCTAAATGAAGGTTGGACTCTTGAATATCGGAAAAAAGAGGCTCGTAGATTTTCCAATCTACGAGCCTCGGAAGCCTTGAAAATACTGAGGTTTTACACTCAATATCTTTTTTAGACTCCTCTTTTGGAGCAGGTGACGAGGCTCGAACTCGCTACCTCCACCTTGGCAAGGTGGCGCTCTACCAGATGAGCTACACCT
>NZ_CALXGA010000089.1 GCF_944387725.1 uncultured Intestinimonas sp. | reverse complement strand
CCACGGAGGCCATCCTCAACCGGGCCAACAAGGAGATCCTCACCGCCCACCTCAAGCACTGCGTCAACACCGCCCAGACCCAGGAGGAGCGGGAGCGGAAGATCGACGAGCTGGTGGCCATGCTGGGGAAGATTCTGAAATAGCGGGCCCTGAAACGATTTGCGGCTTTAGAAAGTCTGGTGATCCTTTATGAAGCAAAAGTTTACCGTAACCGGCATGACCTGTTCGGCCTGCTCCGCCCATGTGGACAAGGCGGTGCGGAAGCTGAAAGGGGTCAGCGAGGTCAACGTCAACCTCCTGGGGGGCTCCATGACGGTGGAGTACGACCCGGCGGCCGAGACCCCTGAGGCCATCATCGCCGCCGTGGATGCCGCCGGCTACGGCTGCGCCCTTCCCCAGAAGGCCGCCCCCAGCCGGCAGGACCCCCGGGCCGGCGCCGCCCGGCAGATGGAGGAGGAGCTCTCCGGCATGAAGCGCCGCTTCCTCCTCTCCCTGTGCTTCCTGGCGCCCCTCTTCTACATCGCCATGGGCCACATGATGGGCTGGCCCCTGCCCCAGTTCTTCCACGACAGCCGGAACGCCCTGGCCTTCGCCTTCCTGCAGTTCCTGCTGGTGCTGCCCATTATGTACGTCAACGACAAGTACTACCGGGTGGGCTTCAAGACCCTCCTCCACAGGGCCCCCAACATGGACTCCCTCATCGCCGTGGGCTCCTCCGCCGCAGTGATCTACGGCATCGCCGCCATCTTCCAGATCGGCTACGGCCTGGGCCACGGCGATACGGAGCGGGTGGCGCACTGGTCCATGGACCTCTACTTCGAGTCGGCGGGGATGATCCTCACCCTCATCACCCTGGGGAAGTTTTTGGAGACCCGCTCCAAGGGCAAGACCAGCCAGGCCATCAGCCGCCTGATGGACCTGGCTCCCAAGACGGCC
Source organism: uncultured Intestinimonas sp. (assembly GCF_944387725.1). Taxonomy (GTDB): domain Bacteria; phylum Bacillota; class Clostridia; order Oscillospirales; family Oscillospiraceae; genus Intestinimonas. Next base: position 6,075 of record NZ_CALXGA010000089.1, on the reverse strand, counting down.
ACCGTCCTCCGGGACGGCCGGGAGGTGGAACTCCCGGTGGAGGAGGTGGCGGTGGGAGACCTGCTCCTGGTGCGGCCCGGCCAGTCCATCCCCGTGGACGGCGTTGTGGTGGAGGGGGCCTCCGCCGTGGACGAGTCCGCCCTCACCGGGGAGTCCCTGCCCGTGGACAAGGGCCCCGGGGACAAGGTGGCGGCCGCCTCCATCAACAAGTCGGGGGCCTTCACCTTCCGAGCCACCCGGGTGGGCGACGACACCACCCTGGCCCAGATGATCGCCCTGGTGGACGAGGCGGCCTCCTCCAAGGCCCCCATCGCCAAGCTGGCCGACAAGGTGGCGGGCGTCTTTGTCCCCGTGGTTATGACCATCGCCGCCGTCACCGCCGTGGTGTGGCTCCTGGCCACCGGCGGGAACATCACCCGGGCCCTCACCGCCGGGGTGGCCGTGCTGGTGATCTCCTGCCCCTGCGCCCTGGGCCTGGCCACCCCCGTGGCCATCATGGTGGGCACCGGCAAGGGGGCTGAGAACGGCATTCTCATCAAGTCCGCCGAGGCCCTGGAGACCCTGCACACCATCAAAACCATCGTCCTGGACAAGACGGGCACCGTCACCCAGGGCAAGCCCAGAGTCACTGGCCTCTACCCCTGTGAGGGCGTCACCCAGGGGGAGCTGTTATGCGTGGCCGCCTCCCTGGAAAAGCCCTCCGAGCACCCTCTGGCCCAGGCCATTGTAGCCGAGGCAGAGGAGCGGGGGATTCCCCTGGCCCCCGCCGGGGACTTCCAGGCCCTCCACGGCAGGGGGGTCCAGGCCCGCATTCAGGGGGCCGGGTTCCTGGCGGGCAACCGGGCCCTGATGGAGGAACACGGCGTGGACCTGGAGGCCGGCCATCTCCTGGCCGACCGCCTGGCCGGACAGGGCCAGACCCCCCTCTACTTTGCCCAGGACGGGAAGCTGATGGGGGTGGTGGCTGTGGCCGACACCGTGAAGCCCACCAGCGCTGCCGCCATCGCCGCCTTCCGGGACCTGGGCATCGATGTGGTCCTGCTCACCGGCGACAACAAGCGCACCGCCGAGGCCATCGGGAGGGAGCTGGGGATTTCCAACGTCATCGCCGAGGTCCTGCCCCAGGACAAGGAGCGGGTGGTGGCCGGTCTCCAGAAGGAGGGCAGGCGGGTGGCCATGGTGGGGGACGGCATCAACGACGCCCCCGCCCTGGCCCGCGCCGACGTGGGCATCGCCATCGGCGCCGGTACCGACGTGGCCATCGAGTCGGCCGACATCGTCCTCATGAAGAGCGACCTCATGGACGCCGTCACCGCCGTGGAGCTCTCCAAGGCCACCATCCGCAACGTGAAGGAGAACCTCTTCTGGGCCTTCTGCTACAACACCATCGGCATCCCCCTGGCCGCCGGCGTCTTCTACCCCCTCCTGCACTGGCAGCTCTCCCCCATGTTCGGGGCCGCCGCCATGAGCCTGAGTTCGGTGAGCGTGGTGACCAACGCCCTGCGCCTCAAGCTTTTCAAGCCGAAGCACACCGTCCCCCAGCCCGTCCAGTCCGCCCCGGCGGACGGCCCGGCTCCGTCGAAACCCGGCATCCCTCTCAATCCCAACCAACGCCGGCCCCACTCAAATCAAAATGAAGGAGTGTCCCATATGGAAAAGAAGATCATGATCGAAGGCATGATGTGCCAGAACTGCGTCAAGCACGTCAGCAACGCCCTCAACGGCCTCCCCGGCGAAACCGCCAGCGTGGACCTGGAGGGCAAGTGCGCCACCGTCAGCGGCCCCGCCACCGACGAGGAGCTGAAAAAGGCGGTGGAGGAGGCCGGCTACCAGGTGGTCTCCATCCAGTAAACGGGCGTCGGCCCCCACGGGCGGCAGCGCACAAGGCGATAGCGCCAGACAGAAAGGGCGGGCGCACTGCGGAGAATTCCACGGTGCGCCCGCCCTCAGCCTGACATATGTGAGGAGATTCCAGTCCTGTGGAGGGTGTATCAGGCTTCCTATTTTCCGAATGGATGTGCCGATGTGGATTTTGGGCTTCATCACATAGGTGTAGTTCTTATCCTCACAGTCTTTCCGCTGGATCATCATCATAAGCCGGGTGGCCACCAGGGTGCCGATCTGCCTCCCCTGGTGGACGGAGCAAGTGACGCACTCCTCCTCCCAATCGGCACTGGAGTAGTCGAAATAGGCCAGAGAACAGTCTTCCGGGACCTGTTTCCCCTGGGCCTCCAAAACGCTGCGCACCAGGCGGTAAATCATGTAATTGCAGCAGACGATTGCGGTGCATTGCGGCAGACCCTTGAGAAAGCGGTCAATCGAGCGGGCAAAGCGCTGGTCGTGGGCCTCATGGGAGACGCACCATTTGACGTAGTCGTCCTGAAACTCCACGCCGCGCTTCAACATGGCGGCCACCGTCCCTTGAAACTGTTCGATGCTCTGATAGTTGTCGTAGACGAAAATACCCGCGATCCGGCGGTGCCCGGCTTGAATCAGCAGACTGACCAGTTGATCGGCGCAGGTGGTATCATTGACAACAACCTGGGGATACCGGAGATTTTTATAGTAATTGGCGCACTGGCCCAGATAGGCTTCCAGATCATCCAGGGTATTGATGCTAAGATCGGCGTCTGCGGAGAGAGGAAAAATCGAGGAGTACAGATTCTCCACAAAGACGAAGTCGTCTTCTGTTGTAAACTGCATCTTTGAAGGAACAATGATAGCGGTAATGGACAGCAGACCCTCCCCCACAAAGACCAGATCTGGATCGTTCGCTTGGGTGTCCAAGACCCAGGTATTGTCAGTGGCGGCGTCACCGGCAATGGCTTCGGGCACCAGCGTGATGGAATCGAAATCATTGGGGGACAGTGTGGCGGCTTTCTGGCTTACCATGACGGCTGCGCCGGAGGGCGCCCAGGGACAGGTCACTTTCCAGCTGCTGCTGATGGAAGAAGCGTCGTTTCCAGCGGTAGGGCCGGTCCCCTCATCGCTGGAGGGAACGGCGCTGCCGCCTCCGCACCCCGCCAGGAGCCCGACAATCATGGCACATGCAAGCGTAATCCCAAGTATCCGGTTTTTCATCTCCTTTTCCTGCAAAATTCATGCCTCTGGATGTAGGGCGCTACATTCTGCCGGCGTCTGTACGATATCATGGACTTTTTAAGCGATGCAATCGATTTTTACAAAAATACAATAAAGTTGTATGAAAATGAACTTACTTTAAAAATGTTGTATTTTATACAGTCACTTTTTATCCATTTTGCACAATGATATAGCATACATTTGTACATTGCAGGCAGGATTCTTTTTGCCAGGACACGGGTGCGCGTATGCATCGAGAAGGGGAAAAGCCGGCGTCCATTTGTCTTCAAAAAATAAGAATCCGGTATGCATGGACAGCATACCGGATTCCTCTATCGTAATGCGTACTGAATAAAGCCGAAAGCCTTGAAAACCAGGGCTTTCGGCTTTTATTCAAGTGCAGGGGTTTTGGGCGATTTCAGCCCAAAACCCCTGCACTTCCTGCGGTGGCATGTCCATGCCGCCGCAGGAGGACGCATTGCAACAATGGCTGAATTCTTCCCACAAGCGCCGATTTCGGCGCTTGTGGGAAGAATTGCGCGGCTGTGCCGCACGAATAAATGCTTTGCGGTTTATTCAGCAGACATTATCGCAATCCTTTATGTTTCAAACAAGCCCTAGGGCTTGTTTGAAACATGTCAACATGCCCAATCAGCGGGTCTTTTGCCCCCTGGACGGCGCAATTTTTCCTTGAAAGCCGCCAGGATTCCTGCGAAAAAATTGCTTGCCAGCGGCCCAAAATCCCTCGCTTCCGGACACATCGCCAATTTTCAAACAAGCCCTAGCCCCGCTGCTTGAGCAGGTACTGCTTGATGTCCCAGAGCTTCTGGCTCAAGTCCACATAGTAGTTGTGGGGGTTTTCAAAGCGCTTGACTTCGTCCCAAAGGGTGTCAATCTGCCCGGCGCACCAGGCCCGCATCTCCTCAATGTTGGGCTGGCGGTAGACCAGCTCGCCCCCCTGGAAGATGGGGACCAGAAGCTCCCGGACGGTGAAGTCGGTGATGGTCTTCCGCTTCCAGGTGGCCTCCGGGTCGAAGAGCTCCAGGGGCTGGGAGGGGTCGATGACCTCGTCATAGACGCAGATCAGGTCGGCAATGGCCTTGCCGGTGCTGTTTTCAAAGAGGCGGTAGACCTTTTTGAAGTGGGGGTTGGTGATCTTGGCGGGGTTTTCGCTGATCTTGATTTTGGGAATGATGTTGCCCTGGTCGTCCTCCACGGCGGAGAGCTTGTAGACGCCGCCGAAGACGGGCTCCGACTTGGAGGTGATGAGCCGCTCGCCCACGCCGAAGGAGTCGATCTTGGCCCCCTGGAGGAGGAGGTCACGGATGATATACTCGTCCAGAGAGTTGGAGGCCACAATTTTGCACTGGGGAAGGCCGGCCTCGTCCAGCATCTCCCGGGCCTTTTTGGAGAGGTAGGTGAGGTCGCCGGAGTCCAGCCGGATGGCGCATTCCGTGATGCCCTGGGGCAGAAGGACCTCCTGGAAGGCCCGGATGGCGTTGGGGACGCCGGACTTGAGGACGTTGTAGGTATCCACCAGGAGGGTGGCGGCGTGGGGGTAGATCTGGCAGTAGGTCTGGAAGGCGGTGTACTCGTCGGGGAACATCTGGACCCAGGAGTGGGCCATGGTGCCTCCGGCGGGGGTGCCGTAGACCCGGTCGGCCAGGGTGCAGGCGGTACCGGCACAGCCGGCAATATAGGAGGCCCGGGCCCCCAGCACCGCCGCGTCGGCCCCCTGGGCCCGGCGGGAGCCGAACTCGCTGACCGGCCGGCCCTGGGCCGCCCGGACGATGCGGTTGGACTTGGTGGCGATGAGGGACTGGTGGTTGAGCATCAGCAGCACATAGGTCTCGATGAACTGGGCCTCCACCGCCGGAGCCCGGACGGTGAGGATGGGCTCCCCGGGGAAGATGGGGGTGCCCTCCGGCACAGCCCAGATGTCGCCGGTGAACCGGAAGTCCAGGAGATAGCGCAGGAAGTCCTCGGAAAAGCACCCCTTGCCCCGAAGGAAGGCCACGTCGTCTGTGGTGAAGCGCAGGTCCTGGATGTAGTCGATGATCTGCTCCAGGCCGGCGGCGATGGCGAAGCCGCCCCCGTCGGGGACCCCCCGGAAGAAGACGTCAAAATAGCAGACGCGCGTGTCCAGGCCGGTCTGGAAGTAGCCGTTGCCCATGGTCAGCTCGTAAAAATCGCACAGCAGGGTGTAGTTATCAGTGTGTTTCATGGCACTTCCGTCCTTTTCAGCGGTGAGTCACCGCAATGTGGATGCCCTCCAGGATGTCCAGAGCCTTCTGGTGGAGGGCGGCGTCATAGGAGGCGGTGAGCCGGGCGTCCACCGTGATGTGGGCGTTGGGGAGGGCGGCCTTCACCATGACGGCGTTGGAGAGTACGCAGATGTGAGACACCAGTCCGCACAGCTCCACCTGGCCGTAGTCCCGGCCCCGGAGCCACTCCCCCAGGGCCAGGGAGGGGAAGGTCTCCTTCTCGAACACCGGGTCCTCCGGCCGCCGGGCCTGGCCGGTCTGTCCGTAGAGGGCCCAGCCGGGGCTCTCCCGGAGGCAGTGGGCCGCCGGCAGCCACCGGCCCTCTTCCGTGGCGGCGTAGTCCGGGCCGTGGGTGTCCAGGGTGAAGGCCACGTCGTCCCCGGCGGCCCGATAGGCCGCGATCCGCTCCGCAATGGGGCCGTCCAGGGCCTCCGCGCCGGGAAAGCCCAGGGCGCCGTCCACAAAATCCCGCTGATAGTCCACTACAATGAGAAGCCGCTTCATATCGGTTCCGCCTCCTGTGCGTTTGGGTAAAGTTTGTCCTATTATATGCGCTTTGGACAAAAAATGCAAGGGTGTAAAATTCGTCCGAACACGCCCGTTTGTAGGACTACAATAGATCTTGGACAGAGGAAGAAAAAGGATGAAGGATAAGGCCTCATCAGATATAGTTGGAGTTGCAGACAACAGCTTGACGAGAGGGGGCCATATCCTTCATGAGCAAGAGTAT
>NZ_CALXGA010000088.1 GCF_944387725.1 uncultured Intestinimonas sp. | reverse complement strand
GCCCAGACCGCCCCGGAGGCGGTGGAGGCCCTGGGGGTGGACCTGGTGGCCGGCACCGCCGGGCGCATGGCCTTCCTGGACGACCTGGAGGCCCTGCTCTCCGCCCGGACCGGGGCCACCCGGGTCACCGTAGACGACTCCATGACCCGCCGGAGCTTCGAGCTCCTGCCCGCCGGGGGCCTGGAGGGCAGGACTCGGGCCATGCTGAAGGTGGAGGACGGCTGCGTCAACTTCTGCGCCTACTGCGTCATCCCCTACGCCCGGGGGCCGGTGCGCTCCCTACCCCTGAAGGACGCCGCCGCCGAGGCCGCCCGGCTGGCGGGGGAGGATTATCGGGAGCTGGTCCTCACGGGCATCGAGCTCTCCTCCTGGGGCCGGGACCTGCCGGGCCGGCCGGAGCTGGCCGGGCTGGTGGAGGCCGTCTGCCGCGCCGCCCCGGGCTGCCGGGTGCGGCTGGGCTCCCTGGAGCCCCGGACCGTCACCGAGGACTTCTGCCGCCGCTGCGCCGCCCTGCCCAACCTGTGCCCCCACTTCCACCTCTCCCTCCAGTCTGGGTGCGACGCCACCCTGAAGCGGATGAACCGGAAGTACAACACCGCCCGGTACCTCCAGAGCGCGGCCCTTCTGCGGGCCCATTTCCCCCGGCCGGGGATCACCGCCGACCTCATTGTGGGCTTCCCCGGGGAGACGGAGGCGGAGTTCGCCGCCACCCTGGCGTTTCTCCGGCGGTGCGGCTTTTCGGCGCTGCACATCTTTCCCTACTCCCGCCGGTTCGGGACCCCGGCGGCGGAGATGCCGGACCAGGTCCCCCGGCAGGAGAAGGAGAACCGGGCCCGCCGGGCCGCCGCTGCGGCGGCGGATCTGGAGCGGTCCTGGCTGGAGGGCTGGGTGGGGGAGACCCTGCCCGTCCTCTTTGAGGAGGAGAAGGGGGGACTCTGGCGGGGCCATGCCCCCAACTATACGGAGGTCCGGGCCCCCGGCCGGGACCTCCACAATCGCGTCCTGCCGGTGGAGATCACCGGCGTGGCCGGCACGGCCCTGACGGGCCGCCTGGCCGAATAGCCCTCAGGCCGCGGCGCTCCGCTGCCGGGTCAGGACCCGGAAGACCAGCCGGACCAGGGGCCCGGCGAAGAAGATCTGCCAGCACAGGGCCATGGGAAAGTTTAAGGCGGCGGTCTGGATCCATACCGCCACCCCGTCCGAGGCGAGGCGCTTGAAGAGCACCGTGGCGATGAGGCTCATGCAGGGGCACATCAGGCACACGATGGCGAGCAGAGGACCGCCAGCACCAGCAGGGGGTGGTCCACCCCGGGCTTCACCGCCCGGAAGGCCAGGGCCTGAGCCAGCCGCTCCACCACCAGCAGCTCCAGCAGGAAGGCCGCCGGCCACATAATGGTCAGCGCGTGGAGGGCCAGCAGAAAGGTCTGGTGGGTGAGGCCCCCGGTGGCCAGGGCGATGTTGCAGCAGATCATGCCGTAGACCATGACCAGGGCCATGAGCAGGGTAAAGAGTACGTTCTGGGCTTTCGTTTTTGGCATTTTGGTTGGCTCCTTCCCTGAAAACGGGCGCAAAAAGCACATGCGGCGCCTGTGTTGTTCGTTATCATCTATGCACAGGACACACATGTGCCGTTTCCAATGTTGCCAAAATCACCAAGATGCAGCTTGCCGGGCTATTGTACCGCACCGACCACTGAAAAATATTCCCTTTTGTGGAAAAATAGAGCAGGAGAGGGGAAATACGCCATGAGCTATGCCGACGAAGTCTTCCTTGCCAACTGCAAGGAGATTCTGGCCCACGGGACCTGGGACACGGACCTGCCGGTCCGGCCCCGGTGGGCCGACGGGACCCCCGCCCACACCGTCAAGCGCTTCGGGATTGTCAACCGCTACGACCTCCGGCAGGAGTTTCCCATCCAGACCCTCCGAAAAATGGCCTTTCGGAACGCGGTGGACGAGCTGCTGTGGATCTGGCAGCGGAAGTCCAACAACATCCGCGACCTCCACTCCCACATCTGGGACGCCTGGGCCGACGGGGACGGCTCCATCGGCAAGGCCTACGGCTACCAGCTGGGGGTCAAGCACCAGTACCCCGAGGGGGAGATGGACCAGGTGGACCGGGTGCTCTACGATTTGAAGCACAACCCCGCCTCCCGGCGCATCCTCACCAGCCTCTACAACCACCACGACCTCCACGACATGCGCCTCTACCCCTGCGCCTGGTCGGTGACCTTCAACGTCACCGGAAACGTGCTCAACGCCGTGCTCAACCAGCGCAGCCAGGATATGCTCACTGCCAACGGCTGGAACGTGATGCAATACGCCGTGCTCCTGCACATGCTTGCCCGGGTCTCCGGCCTGACGCCGGGGGAGCTGGTCCACGTCATCGCCGACGCCCACATCTACGACCGCCATGTGTCCGTGGTGGAGGAGCTCCTCACCCGGAAGCCCTACGAGGCCCCGGCGCTGTGGGTGGACCCGGCGGTGGAGGACTTCTACGCCTTCACCCCGGACAGCTTCCGGCTGGAGGGCTACCGCGCCCACCCCCTGGCCGCCCCCATTCCAGTGGCGATATAAGGAGGGCGGGCATGGATGTCATTGTGGCCGCGGACCGCGGCTGGGGCATTGGCCGGGGCGGGGACCAACTGTGCTACCTGCCGGAGGACTTGAAGCGCTTCCGGGCCCTGACCCTGGGCCACCCCGTCATCCTGGGGCGGAAGACCCTAGCCACCTTCCCCGGCGGGCGGCCCCTGAAGGGCCGCCGGAACCTGATTCTCTCCCGGGACCCCTCCCTCCGGGTGGAGGGGGCGGAGGTCTTCGACAGCCTGGAGGAGCTGCTGGCGGCGGCGCCGGAGGACGCCTTTGTCGTCGGCGGCGGGGAGGTCTACCGGCAGCTTCTGAACCGCTGCGCCACCGCCTATGTCACCCGGCTGGAGGCGGACTTTCCCGCCGACACCTGGTTTCCCGACCTGGACGCCCGCCCAGACTGGAGCCTTCTCCGGCGGGAGGGCCCCTTCCGGCACCAGCGGCTGACCTACTGGTATGACACCTACCGGCGGACGGCGCCCATGCCTCAGATAGTCACCGGCTGAACACATACCGGAGGGATAGGGCATCCCCTTTGCGCACAGTGGGACCGGTTCGACAAACTGAGACCGGCCGCTCCTCCCGGGGCGCGGCATCCGCTTTCTGGGGGGCGGCATCCTGCTCCTCCCATCCGAGGGGCTTTTGCCCCAGCTTCTCCGTGGAGTCCTGAATCAGAAAGAGGGGGCAGAAGAGCAGCACTACAAGCTGCAGAATGCCGAAGTAGAGGTACAGCCTGGACACGCCCACCGCCACAAAAACCTGCCCGGCGGCGAACTGGAAGGCCGCCGCGCCAAAGAGGGCGCCCGCCATGGCAATGCTGATGAGCCGGGCGCGGCCCTTCACAAACCAGTTGCTGATGACCATGGTACAGCAGGCGTGCATACTGGTGGAACTGGCGAAGGCCATGATCAGCTGCGCCAGATAAAAGCTCCAGATGCTCGGCACGAAGGCAATCACAAAGCAAAAGGCCTCCATGTCCAGAGCGCCCAGAATCATCACGTTCCGGGGCCCCGCCCGCTTTTGGTACTCGCCGGCGAACATGCTGATGACAGAGCAGGCCAGGGCGTAAATGGTCACGCCCAGGGACACTTGGGTCATATCGCCGCCAAAGTGTTCCAGGAACACGCCGAAGGCTACGCTGGTTACGTTGATCATACACCAGGCGAAGAAGAGATAGATGATGGTCCCCGCCGCCACGCGGTATCCTGAAAATTTCTCTTTCATCGGTTCCTCCTTTCCTGATCCGGCCTTATTTCACCAGGTAGTTTCGGGGCCCCTCCACCAAAAAGTCGATGCCTTCCTTCACTTTTACAGGGTCGCTTCCCTCATCCGAGAGGCTGAAGCCGTGGGCGGTGCCCGGCACGCACTTCACCAGGGTGGGGACCCCGTTTTGTACCAGGCGGTGGGCCCAGTCCTCCGACTGGGGGCGAAGCTGGTCAAACTCACAGGTGAGCAGCACCGTGGCCGGCATGGCGGACAAGGTCGCGTCGCTGGCGAACAGGGGGGAAATCAGCGGATTGCGGAGCTGGCAGGGGTCGCAGTAGCAGGCCGGAGAGGTGACATAGAAATTCTGGAACCATCCGGGATCAGGCGCGACGCCGACCATGACATCCTCGGCCACTTAGCCGGGATTGACATTTGGATAGCTCAGCAGCTGCATTTTGAAGAAGAAAACCTATGAAAAATCATGAGCGTCACGCCCTCCAAATCCATCGGCATGGGAATTGTGCAGGAGGTGATGGACAAGTTTTGGAGTCAGACGGAGTTTGCAAAGAAATTTACGCCCTTTTACCGGACGATGATCTCCGCCTTCTGGGTCAACACCACTCTGGACATTTACAAAGCGTGGCTGGATGCCGGGAAGGCCTTCCCTCTGGAGGACATCATTACAACCGCCCAAACGCTGATCGTCTCCGGGCTCAACCGCTTTGACCGCAGTGCGCCGCCATCCGCGCTCCAACCGCCCTCCTGATCTGTCTTCCGCGCCGCGCTTCCCGAAGCATCCGGGCCGCCGCCCAGGAGGCCGGGGCCGCCGCCGGTTTTTTACCCCGTGCGCCAAAAAGCGCAGGCAGTCCTCTCTCGGGATTGCCTGCGCTTTTTGATGTGGCGGCAGAGACGGAAAAAAGGAGCCGCCCCAAAACTCAGGGGCGGCTTCCCAGAAGGGTCCAGGTATTGGGTGACAACGTTCTCATAACGTTTCGTCAATACCGGTTCACCCAGCCGGAGATCAGCAGCGGGGGAACGGTCCAGGCCAGGAGGAAGAAGGTCATCTGGGCGGGGGTGATAGACTGCCAGGCCCCCACAAAGGTGAGGTAGAAGGCCAGCAGCAGGCCGATGAGGGACCCAAGCACCGAGAGGGCGGTGGCCGTCCGCACCGCCGAGCGCAGGCGCTTGGCCCCCACCACCGCCTCAGAGAAGGGGGTCAGGCCCTCCCGGCACAGCACCGCCGTCAGTCGGGGGCTGTGTGGCCGGCCGGGGTCGGAGAGCTCGGTGCGCCGCTCCACCGTGGGGTAATCCATCTTCTCCACCGGGAGCTTGAACTTCTGCCGGAGCATGGCGGGGATGAGGTTGAAGTCCCGGGTGCACAGCACCGGGGAAATCCGCCCCGCTGCCAGGGCCGAGATGGCCGGGGGGATGGTGGGGTGCATGGTGTAGCTCAGGGCGAAGATGCCGGCCAGCTCCCCGTCGATGGCGCAGAAGACGGCGCTTTTCACATTGAGGCCCTGGGGCAGGGGCACCTCCATCAGGGCCATGAAGGAGGCCGAGCCCACCAGGATGGACTCCCCCCGGATCTCCGCCGAGAGTCCGCCCCCCTCGTGGCGCTGGAGGCCGCTGGCCCGGCGGTAGACCGCCCCCTGGGTGCGCAGGAGGTCGTGGAAGAGTTTGTCCAGGCCGGAGCCGCTGTCCCGGATGAGAGTGGCGCACACCGCCACCACCTTTTCCACCGGGAAATCCCCGAAGACCTTGATGCCGTTGAGGGCCACCGTCCCCGGGGGGAAGAGGTCGGCATCGGTGAGGAGGATGGCCGGACCCACCCGGGACACCCCGGACCAGCCCGCCAGGGCCGCTCCGCTGCTGGAGAGCCTCCGGGCCAGGATCAGGTAGGGCCGGGAGAAGATCAGCAGGCCGGCGAAGGCGGCTGAGGCTGTCAGGTCGGCGGAAAAGCACCACAGGAACCGCTCCGGCAGCCCCTGGCCCACCGAGGCCAGGAGAGCGCACAGCAGACTCCCCAGCAGCAGCAGGGGGACGGTAAAGCGGAAGACCCGCTGGGGCCCGTCCTCCTCCTGAATCTGGCTGCCGAAGCCGTAGGCGGGGCCGGACCACTTGGCGTAGGCGTCCTTGCCGTTCCAGCTGTTGGGGTCCAGGGTCACCAGGTAGGGCACCGAGGCCGAGGCCGCCGTGCGGCAGGACAGCCGCAGGCCCTGGCGCTTATCATAGGTGCCCCACATGCAGCAGAAGAGGCCCAGGCAGCAGGCGGCGGCGTAGGGGAGGGTGTCCCGCGCCGGCATCAGCCGGAGCTGGGTGAAGGCGTCGGCCAGGGTGAAGCAGCAGGCCAGGGCGCAGGCGCTATCCGCCCCCGGACGCAGTACCAGAAGCCGCATGAGCCCCAGCAGCAGCACGTCGGCGCCCAGCACCGCCGCCACCGCCAGCAGCCCCCCGGAGCACCAGACCTGGAGGGGGAAGGAATCCCCCAGAGCGCCGGGGAGGGGGAGGTCCAGGAAGGTGGCCAGGGCCATCCACAGCAGGGGGAGGGAGAGAAGGCCCACCAGAGCTGTGCGCAGCCGCAGGAGGCCAAGGCCCTTCCCGTACCGGCTGGCCAGCTGGGCGGGGGGGATGTCCGGCGGGGGCGGGCTCTCCCGCCGGGGCCTGCGCTCCCGCTGGGGGAGCCCGTCCTCCTCCGGCGCCTCCTCCTCATCCACGCCGGGGATGAGGCGCTCAAAGCGGATGGTCTCCTCCGAGACCTCCTTGCCCTCCTCTGAGAACATCTGCCGGGCGTAGGCGTCAGCCTTCTCCTTCAAATGCCGCAGACCCGCCTGGAGGGGCGGGGTGTCGTCCTCGGGGAACTCCAGCACCTTGTCGGTGACGGGGGGCCGCTGAGGGCGGGGGGGCTGTTCCGGAACGGGGGGCTCCGCCTCGGGAACCTCCGGCTCCTCCGGGCCGGGGGTGCGCCGCCCCCCGGGGAAGGGGACTACGTTGGGGGGCGGGGGGCCCCGATGGGCCTCCGGCCAGGGGAGGTCCGGGCCGCCGGGCGTTCCGCTGTACTCCGCCAGAATTTCCTCCAGGGTGTAGTCCTGATTTTGTTTGTCGTCGTCCCTGTCCTTTGCCATAATGGACTTCCTTTATGTGTGAAATGGCGGGTTTAGGGCTTGTTTGAAAATTGGCGATGTGTCCAGCAGCGAGGGATTTTGGGCCGCTGGCAAGCAATTTTTTCGCAG
>NZ_CALXGA010000087.1 GCF_944387725.1 uncultured Intestinimonas sp. | reverse complement strand
GCCATCTCTGCACCGCCTCGCTTCCTCTGTTTTAATTTCTATTGTACCACATTTCTCCTGTAAACACTATCTAGGGCCTGCGGCAGTCTTTTTTTGTTTTAAGGGTGTCAAACCGGGAAAAATATAGTATAATATGGCTGCCGCGTCTCCACGCGGCGCACCACAAAGGAAAGGATGGCCCTGCAATGATCCAAGTGACTCACAGGGAACTGATGCCCGGCGTCCGGCTGACGGCGGTGCATACCGATAAATTTAAGAGCAACGTGCTCTCCCTGTCCCTCCTGGCCCCCCTGGCGGCGGAGACGGCCTCCGCCAACGCCCTGCTGCCCTGCGTCCTGCGCCGGGGCACCGCCCGACACCCCGATATGGAGGCCCTCTCGGCGGCCCTGGACGACCTCTACGGCGGCTCCATCGAGCCGTCGGTGCGGAAGAAGGGCGAGACCCAGGCGGTGGGCTTCGTGGCCAGCTTCCTGGACGACGCCTATGCCCCCGGAGAGACCCACATCCTGGAGGACGCCGCCGGACTGCTGGGGGACCTGCTCCTCCGGCCCGCCACGGAGTCAGGCGGCTTCCGGCGGGACTATGTGGAGGGGGAGCGCGCCAACCTCATCGACCGCATCCAGGCCCAGATCAACGAAAAGCGCGCCTACTCCCTGCTGCGGCTGACCCAGGAGATGTGCGCCGGGGAGCCCTTCGGCGTGGACAAGCTGGGGGATGCGGCCCGCGCCGCCGCCCTCACCCCGGAGGGGCTGTGGGAGCGGTATCAGGCCCTGCTGTCCCAGGCGCCAATCGAGCTCTACTACTGCGGCTCGGCCCCGGCGGACCGGGTGGCGGAGGCCCTGACCTCCGCCCTGGCCGGCCTCCCCCGGACCGGGACGCCGGAGCGGCCCGGGTGCGGCGTCCGGGCGGAGGTCTCCCACGAGGCCCCCAGGCTGGTCACCGAGTCCCTGGACGTGACCCAGGGCAAGCTGGCCCTGGGCTTCCGCACCGGGGGCAGCTGCGTCTGGACGGAGGATTTCCCCGCCCTGATGGTCTTCAACGCCCTCTACGGCGGCACCCCCACCTCCAAGCTCTTCCTCAACGTCCGGGAAAAGCTCTCCCTGTGCTATTTTGCCAGCTCCACCCTGGAGAAGTGCAAGGGGGTGCTGATGGTCTCCTCCGGCATCGAGTCCGGCAGCTTTGAGAAGGCCAAGGCGGAGATTCTGGCCCAGCTGGAAAACTGCCGCCAGGGGGCCATTGAGGACTGGGAGATAACCGCCGCCCGGCAGGCCATCATCAGCAGCCTCTCGGCCACGCTGGACGCCCAGGGGCGGCTGGAGGACTTCTGGCTGGGCCAGGCGGCGGCCGGCCTGGAGGAGGCGCCCCAGGCCCTGGCCCGGCGGATTGGGGCCGTCACCCGGGACCAGGTGGCGGCGGCGGCCCACAAGCTGGCGCTGGACACCATCTATTTCCTGAAAGGCAAGGAGGGCTGAACCGATGGTTTGCAAGGAATACCCCCAGGTGGGGGAGAAGCTGTATCACGCTGAGCTGGAAAACGGCCTCCACGTCTATGTGGACGTCAAGCCCGAGTTTTCCAAGAGCTTCGCCTTTTTCGCCACCAACTACGGCGGCATGGACATGCGCTTTTTCCTGGACGGGAAATGGCACGACACCCCCGCCGGCGTGGCCCATTTCTTAGAGCACAAGATGTTCGACACCAAGGACGGCAACGCCCTCCAGGACCTGGCGGCCAACGGGGCCAGCCCCAACGCCTTTACCTCCACCGCCCTCACCGGCTACTACTTCGAGAGCACGGAGAAGTTCGAGGAGAACCTGCGCATCCTCCTCTCCTTCGTCTCGGAGCCCTGGTTCACCCCGGAGAGCGTGGACAAGGAGCAGGGCATCATCGGTCAGGAGATCCGCATGGTGGAGGACGACCCGGAAAATCAGGTGTTCTACGGCATGATGGAGTCCCTCTACCACCACAACCCGGCCCGGGTGAGCATCGCCGGCACCGTGGAGTCCATCGCGGAGATCACCGCCGGCACCCTCTACGCCTGCCACGCCGCCTTCTATAACCCGGGCAATATGACCCTGTGCGTCTGCGGCAATGTGGACCCGGAGCAGGTCTGCGCCATCGCCCGGGAGATCCTGCCCCGGGAGGGCCTGCAAGACATCCCCCGGGACTACGGCGGGGAGGAGGCCCAGGAGGTCTGCCAGCCGGAGAAGGTCCGGGAAATGGCGGTGTCCACCCCCATCTTCCAGCTGGGCTGGAAGGCCGACCCCGCCCCCCTGGGGGAGGAGCACATGCGCCAGCGCTTCCTGGGGGAGCTGGCCTGCGAGGCGGTCTTTGGCACCTCTACCCCCCTCTACGCCCGGCTCTACCGGGAGGGGCTGGTGAATCAGAACTTCAGCTACGGCTATGAGGCCTACCCCGGCTGCGCCCTGCTGGCGGTGGGGGGCGAGAGCCGGGACCCCTGGGCGGTGCGGGAGGCCATCGCCGCCGAGGCCGCGCGCATCGGGGCCGAGGGCCTGGACGAGGCCCTCTTCACCCGGCTGAAGAAGGGGCTCTACGGCGGCAAGGTCCGAGCCCTCAACTCCTTCGAGTTCATCTGCGTCAGCCTGGCCCAGGGCCACTTCGCCGGAGAGGAGCTCTTCCGCTTCCCGGAGGTCTTCGAGGCCATTGCCAAGGCCGATGTGGAGGAGGCCGTCCGCCGCTGGATGACCCCGGATCGGACCGCCCTCTCCGTGGTCAAGCCCAAGGGGGAGCCGGCATGACCAGGACTGTCCTGTTTCCCGGCCTGGGGCTGGAGTTCCACCTGAACCGGGTGGCCTTCCAGCTCTTCGGCCTGCCCGTCTACTGGTACGGGGTCATCATCGCCGCAGGCTTCCTGCTGGCGGTGGCCTTCTGCTACAAAATGGCCCCCCGGTTCGGCATCAAGCCGGACGATGTCATCGACCTGCTCTTCTTCGCCGTGCCCCTGGCCATCATTGGGGCGCGGCTGTACTACATCGTCTTTTACCTGGACTTCTACCGCACGGCAGGCGGCGGCCTGGACGTCCTCAAAATGCTGGACATCCGGGACGGGGGCCTGGCCATCTACGGCGGCGTCATCGCGGCGGCCCTCACCCTCCTGGCCTTCTGCAGGGTGCGGCGGATCGACTTCTTCGCCTTCGCCGACCTGGGCGCCTTCGGCCTCCTCATCGGCCAGTGCATCGGCCGCTGGGGGAACTTTATGAACGTGGAGGCCTACGGCGGGCCCACCGGCCTGCCCTGGCGCATGGGCATCGACGCCTATGTGGACGGGGTGTGGCAGTATATGGAGGTCCACCCCACCTTTCTCTATGAATCCCTGTGGAACCTGCTGGGCTTTTTGCTGCTGCTGAGCGTGGTTCTGCGGAAGAAGCGGAAGTTCGACGGGGAGATCATGGGGGGGTATTTCCTGTGGTACGGCTTTGGCCGGGGGCTCATCGAGGGCCTGCGGACCGACAGCCTCTACCTCTTCCACACCCCCATCCGGGTCTCCCAGGCCCTGGGCTTTGCCTCGGCCCTGGCGGCGGCGGCCTTTCTGTTCTATCATCTGGTCCTGCGCCGGCACAAGCCGGAGGAGCTCTATGCCAACCGCGTGGCGGCGGCCCGGCGGGCCGCCCGTGAGGCGAAGCAACGGCAGACGACATCACAACAGGAGGAGGAACATCATGGCGGCGAAGATCATTGACGGCAAGGCCCTGGCGGCCAAGTGCAAGGCCCGGGTGGCCCAGGAGGTCCGGGGCTTCTCCCGCCGGCCCGGGCTGGCGGTCATTCTGGTGGGGGACAACCCGGCCTCCCGCACCTATGTCAACAGCAAGCGCAAGGACTGTGAGGAGTGCGGCATCTACAGCGAGGAGTACGCCCTGCCGGCCCAGGCCGGCCAGGACGCCCTCATGGAGGTCATCCACACTCTCAACGCCCGGGAGGACATCGACGGCATCCTCTGCCAGCTCCCCCTGCCGGAGGGCTACGACGAGGACGCGGTCCTCCTGGCCATTGACCCGGACAAGGACGTGGACGGCTTCCACCCGGTCAACGTGGGGCGGCTCTCCACCGGGCAGCCCTGCTTCGTCCCCTGCACCCCCGCCGGAGTCATGGAGATGCTCAAGGAGTACGGCATCGACCCCAAGGGCAAGGAGTGCGTGGTGGTGGGCCGGTCCAACATCGTGGGCAAGCCCATGGCCATGCTGCTCCTGGCCGCCCACGGCACCGTCACCGTCTGCCACTCCCGGACCCGGGACCTGGGGGAGGTCTGCCGCCGGGCGGACGTCCTGGTGGCCGCCGTGGGAAAGCGGAACCTTATCACTGCCGGTATGGTGAAGGAGGGGGCGGTGGTCATCGACGTGGCCATGAACCGGGACGAGGCCGGAAAGCTCTGCGGAGACGTGGACTACGGCCCGGTTTCGGAGAAGGCGTCCTACATCACCCCGGTCCCCGGCGGCGTGGGCCCCATGACCCGGGCCATGCTGATGGTCAACACCCTGGAGGCCGCCCGCCGCCACAGCAAGGCGTAAACCGTCCGCAGGCAGAACACAGCAAAAAAGAAACGGAGGAACATCCCCATGAAAGAAGCCATTTCCACCACCCAGGCCCCTTCCGCCATTGGCCCCTACTCCCAGGGCATCGCCACGGAGCAGCTGGTCTTTGTGTCCGGGCAGCTCCCGGTGGACCCCGCCACCGGGGCCATGCCCGAGGACATCAAGGCCCAGGCCGCCCAGTCCCTGGCCAACGTGAAGGCTGTGCTGGAGGCCGGGGGCAGCTCCCTGGAGAAGGTGGTCAAGACCACCATCTTCCTCAGCGACATCAACGACTTCGCTGCGGTGAACGAGGTCTATGCCGCCTGCTTCTCCCAGCCCTGCCCCGCCCGTTCCTGCTTCGCAGTGGCGGCCATCCCCAAGGGGGCCAAGCTGGAAATCGAGGCCATTGCCGTAAAATAAGCCCCCATCCCCGTCCCGGATTGGCCTGGGGCGGGGAAATTTTTCTTGTCTTTTGGCCGCAGAGCGGGTATGATGGTACCGAAGCGACAGACGCGGCGGCACGCGAATCGAGGAGGGAGCGCCGCATGGAAGAGAACCTGGAACAGCTCCAGCGCTGGATTGACAGCAGTGACAACATCGTGTTTTTCGGCGGGGCGGGGGTGAGCACCGAGTCGGGCATCCCGGACTTCCGCAGCGTGGACGGGCTCTACCACCAGCAGTTCGCCTATCCCCCGGAGGTGATGCTCAGCCACAGCTTCTACCGGAGCCACCCGGAGGAGTTTTTCGACTTCTACCGGAAAAAGCTCCTGGCGCCCGGCGCCCAGCCCAACGCCGCCCACAAAAAGCTGGCTGGGCTGGAGGCGGCGGGGAAGCTCAAGGCGGTGATCACCCAGAACATCGACGGCCTCCACCAGCGGGCGGGGAGCCGGGAGGTGCTGGAGCTCCACGGCTCCACCCTGCGGAATTTCTGTGAGCAGTGCGGCAGGGCCTACGACACCTCGGTCATCGCGGAGAGCCAAGGGGTCCCCCGCTGTGCCTGCGGCGGGATCATCAAGCCAGACGTGGTCCTCTACGAGGAGTCCCTGGACAGCCGCCTGCTCCACCGGGCGGTGGACTACATCCGCAGGGCGGACGTCCTGATCATCGGCGGCACCTCCCTGGTGGTCTACCCGGCGGCGGGGCTCATCGACTACTATCCGGGCCGCAAGCTGGTCCTCATCAACAAGAGCGCCACCGGTATGGACGCCCGGGCCAACCTGGTCGTCACCGGGGCCATCGGGCAGGTGCTGAGGCAGATTGCCGTGCGGTGAGCCCGATGCTACTATCCTGCGGGATTCCCAAGGAAATATCGTAATTCGATAAAATAAGATTGACAAACGATATTGGGCGTGGTAGACTGACCCCACAGAAAGGGGTGGCCTCCATGGAAAACACCGGAGTACAGAAGCTGGCGGGCGTCTTGAAGGTGCTGGTGACCGTCACCATCGCCTGCAATTTGCTGGCCCTCTTCCTGGTGCCGGGGCTGGCCCTGCTGAAGGGCTTCGGTCCGCTGTTGGCGCCGGCCCCCTATGAAGCGGCTTTGGAGCTTCCGACCCGGAGCTGGATGGTCTTCGTCATGAGCTGGATCTGGGTGTGGCGGAGCGGGGCCTATGACGTGGTTCTGACCCTCTTCCTCCTGTTCTGCGGCTGCTGCACCGCCGTCATCCTGTGGCAGGGGCGGCAGGTGCTGGACACCATTCTGGCCGGGACCCCCTTTTCCCTCAGGAATGCCGTCAGCCTGCGCCGGGCGGGGCTGTGCTGCCTTCTCATCTCAGGGGCGGCCCTGCTGCGGCTGGTGTGGGGGCTGCTCTACTACCGCTCCCCGGCGCCCCTCCTGACCTACAACGCCCTCTTCGTGCCCATCTTCCTGATGGCGGGGCTGCTGTGCCAGGTGATGTCCGCCCTCTTCCGCCAGGCGGAGGAGATGAAGGCGGAAAACGATTTGACCATTTAGGGCTTGTTTGAAACATGTCAACATGCCCAATCAGCGGGTCTTTTGCCCCCTGGACGGCGCAATTTTTCCTTGAAATCCGCCAGGATTCCTGCGAAAAAATTGCTTGCCAGCGGCCCAAAATCCCTCGCTGCTGGACACATCGCCAATTTTCAAACAAGCCCTAGTCCTCCACCAAGCCAGAAGCTTGCATTTACCTTTCGGCGGAATTTCCGCATCCCTTCGTTATCGTCCTTGGTGGGCGTCAGCCCACCGGCGTCCTCTGCTTTGTTCCGCAAAAATTCCGCTCGAAATCCAATCTGCAATTTCTAACTTGGCAGCGTACTGGGAGGGTAGACCATGCCGATTGTCGTAAATCTGGATGTGATGATGGCCAGGCGGAAGATGAGCCTCAACGAGCTCTCCCAGCGGGTGGACATCACCCTGGCCAACCTCTCCATCCTGAAAAACAACCGTGCCAAGGCGGTGCGGTTTACCACCCTGGAGGCCATTTGCAGGGCCCTGGACTGCCAGCCCGGGGATCTGCTGGAGTATGTCCCGGGGGAGGACCACCCCCCGGCCGTGGACTGCGGCTGAACAAAGGCCCGCCGCAGAACGCTGTCTCTGCGGCGGGCCTTTTGCGGTCTAAGGCGCGTATGTTTACGCAGCCTTAGGCCGCCGGCAAGCAATTTTGACCCAGGAATCCTGGCGGATTTCAAGGAAAAATTGCGCCGTCCAGGGGGCAAAAGCCCCGCCG
>NZ_CALXGA010000086.1 GCF_944387725.1 uncultured Intestinimonas sp. | reverse complement strand
CACATCTTTAAGCCCTTGTCAAGTGCTTTCTCTAAACTTCTTCGGAGAAGCACCGCCTTCCGGCTGACGCGAACTCGTTTATGCTACCACATGTCTTCGCCCTTGTCAAGTACTTTTTTCAGAAGCCTCCCGGCCGCCCGGCCGATTCCCCTTCTGCTCCAGTGCTTTCCTGAAGCGCTCAGTTACTATACCAAATCCTCCCCAGCTTGTCAACTCCCTTTTTCAACTTTTTTCGAGGTTCTTTTCCGGGCGCACAGATGTCCGCAGATGCGGCACTTGCACCCCATAGAAATTCGTGTTACTCTATAGAAGAATACAATCTGACATGCTGACGGGGGAGGTCAAACACACTATGCCCATCAAGATTCCCGATTCCCTTCCGGCCCGCGCCACCTTAGAGAGTGAAAACATCTTTGTCATGACGGAATACAGGGCCATGCACCAGGACATCCGCCCTTTGAATGTACTGATTCTCAACCTGATGCCCACAAAAATCGTCACGGAGACCCAAATCCTGCGAAAGCTCTCCAACACCCCCCTCCAGGTACAGGTGGAACTCCTGCGCACCTCCAGCTACCAGTCTCAGCACACGGATGAGGACCATCTGGAGTCCTTCTACACCACCTTTGACCAGGTCAGGGGCCAGAACTTCGACGGCATGATTATCACCGGCGCCCCGGTGGAGAATCTGGACTTTACCCAGGTGGACTACTGGGAGGAGCTCTGCGAGATCATGGCCTGGACCAAAACCCATGTCCACTCCACCCTCCACATCTGCTGGGGCGCCCAGGCCGGCCTCTACTATCACTACGGCGTAGAGAAGCACACCCTGCCCGCCAAGCTCTTCGGCGTCTTTGACCACCGGGTCCTCAAGCCCAGCTCCCCCCTCTTCCGGGGCTTTGACGACGTATTCCAGGCCCCCCACTCCCGGTACACCGAGGTGTATGAGAGCGACATCCGCACCATCCCGGAGCTGGAGCTCCTCTCGGTCTCCGGAGACGCCGGGGTCTATGCGGTGAAGAGCGTGGACTCCCACCAATTCTTCGTCATGGGCCACCCGGAATACGACCCAGACACCCTGGCCAGGGAGTACTTCCGGGACCGGGAGAAGGGGCTGGACATCCACATTCCCTACCACTATTTCCCGGACAATGACCCCTCCCGTCCCCCCATTGTGCGCTGGCGCAGCGCGGGCCAGCTCCTCTACACCAACTGGCTGAATTATTATGTCTACCAGACCACCCCCTATGACCTGCGGAGTATTTCGAGATAAAACTATACAAAAAATAAGTTGCAGAGAATCGCTGTTATTGCGATTCTCTGCAACTTTTTTGCGGCGTTATCTTTACAAAAGACTGTCCTGCGGCAGGCCCATTTCCGAGTTATTCGTCCGTGATGGTCACGTCCTCCGGCTCGGGCTCCCCGCCCACCGCAGCCATGGCGGGCTCCACGCCGGTGTCGGGGGCCTGGGGGGGCGCGGCGGGGGGATCGTCGGGGCTCATGGTATCCCAGTCGAACTGACGGTACCGGGCCAGGCCGGAGCCGGCGGGGATGAGCTTGCCGATGATGACGTTCTCCTTCAGGCCCAGCAGATGGTCCACCTTGCCCTTGATGGCAGCCTCGGTGAGGACCTTGGTGGTCTCCTGGAAGGAGGCGGCAGACAGGAAGGACTCGGTGGCCAGGCTGGCCTTGGTGATGCCCATGATGGTGTGGGCGGCCACCGGGAGCCGGAGCTCCTGACCGTCCTCCCCCGCCTCGCCGGCGTCGATACGCGCCTGGACCGCCTGCCGGGCGTCCCGGAACTCCACCAGGTCGATGGTGGAGCCGCTGAGGAGGCTGGAGTCCCCGGCGTCCTCCACCCGGACCTTGCGCATCATCTGGCGGGCGATGACCTCGATGTGCTTGTCGTTGATGTCCACGCCCTGCTGACGGTAGGGCTTCTGGACCTCCTGGATGAGGTAGTTGTAGACAGCGTGGGTACCCCGGATGCGGAGCACGTCGGCGGGGTACAGGGCGCCGTCGGTGAGCATGGCGCCCTTCTCCACGCTGTCGCCCTCCTTGACCCGGATGCCCGCGTTGTGGGCCAGGACATAGGTGACCACCTCGCCGTCGTCGGCGGTGATGGTGACGTTGACCATGCCGCCCTTCTTGGCGTCCTCCATGGTGACCCGGCCGCTGATCTCGGCCAGCTGGGCCATTTTCTTGGGCCGGCGGGCCTCAAAGAGCTCCTCCACGCGGGGAAGACCCTGGGTGATGTCGCCGCCGGCCACGCCGCCGGTGTGGAAGGTCCGCATAGTGAGCTGGGTGCCCGGCTCGCCAATGGACTGGGCGGCGATGATGCCCACGGCCTCGCCCTCGCCCACCGGCTCGCCGATGGCCAGGTTGATGCCGTAGCACCGGGAGCACACGCCGCTGCGGGCCTCGCAGGTGAGGACGGATCGGATCATCACCTCATGGATGCCGTGGTCCTCCAGAAGCTGGGCGTCGTCGGCGGTCATCATGGTGTGGTGGTCGATGAGGACCTCCCCGGTCTGGGGATCGCAGATATCCTCCACGGGGTAGCGGCCCTTGAGGCGTTCGCCGAAGGTCTCAATGACCTGGCCATTCTCCACGATCTCGCTGACCAGGATGCCGTCGTGGGTTCCGCAGTCCTCCTCCCGGATGATGACCTCCTGGGAGACGTCCACCAGCCGGCGGGTGAGGTAGCCGGAGTCGGCGGTCCGCAGGGCGGTGTCGGCCATGCCCTTCCGGGCGCCCCGGGAGGAGATGAAGTACTCCAGAACGCTCAGGCCCTCGCGGAAGTTGGACTTGATGGGGATCTCGATGGTGCGGCCGGAGGTGTCGGCCATCAGACCGCGCATGGCGGCCAGCTGGCGGATCTGGGCGGTGGAACCGCGGGCGCCGGAATCGGCCATCATCCAGATGGGGTTGTAGCGGTCCAGCACCCCCATCAGGGCGTCGGTGACGTCCTTGGTGGTCTTCTCCCATGCCTGAACCACCAGGCGGTAGCGCTCGTCGTTGGTGAGGAAGCCCCGCTTGTACTGCCGGTCGATCTTGACGATCTCCTTCTCGGTGGCGGCGATGAGGGCGGGCTTCTGGGGAGGCACCGTCATGTCGCTGATGGAGACGGTCAGGGCCCCCTTGGTGGAGAATCTGTAGCCCTTGGCCTTGATGACGTCCAGCACCCCGGCGGACACAGTGAAGCCGTGCTTGGTGATGCACTTGTCGATGATCCTGCCCAGCTGCTTCTTGCCGGTGATGAAGTTGATCTCTGGCTCGAACATCTCCTCCGGGTCCTCCCGGTCCACAAAGCCCAGGTCCTGGGGGATGCCCTCGTTGAAGATCAGGCGGCCCACAGTGGTGCGGACCAGCTTGTGGCGGACCTCGCCGTCCACCTCCCGGCTGCGGCGGACCAGAATGGGCACATGGAGGTCCAGCTCCCCCTCGTCGTAGGCCAGGCGGGCCTCCCCGTCGTCGGAGTAGACCCGGTAGACCTCCCGGGGCAGCTCGCCGTCGGGGGTGTCCTGGCAGATGCCGGCGTAGGTGGGGATGTCGTCCAGACTGCCGGGGCGCTTCACCCAGACCTTGTCGTCGGGCTGGATGAGACCGGCCTCCAGGTCGGCCTTCACCGCCTCGATGTCGTCGTAGGCGAAGCTGTGCGCCTCATACCGCTCGTAGGTGAGGTAGTAGGAGCCCAGCACCATGTCCTGGGTGGGGACGGTGACAGGGCCGCCGTCCTGGGGCCGCAGGAGGTTATTGGCCGAGAGCATCAGGATGCGGGCCTCGGCCTGAGCCTCGGTGGACAGGGGCACATGGACGGCCATCTGGTCGCCGTCAAAGTCGGCGTTGAAGGCGGTGCACACCAGGGGGTGGAGCTTAATGGCCCGGCCCTCCACCAGCACCGGCTCGAAGGCCTGGATGCCCAGACGGTGGAGGGTGGGGGCCCGGTTGAGCATCACCGGGTGCTCCTTGATGACAAAATCCAGGGCGTCCCAGACCTCGGGGCGGCCCTTGTCCACCATCTTCTTGGCGGACTTGATGTTGTTGGCCAGGCCGTCCTCCACCAGCTTTTTCATGACAAAGGGCCGGAAGAGCTCAATGGCCATCTCCTTGGGCAGGCCGCACTGGTAGATCTTCATCTCGGGGCCCACCACGATGACGGACCGGCCGGAGTAGTCCACCCGCTTGCCCAGCAGGTTCTGGCGGAAGCGGCCCTGCTTGCCCTTGAGCATGTCGCTGAGGGACTTGAGGGCACGGTTGTTGGCGCCGGTGACGGCCCGGCCGCGTCTCCCGTTGTCGATGAGGGCGTCCACCGCCTCCTGGAGCATCCGCTTCTCATTGCGGACGATGATGTCCGGGGCGTTGAGCTGGATGAGGCGCTTGAGGCGGTTGTTGCGGTTGATGACCCGCCGGTAGAGGTCGTTTAGGTCGCTGGTGGCGAAGCGGCCGCCGTCCAGCTGGACCATGGGCCGGATTTCCGGGGGAATCACCGGCAGCACGTCGATAATCATCCACTCTGGCTTGTTGCCGGAGAGGCGGAAGGCGTCCACCACCTCCAGGCGCTTGACAATGCGGGCCTTCTTCTGGCCGGAGGCGTCCTTGAGCTCGGCCCGGAGCTGGCTGGAGAGCTCCTCCAGGTCGATGTCCTGGAGCAGCTTCTTCACGGCCTCGGCCCCCATGGCGGCCTGGAAGTCATCCTCGTACTTCTCCCGCATGTCCCGGTATTCCTTCTCCGTGAGGATCTGGTTCTTGGCCAGGGGGGAGAAGCCGGGGTCGGTGACGATATAGGCGGCGAAGTAGAGCACCTTTTCCAGAATGCGGGGGCTGATGTCCAGCAGCAGGCCCATCCGGGAGGGAATGCCCTTAAAATACCAGATGTGGCTCACCGGGGCGGCCAGCTGGATGTGGCCCATGCGCTCCCGGCGGACCTTGGCCCGGGTGACCTCCACGCCGCAGCGGTCGCAGATTTTGCCCTTGTAGCGAATCTTCTTATACTTGCCGCAGTGGCACTCCCAGTCCTTGGTGGGCCCAAAAATTCGCTCGCAGAACAGGCCGTCCCGCTCTGGCTTCAGGGTGCGGTAGTTGATGGTCTCCGGCTTGAGCACCTCGCCGTAGGACCACTCCAGAATCTGCTCCGGGGAGGCGATGCCAATGCGGATGGCGTCAAATTCAGCGTAACTCATATTCCTAAAACCGTCCTCCCTCTTTTAATCCATCTCATCGGGGTCCGCGTCATAGCTGTCATCCCCGCTGTAGCCGTCGTCCTCATCTCCGGCGCTGTCGGAGGCCGTCAGGTCGTCGTCGTCGCTGCCCTCCTTGAGGGTGAAGCCCGCCTCGGTGAAGTCGGACTCCCCTCCGGAGTTGTAGCCGTAGAAGTCGTCGTCATCCCGGATGCGGTCGGGCTGATAGACGTCGTCGTCGTCCTCCTTGAGCTCGATCTGGTTGCCCTCCCGGTCCAGGACCTGGACGTCCAGACACAGGGCCTGGAGCTCCTTGACCAGGACCTTGAAGGACTCGGGCACCCCGGGCTTGGGCACGTTGTGGCCCTTGACAATGGCCTCGTAGGTGCGCACGCGGCCGGTGACGTCGTCGGACTTGACGGTGAGAATCTCCTGGAGGGTGTAGGCGGCGCCGTAGGCCTCCAGAGCCCAGACCTCCATCTCGCCGAAGCGCTGGCCGCCGAACTGGGCCTTGCCGCCCAGGGGCTGCTGGGTGACCAGGGAATAGGGGCCGGTGGACCGGGCGTGAATCTTGTCGTCCACCAGATGGTGGAGCTTGAGGAAGTAGACGTAGCCCACGGTGACCCGGTTGTCAAAGCGCTCGCCGGTGCGGCCGTCGTAGAGCCAGCTCTTGCCGTCCTTGGCCAGACCGGCGGCCTCCAGGGTGGCGGCGATCTCTGGCTCGTCGGCGCCGTTGAAGATGGGGGTGGCCACCTTCCAGCCCAGGGCCTGGGCGGCGTAGCCCAGGTGGACCTCCAGCACCTGCCCGATGTTCATACGGGAGGGCACGCCCAGGGGATTGAGCACGATATCCAGGGGGGTGCCGTCGGGCAGGAAGGGCATATCCTCCTGGGGCAGAATGCGGGAGACCACGCCCTTGTTGCCGTGGCGGCCGGCCATCTTGTCGCCCACGGAGATTTTCCGCTTCTGGGCGATGTAGACCCGGACCACCTCGTTGACGCCGGGGGAGAGCTCATCCCCCGCCTCCCGGGTGAAGACCTTCACATCCACAATGATGCCGCTCTCGCCGTGGGGCACCTTCAGGGAGGTGTCCCGGACCTCCCGGGCCTTCTCGCCAAAGATGGCCCGGAGAAGCCGCTCCTCGGCGGTGAGGTCGGTCTCGCCCTTGGGGGTGACCTTGCCCACCAGGATGTCGCCGGCCCGGACCTCGGCGCCCACCCGGATGATGCCCCGCTCGTCCAGGTCCTTCAAGGCGTCCTCGCCCACGTTGGGGATGTCCCGGGTGATCTCCTCGGGGCCCAGCTTGGTGTCCCGGCTCTCGGTCTCGTACTCCTCGATGTGGATGGAGGTAAACACGTCCTCCTTCACCATGCGCTCGTTGAGGAGTATGGCGTCCTCGTAGTTGTAGCCCTCCCAGGTCATAAAGCCCATGAGGATGTTCTTACCCAGAGCAATCTCGCCGTTGGAGGTGGAGGGGCCGTCTACCAGGACCTCCCCCTGCTCCACCCGCTGGCCCACCGAGACGATGGGCCGCTGGTTGATGCAGGTGCCGTGGTTGGAGCGCATGAACTTGGTGAGCTTGTAGTCCACCACCCGGCCGCCGTCGTAGCGCAGGGTGATAGACTGGGCGGAGACCTTGGTGACCACGCCGGACTCCTCGGCCAGGATGACGATCTCGGAGTCGATGCAGTTCTTGTGCTCCTGGCCGGTGGCCACAATGGGGGCCTCGGTGGTCAAAAGGGGCACGGCCTGGCGCTGCATGTTGGCGCCCATCAGGGCCCGGTTGGCGTCGTCGTTCTCCAGGAAGGGGATCATGGCGGTGGCGATGGAAACCATCATCTTGGGAGAGACGTCGATATAGTCCACCTGCTCCCGGTCCACCTCGATGACCTCGTTGCGGTGGCGGCAGGTGATGCGGGGGTTGAGGAGGACGCCATTTTCATCGGTGGGCTCGGTGGCCTGGGCGATGATGTACTCGTCCTCCACGTCGGCGGTCATATAGTCAATGGTGCCGGTGACCTTGCCGGTGGCCTTGTCAACCTTCCGGTAGGGGGCCTCGATGAAGCCGTAGCGGTTGATGCGGGCGTAGGAGGCCAGGTAGGAGATGAGGCCGATGTTGGGGCCTTCGGGGGTCTCAATGGGGCACAGGCGGCCGTAGTGGGAGTAGTGGATGTCCCGGACGTCGAAGGAGGCCCGGTCCCGGCTCAGGCCGCCGGGGCCCAGGGCGGACATGCGGCGCTTGTGGGTCAGCTCGGCCAGAGGGTTGGTCTGATCCATGAACTGGCTCAGAGGGGAGGAGCCGAAAAACTCCTTGATGGCGGCGGTGACGGGGCGGATGTTGATGAGGCTCTGGGGGGTGACGATGTCCAGATCCTGGATGGT
>NZ_CALXGA010000085.1 GCF_944387725.1 uncultured Intestinimonas sp. | reverse complement strand
GGCCAGAAGGATGGAGTAGAGCACATAGCGGGGGATGGGGACGCTGGCCCCGTTACCGGCGGGGATGGAGAAGAGGGGGTCCCGGACGAAGCTGGTGTAGCTGGCGTCCAGGCTGCCGATGGTGCCGCCGCCGTTGTTGCCGGAGAGGACATAGAGCAGCAGGCAGGTGTAGAGGATCAGCTGGGTGCCCAGGGTGACGATGAAGGGGTGGAGCTTGAACTTGCCCACAAAGAAGCCGTTGAAGGCCCCAATCAGGGCGCCCAGGGCCAGGGCGATGACAATGACGACAGGAATAGGCAGGGTGCCGATGTTGGGCCACATCTTGTTGGAGGCGGTGGCCGACTGGAGCAGGGAGGCGGAGACGCAGGCGGTGAGGCCCACGGCCCGGCCGGCGCTTAGGTCGGTACCCGTGAGGACGATACAGCCGGCGATGCCCAGAGCGGCGGGCAGATAGGCCGCCGTCAGGGAGATGATGTTGATGATGGAGCTGGGCGACACGAAGGCCGGCCGGTAGATGGCGATGGCCACGGCGGCCACCACCATGATGATGATGAGCATGTTGTTCATCAGCAGGTCGGTGACCTGCTTGCCGCTCAATTTTTGGGCCTTTGCGGCCAATTCCTTGGACTCTTGACTCATGTCTCTTCCCCCTTACACATACTTCGCCGCCAGAGTGAGGATCTCCTCCTGGCTGGTGTTTTTGGCGTCCACCTCGCCGGCCAGCTGTCCGCCGGACATGACCAGGATGCGGTCACACACGCCCAGCAGCTCCGGCATCTCGGAGGAGACCATGATAATCCCCTTGCCCTGGTTGGCCAGGTCGATGATGAGCTGGTAAATCTCGTACTTGGCGCCCACGTCGATGCCCCGGGTGGGCTCGTCCAGCAGCAGAACCTCCGGCTTGGTGAGGAGCCACCGGCCGATGATGACCTTCTGCTGGTTGCCGCCGGAGAGGGAGCGGATCTGGGTGGACTGGCTGGGGGTCTTGATGTGCATGGCCTGGATGGCCCAGTCGGTGTCCTCCCGCATCTTCTTGTCGCTCAGGCAGACGCCGCCCATCAGATAGCTTTTCAGGTTGGAGATGACGGTGTTCTCCTTGATGTCCCGGATGCCGAAGATGCCGGTGGCCCGGCGCTCCTCGGTGAGGAGGGCGAAGCCGTTCTTGATGGACTCCCGGGGCGTGCGGTTCTGGATCTCCTGGCCGTTGAGCCTGAGGGTGCCGGTCTCCTTGGTCATGACCCCGAAGAGGTTCTCCAGCACCTCGGTGCGGCCGGAGCCGTCCAGACCGGCGAGACCCAGGATCTCCCCCTTTCGGAGCTGGAAGCTGGCCTCCTTGAGGCGGGTGTACTTGCCGGAGAGATGCTCCACCTCCAGGATGACCTCCCCGGGCTGGTTGGTCTTGGGCGGGAAGCGGTTGGTGAGCTCCCGGCCCACCATCAGCTTGATGATCTCGTTCATAGTCAGCTCCTTGGCCGGCCGGGTGGCCACCCAGGTGCCGTCCCGCATGATGGTGACCTCATCGCTGATGCGGAGGATCTCCTCCATCTTGTGGGAGATGTAGATGATGCCGCAGCCCTTGTCCCGGAGCATGTTGATGATGCGGAACAGGTGCTCCACCTCGGACTCGGTGAGGGAGGAGGTGGGCTCGTCAAAGACCACGATCTTGGCGTCGTAGGACACGGCCTTGGCGATCTCCACCATCTGCCGCTGGGAGACCGGCATGGTGGACATGATGGTCTTGGGGTTAACTTTAACTCCAAGCTGCTCAAAGATTTCCTTGGTGCGCTGGGCCATGATGCGCTCGCTGACCATGATGCCCCCCACCTTGGGGTAGCGGCCCAGCCAGAGGTTGTCCTGGACGCTACGGGTCAGGGCCTGGTTGAGCTCCTGGTGGACCATGGCCACGCCGTTTTCCAGGGCCTCCTTGGCGCTTTTGAAGTTGACCTCCTTGCCGTCCAGGGTGATGGTGCCGCTGTCCCGGCTGTAGATGCCGAAGAGGCACTTCATGAGGGTGGATTTTCCGGCGCCGTTTTCCCCCATCAGGGCGTGGACCGTGCCAGCCCGGACGGTGAGGTTGACGCCGTCCAGCGCCTTGACGCCGGGAAATTCCTTGGTGATGCCGCGCATCTCCAGCAGTGCAGGCTGCTCCATAGGATTCCTCCTCTCTTTTCCTTGGGGAAACCACCGCTTGAACCGCGGCGATCGGGGTCCGCGGCTCAAGCAGTGGCTCCACAAATAACGGGGCGGGGCCGCCCATGGGGAAAACGCCCCACGGGCAGCCCCGCAAATCATTTCAACTTGACAGCCAGAGAAGCTGCGCGATCAGCTGACGGTGGTGTAGGGGACGCGGATCTTGGCACACGCCGGGTCCACATTCATGCCCTCGGTGTTGCTCATCAGGTCGCCGTCGGCCTGATAGTTCTGCACCAGGGTGACCACCGCACTGGCCAGGCCGCTGGCGGACTGGCCCACGGCGCCGGTGGCAGTGCCGGCGTTGATGGCGTCCACGATGCCCTGGAGGCCGTCCACGGTGAAGACGGGGATGGTGGTGGTGCCCTCACCGTTGTTGTAGCCGGCGGTCTGGAGGGCGGTGATGGCGCCCAGGCCCATGTCGTCGTTGTTGGCGATGACCAGCTCCACCATGTTGCCGTTAGCCTCAGAGTGGGCGGAGAGGACGGTGGTCATGTGGTCCAGGGCGGCGGCGGCGGACCAGGAGCCGTTGGGGTCCACCAGGTACTGGGTGGCGGCGGAGCTGTCGTAGTAGGCGAGCTCGGGATAGCCGTTCTCAGTCAGAATGGCGTTGGCGTCCTCCACGGAGTACTGGGTACGCATCTCGGCCTCAGGGTTGTTCTCCTGGCCCTTGAGCATAACATAGGAGATGACGCCGTCGCCGTTGAGGTCCACCGCGTCGTAGTTCTCCACCAGGTAGTTGCCGATCATCTGGCCCTGCATGTGGCCGGCCTCGGCGGGGTCGGTGCCCACGAAGGCGGCCAGATCATAGCTGTTGATCACCTCGTCGGAGACCTCGCGGTTGAAGAAGATCACGGGGATGCCGGCGGTGCGGGCGGACTCCACGATGCTCTGGGTGGTCTCGTCGGCGGAGGCCTCCACCGCGTTGACAACCAGCACGTTGGCGCCGTTAGCGATGGCGGTGGTGATCTGGTCGATCTGGGTGCCCTGGTTGGTGTTGCCGTCCTGGTTGATGGGGGTGATGCCGATGGCCTGGAACTGGGCGTCCATCTCGCTGCGGACGTTGCTGATGAAGGCGTCAGAGAAGTTGTAGTAGAAGACGGACACGCTCAGGTCGCTGGCGGCGGGGGCGCCGGACTCGGTGGGAGCATCAGAGCCGGCGGGGGCGGGGGTGGGTGTGGCGTTCCCTCCGCCGCCCCCGCAGGCGGCGACGCTCACGCACATGGCCCCGGAGAGGAGCAGAGCAGACAGTTTCTTGAGTTTCATGTAGAATCCTCCTTTTGTTGTCTTTGGCGAGGGTGTTCCACTCACCTGAGCCTATCATACCAAAAAACCCGGCAAAGCGCCAGAGGAAAAATCACTTTTTTTCATAAATAATTTATCGGGACTTTGACCCGGTTTGTCTAAAATGTGGATAAAAAGCAACCAGATATCGGCGAAATAGACAGGATGCAGCAAAATCAGCGGGAACTGTAAATATACATGGGGATGCGGATGGTCCGCTCCGTCAGCCCGGCGGCCTCCATGGGGTCCTCCCCCAGGGCCAGGGCCCGGGCCAGGCGGAAGAGGGCCTCGCCATGGGCGGGGTAGTCCATCACCACCGTCCCCAGCAGCCGCCCCTGGTCCACGGCCTCCACCCCCTGGGGGGTGCCGTCGATGCCCACGATGTTGGCAAAGTCCAGCCCCAGCCGCGCCACCGCGTCGGCGGCCCCCAGGGCCATGTCGTCGTTGTTGCACAGGATGAGCTCGATCTCCGGGTGCTGGACCAGGGCGCTCTCGGCGAGGGCGGCGGCCTGGTTGCGGTCCCAGTTGGCGATACCGCTCTCCACCCGCTCCAGGGGGACTCCGGCCTCCCGGAGGGTCTGGACCGATACCTCGGTGCGGATGACGGCGTCCTGGTGGCGGCTCTCCCCCTCCAGCATCATGTACTGGAGGACGCCGTCCCCGTTCCGGTCCAGGGCGTCTGGGTCGCTCTCCCAGAGGTCCAGCACGATCTGGGCCTGGAGCTGGGCCGACTGCCGGGCGTCGGAGCCCACATAGTAGACCTGGTCCCAGGCGTCGATGTCCTCCTGGACGGGCTCCCGGTTGAAGAAGACCAGAGGGACCCCGGCCTCCCGGGCCTTGTCCACCACCCGGGCGGCGTCGGTGCGGTCCACCAGGTTGACGCACAACACATCGTAGCCCAGGGAGAGGAAGCGGTCGATCTGCTCATTTTGGGTGTTCTGGCTCTCCTGGGCGTCGGAGAGGGAGATCTGAATCCGCTCCCCGGTCTCGGCGCACCAGAGGTCCACGCTCTCCTGCATGGCCTGGGTCATGTTGGAGAGATAGGTGTCCTCCCCCTTGTAGACGGCCACGCCGATGCGGAGGGCGCCGTCCTCCTGCCGGTCCTCCCGGCAGCCCGCCAGGGCCAGCAGGAGGGCGGCGGCCCCCAGGGCCAGGAGCTTCCCGGGCTTCATGCAAGCGCCTCCTCTCTCCGGCCCGCCGGGGGTACCTAGATGCTGGGAAAGAGTATCTGGTCCATGGGGTCGGTGAACATATTCTCCGCCGTGGCGGTATAGCAATCCAGAGTTTGGTCCTGGGGCTTGCCGCCCTCCAGGGCCTCCAGAAGCCGCAGCAGGCTCAGATAGCCCGCGTCGTAGCCGCTCTGGACCACCAGGGCGGCGGCGGTCCCCTCCTCCAGGTAGTGGAGCAGGAGGTTGGAGGAGCCGATGCCGTAGACCTGACCGGCTTCGGCGGCGGCCTGGCACAGAGCCTCGGCCATAGCCGGTTCCAGGGCGGCGGCGGGACCCTCCGGCAGCCCCTCCACCCCCTCCGGCTGGGCGGCGGCGCTGGCGCAGGCGATCCCCAGCTCCTCCAGGGCCTGGAGGAAGGCCTGCCGACGCAGGGCCAGGGTCTCAGTCTCCTGGGGGCTGTGGTAGAGGGTGACGGCGGTGACGCCGTCCGCCGCCAGGGCCTGGGCCAGCTGCCAGCCCAGAGCCTCCGTGCCGGCGGCGATGGCACAGTCCGCCCCCTCCAGGGCCGCCCCCACCGTCACCACAGCCAAATGGGCGGGGGCCTCTGACAGGGTTTCCTCCAAAAGGGTCCGATCCAGGGGGCAGAGGATCACCCCGTCGCTCTCCCCCTCCCAGGCCTGCCGGAGGGCCTGAGCCTGGGCGGCGGCGGGGGTCCCCTCGTAGCGGAAGATATAGCCCACATCGGCGTTCCGGTCCCGGGCGGCCCGGTCGGCCCCCAGGCGGAAGCTCTGCCAGTATGCCTCGTCGCTGCCGTCCAGGAGGATGGTGATGTGGTAAATGCGGGGGGCGTCCCCCGCCAGCAGGTCCTGGAGGAGCATGGCCCCCAGGGCCAGGAGGAGGGCCGCCAACACCCCGGCAAAGACCCGTTTTTCCATCCGTCCCATCAGGCGTCCTCCATTTCCCCGTAGGGCACCGCAGGCATCCGCAGGGTGACGGTGGTGCCCTCGTCTGGCTCCGACTGGATGGACACCCCGTATTCCGGTCCGAAGTAGAGCCGGATACGCTCCTGGACGTTCCGCAGGCCGATGCCGGAGCCCTTTCGGCCCCGCTCCCGCCGGGGGGCATCCCCAGGGGGTTCGGCGGAGAGAAGCCGCGCCACCACCTGGGGGGGCATCCCCAGGCCGTTGTCCGACACGGTGATGGTGAGCCGGCCGTCCTGGACTTCGGCCCGGATGTCGATGCGGCCGTCCCCGTCCATAAAGTCCATGGAGTGATAGATGGCGTTCTCCACAATGGGCTGAACCACCAGCTTGATGGTGGACAGCCCCTGGGCCTCCGGCTGGCAGTCGATGCTGTAGCGGAATTTGTTCTTGTAGCGCATCTCCTGGATCAGCAGGTAGCTGCGCACATGCTCCAGCTCATCCCGGACGGGGATGATGTTGCGCCCGCTGGAGAGGCTCACTCGGAAGAAGCGGGCCAGGGCGGTGACCGCCCGGACGGCCTCCTCCCGCTGGCCGTTTTCGATCATCCAGACGATGATGT
This sequence comes from uncultured Intestinimonas sp., assembly GCF_944387725.1. Lineage (GTDB taxonomy): Bacteria > Bacillota > Clostridia > Oscillospirales > Oscillospiraceae > Intestinimonas. Next base: position 1,644 of record NZ_CALXGA010000085.1, on the reverse strand, counting down.
CCAGGGTGTTGTAGAGGAAGTGGGGGTTGATCTGGGCCTGGAGGGCGTTGCGCTCGCTCTTGACCTTCTCCTCGTGCTCCCGGACGATGCCGTCGGCCAGCTGCCGGATGCGGTCCACCATGCCCTGGATGGCGGTGCCCAGCTCCCGGGTCTCGGAGCTGCCCCCCACATAGATGGGCGGGGCCTCCGGGCCCTCCTTCACCCGGCTCACCGACGCCTTGAGCTTCTGGATGGGCCCGGTGAGCCGCTTGGACAGGAAGACGTTCAGGAGGATCACCAGCTCCAGGTAGGCGCAGAAGATGACGGCCACAAACAGCAGGTCGCTGCCGGAGCCGAAGGTGAACCGGGGCTGGTCCACCACCCCCACCACCTTCCAGCCGGTGTAGCCCACCGCCTGGACGATGACGGAGCGACGCCGCCCCTCCCAGGTCTCGGTGTAGATGCCGTCGGGCCGCCCCGCGGCGTCCAGATTGCTCTCGTGCACCAGGCCGGAGGCGATGAGGGGGCGCTCCGGGTGGTAGATCAGGGCGCCGTCCCCGGCGGTCAGGTAGAGGTACCCGCTGCCTGAGAGCTTCACACTCTGGAAGAGGGCGGTGAGGGCGCTGTACTTGAGGTCGATGAGCAGCACGCCCAGCTGGGTGTCCCCGCCCTGGGTCAGCTCCACCGCGCAGGAGAGGGAGACCACCCACTTGTAGTTGTGGCCGGCGTCCTCGAAGAGGGTCTGGATGGCCGGGACGCCAAAGTGGAGGTTTTCGGTGCGGGCCATGGCGCTGGTGAACCAGGGCGCGCCGGTGATCTCGGCGTCCGGGCGGACCCGGGCCGCCGGGGCTGTGGCCACCACCTGGCCGTCCCCGGTGAAGAGGACCATGTTCTCCACATAGTCGCTGTAGGTGTTGTAGAGCAGCCGCATCTCCTCGCTGACCGGCCTTTGGTCCAGGTCGGTATTCTTGACCACGTTGTAGCAGATGGAGTCGGACAGGCGGATCATGTCCCGGAGGTAGGTGCTCAGGGACTGGTTGACCTGTTCCACCAGCATCTGGTTTTCCTCCCGGATGGCGGCGCTCAGCTGGGCGGAGAAGCGGACATAGAGGGTGACGCCGGTGAGCGCCACGGCCAGCAGGGCGCTGACGGTAAAGGAGGCGAACATGGCGTACCGGATGCTGCCCCGGGCCAGGCGGGCGCTGCACCGCTCCATAAGCTCCCCCATAGGCGGCCTCCTTTCGTCTCGTGGTACAGCGCCCCGCCGGAGGCGGGGTCAAGTGGGCTGCTTGCGGAATTGGGAGGGGGTGACGCCGAAGCGCTTCTTGAACACATAGCTGAAATAGTTTGGCTCGCCGCAGCCCGCCCCAGAAACGGCAGGGCCGTTTCCGGGGGCCCCTTTGATTTTACATCCTCGGCGGAAATGAATTCCGCCTGCGGCAAGGGCTTTGCCTGAGGGCAAAACCCTTGGACGCGGCAGGGGCCGCGCCCCGCCGGAGGCGGGGTCAAGTGGGCTGCCTGCGGAATTGGGAGGGGGTGACGCCGAAGCGCTTCTTGAACACATAGCTGAAATAGTTTGGCTCGTCGTAGCCCGCCCCAGAAACGGCAGGGCCGTTTCCGGGGGCCCCTTTGATTTTACATCCTCGGCGGAAATGAATTCCGCCT
>NZ_CALXGA010000084.1 GCF_944387725.1 uncultured Intestinimonas sp. | reverse complement strand
AACTCCTTGATGGCGGCGGTGACGGGGCGGATGTTGATGAGGCTCTGGGGGGTGACGATGTCCAGATCCTGGATGGTCATGCGCTCCCGGATGACCCGCTCCATGCGGGAAAAGCCGATGCGGAACTGGTTCTGGAGCAGCTCGCCCACGCAGCGCAGGCGGCGGTTGCCCAGGTGGTCGATGTCATCGGCGGCGCCTACCCCGTGGGCCAGGCAGTCCAGGTAGTTGATGGAGGCCATGATATCCTCCACCAGGATGTGCTTGGGCGCCAGGTCGTCGGCCCGGTCGGCCACGGCCTCCCGAAGGCCCTCCTCGTCCCCCTCGTACTGCTCCAGCAGCTCCCGGAGGAGGGAGAAGCAGACCTTTTCCGTGATGCCGCACTCGGCCGGGTCAAAGGGCAGGAAGCCCTTGGCATCCACCATGTCGTTGGAGAAGACCTTCACCAGGGTCCCCTCCAGGTCCACCACGGCCTCGTTGACGCCACGGGCCTCCAGCTCCTGGGCCCGGGCCCGGGTGAGCACCTCCCCGGCCTCGGCGATGAGCTCGCCGGTCATGGGGTCGGCCACGGGCTGGGCCAGCTTCTGGCCGCTGAGCCGGGCCCAGAGGGCCAGCTTTTTGTTGAACTTGTACCGGCCCACGGCGGACAGGTCGTACCTCCGGGGGTCGAAGAACAGGGCGTGGAGAAGGCTCTCGGCGGAGTCCAGCGTGGGGGGCTCGCCGGGGCGGAGCTTGCGGTAGATCTCCAGCAGCGCGTCCTCCCGGGTCTTGCAGGCGTCCTTATCCAGGGTGGCCAGGATGCGCTCATCCTCACCGAACATCTCCAGAATCCCGGCGTCGGTCTGGGGCCCCACAGCCCGGATAAGGCAGGTCACCGGCAGCTTGCGGTTTTTGTCGATGCGGACATAGAACACGTCCGACAGGTCGGTCTCATACTCCAGCCAGGCCCCCCGGTAGGGGATGGCGGTGGCGCCGTAGGTGAGGTTGCCCGCCTTGTCCTCGGTCTTGGTGAAGTAGACGCCGGGGGAGCGGACAATCTGGGAGACAATCACCCGCTCGGCGCCGTTGATGACGAAGGTGCCGGCCTTGGTCATCAGGGGGAAGTCGCCCATGAAGATCTCCTGCTCCTTGATCTCCTCGGTCTCCTTGTTGCGCAGGCGCACCCGGACTTTGATGGGGGCGGCGTAGGTGGCGTCCCGGGCCTTGCACTCCTCCACGTCGTACTTGGGGGGCTCGTCCATGGAGTAGTCGATGAAGGACAGCTCCAGGTTCCCGGCATAGTCGGTGATGGAGGCCACGTCCTTGAACACCTCCCGCAGGCCGGTATCCAGAAACCACTGGTAGGAGTTCTTCTGGACGTCCAGCAGGTAGGGCATCTCCAGGACCTCCTGGTGGCGGGCGTAGCTCTGCCGCACCGTCTTGCCATAGCGGACTTCGTGGACCATGCCGTTCAGCGTCTCGTTGACCATTCCGAAAATCACACTCCATTTTCTCACATTCAGCGCCGAAAAGCCGGAGCCTTTCGGCTGATTTCCCCTGTTTTCCCGGCCAAACCTCGTCGTTTTGGCCAAAATCACCGGGCTTTCTGTTTGCGATACGCCCGGCAGCGTTGTCTAAATGATTTTATTTCCCTCTTGCACAGCTCCGCCAAAACTGGTATACTGGCTTCAGCGTGGAAAAGAAATCAGAACATGCTCCCATGGGCAGGAGCATATTATTATACCATGCACTTTTTTCCACGTCAAGCTTTTTCGTGTCGAAGTTCGGAGGCATCCGAACTTTTTTTGTCTCCTGGGGGCGGCGCTCCGGCCCCGCCCCACACCCCTGCGAGGTGATGCCATGTCCTCCTCTGCCCGGAACCTCTCCCTGGCCTGCGCCGCTGGAAGCGCCCTTCTGCTCCTGCTGACCCTGCTGGCCCGGTGCGCTTGGCTCTCCCACGCCCCTTCCCGGGGCTTTGCGGCGGCGGCCCTGGTCCTGCTCTTCTGTCTGGCCGCCGGGCTGCTGTACCTGTGCTGCCGGAGCCCCGGCCTGGTCCTTCGGGCCCTCCCCTTTCTCGCCCTGGCCCTGCTGCTCCGGGCGGTCTGCCTGGACCACATCACCGGCGACTATGTGACCTTCCTCTCGGACTGGGCTGCCTTCTTCCGCGACAACGGCGGCTGGGCGGCGGTGGCCCTGCCCAAGGGAAACTACAACGCCCCCTACCTCTATTTTTTGGCGGCCATCTCTTACCTGCCGGTATATGACCTCTACGCCATCAAGCTCTTCTCCGTCCTCTTCGACGTGCTTTTGGCCTGGGGCGGAGCGCGCCTCATCGCCGCCCTCCCGGGCCGGGAGGGCGGGGCGGCGGGCCGGGCCGCCGCCGGCTTCTGTCTGCTGCTTCTGCTGCCCACGGTGGTGCTCAACGGCGCCTATTGGGCCCAGTGCGACGCCATTTACGGCGCGTTGTGCCTCCACGGCCTGGCGTCGGGTCTGTCGCGGCGGCCCCGGTCCTCGGTGGTGCTCGCCGCCCTGGCCTTCTCCTTCAAGCTCCAGACCGTCTTTCTCCTGCCGGTGTGGGCGGTGCTGTGGATGTCCCGGCGGGTCCGGTTCCGGGACCTCCTCCTCTTCCCCGCCGCCTATGTCCTCGCCATTCTCCCCGCCCTGGCCCTGGGGAAGCCCCTGGGGGACGTGCTGGGGGTCTACTTCGGCCAGGCAACGGAGTACAGCGCCTACCTGACCCTCAACGCCCCCTCCCTCTACGCCCTGATCCCCTACGGCATGGAGGTGGACGCCGCCCTGTGGTCCAAGGCGGGCATTTTGGCGGCCTTTGTCCTGGTGCTGGGGGTGCTGGGATGGCTGCTGCCCCGGCGGCGGACCCTGGGGAACGAAGCGGTGATGGCGGCCGCCGTGGTCTTTGCGGTGGGGGTCCCCCTGCTGCTGCCCCACATGCACGACCGCTACTTCTTCTTGGCCGACATTCTGACCCTGTGCTGGGCCTTCACCCGGCAGCGGTACGTCCATCTGGCCCTCCTGACCCAGATCGCCTCTCTGGGGGCCTATCACGCCTATCTGGTGCTGCAATACGCCTTCCCCATGGGCCTGGGGGCGCTGATGCTCCTGGGCGTGCTGATTGCCGCCCTGGCCTTCCTGATCCAAGCGGCGCGGGAGCCGGACTGAGCTCCTTCAGCCTCCAGCTTCATCATCATGGAAAAATAAGAACGAAATCATTTTTTTGGAACGGCATGGCCTGCGGGCCATGCCGTTCCGCCTGTCGGAAAGGGGGGGCTCACCGCCCCCCCTTTCACACGATCCCCCAGGCCTCCCGCAGCCGGAGGAAGGCCCGGCGGATGTCCCCGGCCTCCAGCCGGGCATAGCCCATGATGAGGGTGGGGGGCTCCCCTTTTGGGGCGGGGGTGAGCCGGCAGGCCGAGAGGGGGTAGACCGCCACCCCCGCCTCAGCCGCCCGGCGGACCAGCTCGTCCTCCCCCAGACGGCCATCCATCCGCAGGAGCATATGGAGCCCGGCGTCCCCGCCGGAGAGGGTCCCGGAAATGCCCAGGCCCCGGACACAGGCGATCAGCGCCGCCTTCCGCTCCCGGTACTCCACCCGCATCCGGGCAATGTGCCGCTCGAAGTGTCCCCCCTCCAGGAACCGGGCCAGGGTGTACTGCTCAAAGGAGGGGACGGTGGAGGAGTAGAACAGGAACTCCCGCCGGTAGCGCTCCGCCAGAGCGGGGGGCAGCACCATGTAGCCAATCCGCAGAGAGGGGGCCAGGTTCTGGGCAAAGGTGTTGAGGTAGACCACCCGCCCCTCCCGGTCCAGGCTCTGGAGGGCGGGAATGGGCAGGCCGGAGAAGCGGAACTCGCTGTCGTAGTCATCCTCGATGATGTAGCGGTTCGGCCCTTCCCCGGCCCAGGCCAGGAGCTCCCGCCGCCGCCCCGCAGGCATGACAATGCCCAGGGGAAAGTGGTGGGAGGGGGTCACATGGACCACCCGGGCCCCGGACCACCGCAGGGCGTCCACCCGGAGCCCCTGGCCGTCCAGAGAGATGGGGCAGATGTGGGCCCCCTGGTGGGCCAGGATGCGGCTGAATTTCAAGTAACCCGGGTCCTCCACGGCGTAGCCCCCCTCCCGGCCCAGAAGCTGGAAGAGGAGGCCGGTGAGGTACTCCGAGCCCGCTCCCACCACCACCTGCTCCGGCTGGGCGGTGATGCCCCGGAAGTCCCGGAGGTACTGGACAATGGCGGTCCGGAGCTCCGGAACCCCCTGAGGGGGCACGGCGGAGAGGAGGGCGCTGTCCTCCCGGGTGAGCACCTGGCGCATGAGCCGGGCCCAGGTGGCAAATGGGAACCGGGCGGCGTCCACGGCGTTGGTGGCGAAGTCGAAGTCCGGCCGCCGGGCCGGGGTGGCCTCCTCCAAGGCGGGCGCGGGGCCCTCCTGCCGGGGGACGGGGACCGGGGCCTCCAGGGGGGCCACGAAGAAGCCCCGCTTGGGTTCGGAGCGGAGGTAGCCCTCGGCCTGGAGCTGTCCGTAGGCCCCCTCCACCGTCACTACGCTGACTTTGAGGTGGGCGGAGAGGGCCCGCTTGGAGGGGAGCTTCTCCCCAGGGGCCAGAGCGCCAGACTCGATCTCATGTCGGAGCTGGCGGTAGAGCTGTTCATAGAGCGGGGTGTCCAAGGCGGAGTCCAGCACAGGTGTCAGCATGGGAAAAGCCTCCAATCCGGCCTTTCAAGAGCAAGAAAATTTGCAGAAAATGATAAGGTCAGTTCCGCCGGCTGGGGAAGTTTGCGGCGTTACAGGCATCTCCACGCTTTATATCAAAACGGGAAACGCGCCTCACCCAAAATATTGCTGCATCAGCGCTTTTTTCAGTACTTCCAGTTTATCAAGACTCTGCTGAATCGCCCATTTTGATTTTTTGACTGTTTCAGCATAGTTTGAAAATTTCTTCTGTAATTCGATTGGTGGGACGAGAATTTTTATATCTTGTAATTCTTGCGCGTTAATATTTGCTTGTCCGACGATGGCTTTACACATATCCGCTAGGGCTTGTTTGAAAATTGGCGATGTGTCCAGCAGCGAGGGATTTTGAGCCGCTGGCAAGCAATTTTTTCGCAGGAATCCTGGCGGATTTCAAGGAAAAATTGCGCCGTCCAGGGGACAAAAGACCCGCTGGTTGGGCATGTTGACATTTTTCAAACAAGCCCTAGTGTTGCTCAGCCTTGTGGATGGCAAGCGTTTTTCCTGCCTTACTCTTAACTTTGTGGGTAGATGACTTGGTTGCGAGGGTCTTAGCGGCTTTGCCTACTTTGCCACCATGATGAACTGGCATAAATAATCTCCTTTCAATGGTGAGGGAGGACGAAACCGCCAACATCCTCCCCGAAGGTTAGTTACTGTTTATCAGCCTGAACGGCAATACGGAACGCATTAAGGCCATACGCCTTGGCATAAATCCGTCTACCATTACGAGTAGTGATATACGCCGTGTAAACGTAAGTAACCGAAGAATCGTCCCGTTCAGTTTGCGCTAACTTCACGTTGTTATCCAAACGCTTGTCCTCCTTTCCAAAAGATTTTCAGTGACTTGAAAAAACAAGTTGCAAGCAAATCACTGAAACCTCTTGAAAAAAGTAAAGACGACCATATACTATAATGTGTATCGAGTAAAGTATATGGGCGGTTTAGCCGTCTGAACTTTTCTCAACGGGCCTTGACTGAGTTGCAGCTCAGTCAGGGCCTTTTTATATGTCATCCGGCGTTGCCGGTAGACACCGATTAGGTGAGTATAGATGCTTTAGAAAGGTCAAATACAATGGCCCGTTCTTCTCGAAGCAAAACTCCGTCAGCACGGTAGCCGTTTTCTTTGAGATTCCATCCCATCACACGCTCCAGCGTGTTCAACAAATCACGGGCGTTCCATCTTACAGATAGCACACCAGATGCCTTGGGTCGATAAAACACAGTTGCGTTTTTATCATCCGAGTTACACGCTTGAACTGCCACCTGTTTCGTTTCTGGATTGATAAGAAATTTTGCGTACTCTGGTTCACCCAATTTGAGCGTCACTGACTTATTAAAGGTGATGCCGTTCTGCGTGAATGACGCATACGGAACCCCCTCCGAAAAATCGAAAGCTCTGAATCCGTCCAATGCAGGCATTTCTATACCCCCTTCATACGCTACATTATATCATATCTTCTTTAACAGTGCAAAAGAAATTTCATTCCTGTTGTTTTGCTCCGCTCTGTTTTATTGCGTCATTCTCATCTTTTTGCAATTTAATTCTCGCCTCTTTCCTGCGCCATCTCTTGACGCATCTTTATCAGCTTCGCCGCACAGGTGGGTCTCCGTCGTGGTCTTGATGTCAAATCCATAGGCGCACATAACGGCCTTTTCGTTTTGTTTGTGCGCTTTGTGCAGTTTCGGTGGCATGGTTGTCTCGTCGTACAGATCGGCCAGACTGGAATCCAGGTACAGGACACAGGCATCCAGAATGGCCTGGACCGTCTGTCCAATCTTCACTTTTATCCGTCGGTGGGCATGGGCCAGGGGAAGTTGTTGTAGACAATATCTTTGGAATACCGATAGTCGCTTTTCAACCTTTCAGAAGGGACCTTTGGAATGACAACATATTTGATGGTCTAACCGATACACAGATTGAAGCTATAACAATGATTGTCAATGAATTGAAAGCTACGAACAAAGAAAAATGAGGCAGGATAGGATTTTTCCTACTCTGCCTCATTTTTGCAGTTATTTCCGTTCTCGCCCGTGTTCCCCGTAATTTATCAGCGGTCGGGAAAAATGCCAAGAAAAGCCGCCGCCGCGAATTACAAGTGTAGTTTCCCAGAACCACCCCCCGCCACCGCGAGGCGCTTCCCTGTTCCGCTCCACCTGGGGGTACTCCCGGCCTGCCCTTTGACCTTCCTGTGAGGGGAATTGCCAGCCGCTCGTGATCTGCGGTTCCGCTCCAAATTGAAAGTGCACTTTCAAACATGAACACTATGTAAATTTACGCGCAAAGTATTGATATTGCGCGTAAAAAGGAATAGAATAGTAGTGCCATAGAAAGGAGTGGTCACAATGGCAGAAACGACAAACCTCAATATCCGCATTGACAAAGACCTGAAAGAGCGTGCCGAAGCTGTCTTTGCCGACATGGGTATGAGCATGACAACGGCCTTTAACATCTTTGTGCGCCAGACCTTGCGGCAGGGCAAAATCCCCTTTGAGATTTACGCAGACCCCTTTTACAGTGACAGCAATATGCGGGCATTGGACAACAGTATCAAGCAGGCCGGGCAGGGCAAGGTGGTAGTCAAGTCTATGGACGAGTTGGAGCAGCTTGCCGATGGGGACTAACATCACATTCACGGAACAGGCGTTTGAAGAATACCTGTCATGGCAGGGACAGGACAGAAAAACGCTGAAACGGATAAATGCCTTGTTGAAGGACATTTGCAGAAGTCCATTTGAAGGGATTGGCAAGCCAGAGCCATTGAAGGAAAACTTGTCAGGCTATTGGAGCCGACGCATTGACGATACGAACAGACTTGTTTACCGCATGGTCGATGGACAGGTCGAAGTCTATCAATGCAAAGGCCATTATGACGATTGAGTGAGTGAAGCGGTACTGCCAGCCGCTTCACTTTTTTGTTATCCAGGTTCCGCTCCAAATTGAAACTGCACGTTCAAAAACGGATCTCTACGCACAAGAATTCAACTTGTGAAAAGAACTGACAACTCCGAAACAACTTTTGAGAAGTAGCGGCAACTTCCAATTATCCAGTAACAACTTTTAGAGCAAAGGCAACAGCTTTGTTGCAGAATGAGGCAAATGCAAGGCCGAAACCGTTTCTTTGACACAAGAAAATTTTTATGTTATAATATTTACAGAAAAAGGAAAAGGAAATTTCAAATACATCATTCCCTTTGTAGGCTTAAACAAGCAGTAGGATGAAGGCGCTGCGGCCTTCCATCTTGTAGAGCGCTTCCGTTCTATGCTTCCGGGCAGCAACGCCAAGTGCTGGCAACACGCTTCCT
>NZ_CALXGA010000083.1 GCF_944387725.1 uncultured Intestinimonas sp. | reverse complement strand
CAAGGAAAAATTGCGCCGTCCAGGGGGCAAAAGCCCCGCCGGTTGGGCATGTTGACATGTTTCAAACAAGCCCTAGCTGGTCAAATTTTAATCCAAACTCACCTGTACATCAGGGGGATTTTATGGTATGATATAAAAAGGAAGTGCTAACTCCCAAAGGGGGAAGATGGAAGCGGGCAGGGCGTCCCCTGCCCGGTATAAGGAGGCGCACGGATGCAGAAGAAGAATCGAGCTCCCCACGGCGGCGGAGGCATCGGAGGACGGGACGCCAGGCGGGAGCCGCACCCGGCCTCACGTCCACAGCCCCCCTGGAGTGCGCACCCCCCGGCCCTGGCGGCGCCAACCGGCCTGCCGCCCCCTTGAGGCTGTGAAACGTGCGGAGACGCGCCGGATTTTTACACAATTTACAGCATATTTTATCCCAGCGCAGCCTATAGAAAGCACGGGGAACACACCCCTAAAATAAGGATAAAAACGACGAAAAAAGGAGAGAGTGGAACGCGCCATGAACGAGAAAGCACGCAGCCGGAAGACCCTCCACACCCAGATTCTGCGGGGTTTTATCCGCGTCATCCTGTTGATCTGCGTCCTGGGGCTTGTGACCCTTGGACTCCAGGGATTCCTGTACCGGGAGTACCAGTCCCTTGACCATGCGGAGGAGAGCCGGCTGGAAATCCAGCATGTCATCATCTCCCACTATGTCTGGCGTGCGCAGCTGAACAGCAGCCTCCAGAACGGGACCGAGTTTTCGGGCAGCCTGGACCCTGCGTCCTGCTCTCTGGGACAGTGGTTTCAGCAGAACCTGAACAGTATTCAGTCGGACCCGGAGCTCACTGCCCTGGTCCAGCAGGTGGAGAAGCCCCACACAGAGATGCACGCGACGGCCGAGGAGATCCTCCAGCTCGGCCAGACCAATCCCGACGCCGCCCTCCGCCGGATTGCGCAGGAGGTGGAACCCTACACCGAAGAAGTTATCCAAATTTTGGATGAAGTTGACGGCTACTACGCGCGTCAGGTAGTCAGCGCCAGAAACGACTTTCGCGGGCTGCTGCTGATTGGCCTGATCGTGACCGCCCTCGTCACCATGGGCATCGCCGCCTACGCGATCATGTACGGCACCCGCCTGGCCAAGCGCATTTCCAAGCCCGTGGTGCGCATGGCCGAATGGGCCAACCGGCTGGCCATGGGCATGGTGGAGTCGGAGGCTGACGAGGAGTTCCGCCGCATGAAGGAGGAGAACAAGGACAACGAGGTGGGCGCCATGATGGTGGCCTTTCAGTCCATGGCCGACAACATTGAGCAGAATGTACATGTGCTCCAGCGGGTGGCCGAGGGGGATATGACCGCCTTTGTCCATATCCATTCCCCCCAGGACAGCCTGGGCAAAAGCCTCTATCATCTGGTGCAGTCCAATGACAACATGTTTAATGAGATTGTGGAGGCGGCCCAGACGGTGGCCTCCGGCTCCGGCCAGATTGCCGACGTCAGCCACTCCCTGGCGGAGAGCGCCACCGAGCAGGCTGCAGCGGTGCAGCAGCTGTCCGACACCATTGCACATGTCAGCGACTTCATCCAGCGCAACGACGAGCAGGCCCAACACGCCAAACAGATCACCGACCAGATCAAGAAGGACACCGAGATCAGCAACCAGCACATGAAGCAGCTGGTGGACAGCGTCATGCGGATTCAAGAGGCCTCGCAGCGCATTTCCGCAGTGATGAAGTCCATCGACGACATCGCCTTTGAGACCAATGTGTTGTCCCTGAACGCCGCCATTGAGGCTGCCCGGGCAGGGGCTGCCGGCAAGGGCTTTGCCGTTGTGGCGGAAGAGGTGCGTTCTCTGGCGCTGAAGAGCGCGGAGGCGGCTCAGGAGAGCAAGACCCTCATCCAGAGCAGCATTGACCAGGCCGAGCAGGGCAGCACCATCGCATCGGAATCGGCCGAGATATTCGACGCCATCAGCAATGAGATTCTTCAGATTGTGAGCATTGTGGAGCGGGTGTCGGCCCTCTCCGCAGAGCAGATGGAGGGCATCACTGCGGTCAGCGAGCAGATCAATCAGATTGCCGAGGCCGCCTCCAGCAACGCGGCCATCAGCGAGCAGTCCAGCGCGTCCAGCCAGGAGATGAACCATCAGGCTGAAATCCTGCGCAAGAGCATGTCCCACTTCCAGCTGCGCCAGCGGGTCCAGGGGGAGGCCTTTATTCCCCCGGAGAAGCGGAACGACCCGGATTTTATCAGGGCTGCCAATGAGGCCTACAAGCAAGCTGAACAGACGGGACGGTTTGGACGGGAGTACATCGACCCGGACAGAACCGCATCCTGATCGGAAGCCCGTCAAGCCAGCGTCCGAAGAGGACCGTCTCTGTCCGTATCGCACAGAGACGGCCCTCCCGCGTCCGGGAAACATATCCTTTGATCTGCCTGCAAAAAGCAGGCAGGAAAAGCCGGTGGGCTTCCTCTGAATGAACTGCACCCCACTTGTTATTCAGTATACCATACTGTCTAACAAATGGGGTGCAGTTCACCTCAGGGGGGCCCACCGGTAAATTTTATTGCGAGATACATTGAGATGCCCGCTTGCAGAAACAGCGCCGCCCGGAGATTGTCCTGGCCGCTTTCCTATGAAAACCAAAGGACAGTCATTCAAAAGGACCCGGCGCCCCGATAGTCCGTTTGCGCTATTTCATAAGAAAATATTCATTTTTTGTTGTAATTTTACACGATTTTAGCCGCCAATACGGCAGAAAAGTCTTCAAAAATCAGGCTTTCTTTTTCCGGGAGAGGTGGTACAATAGTGTCCACTGAATAAACTGCAAGGTGGTTTATTCGCGCGGCGCCGCCGCCCTATGAAAAAGGAGGAATTCACGGATGAAAGCCAAGACTGTCCAAGCCGCCCCCGACCTGCGCTACTTACAGATGCTCGCCCGCCAGTACCCTACGGTCCAGGCGGCCAGCAGTGAGATCATCAACCTCCAGACCATTCTGAACCTGCCCAAGGGCACGGAGCACTTCATCTCTGACGTCCATGGGGAGTATGAGGCCTTCCTCCACATCCTCAACTCGGCCTCCGGCGTGGTGCGGGAGAAGGTGGACGCTCTCTTCGCCACCAGCGTCTCCAAGGCCGACCGGGACCAGCTGGCCACCCTCATCTACTATCCCGAGGAGAAGCTCTCCGAGGTGGCCGCCCACACCCAGGACCTGGAGGAGTGGTATCGCATTACTCTCCACCGGCTCATCGACGTGTGCCGGCTGGTGACCTCCAAATACACCCGCTCCAAGGTCCGAAAGGCCCTGCCCAAGGAGTACGCCTACATCATCGACGAACTCATCAACACCAACTACGAGTTTCACAACAAGCGGGACTACTACGAGAACATCATCTCAACCATCATCGACATTGACCGGGCTGAGGGCTTTATTGTGGCCGTCTGCAACCTCATCAAGCGGATGGTGGTGGACCGGCTCCACATGGTGGGGGACATGTTCGACCGGGGCCCTCGGGCCGACATCATCATGGACGCCCTGATGGACCACCACAACGTGGACATTCAATGGGGCAACCACGACGTGCTGTGGATGGGGGCCGCCACCGGCAGCCGTACCCTGGTGGCCACCGTCCTGTCCAACTCCATTCACTACAATAACCTGGAGGTCATCGAGACTGGCTACGGCATCTCCCTGCGGCCCCTGGCCATCTTCGCCAACGAGGTCTACCGGGACTGCGACTGCTCCTGCTTCGCCGCCAAGTTCGCCGGGGACGACGCCGACGCCTACACCGAAAAGGACAAGACCCTGGCCGCCCGGATGCACAAGGCCATCACCATCATCCTCTTCAAGCTGGAGGGCCAGAAAATCCTCCGCAACCCCGGCTTCGGCATGGAGGACCGTCTGCTGCTGGACAAGATCGACTATGAGCACAAGTGCATCACCATCCAGGGAGTCAAGTACGACCTGGCAGACACCAACTTCCCCACCGTGGACCGGGAGCACCCCTACGACCTCTCCCCCGAGGAGGACGAGGTCATCGACCAGCTCACCGAGTCCTTCCAGCGCAGCGAAAAGCTCCAGAAGCACGTCCGGTTCCTCTACACCAAGGGCTCCCTCTACAAGGTCTTCAACGGCAATCTCCTCTTCCACGGCTGCATCCCCCTCACCTGCGACGGGCAGATCATGAGGTTCAGCATGGTGGGCTGTAAAAACCTGGGGGGCAGGGCCTTCCTGGAGCACGCCGAGATGGTGGCCCGGCAGGGCTACTACGCCAAGCCCGGCTCCCCCGAGCGGATCGCCGGTCAGGATTTCCTGTGGTTCCTCTGGTGCGGACGCAACTCCCCCCTCTTCGGCCGGGACCGGATGACCACCTTTGAGCGGCGGCTCATCAAGGACGAGTCGGCCTGGACCGAGCCCAAGAACGCCTATTACACCTTCTACAATGACCCCGCTGTCTGCGACATGCTCCTGGCTGAGTTCGGCCTGGCGGGGCCCCACTGCCACATCATCAACGGACACATGCCCGTCAAGTCCAAGAAGGGGGAGAGCCCCTTCAAGGGGAGCGGCAAGCTCATTGTCATTGACGGCGGCCTGTGCCGGGCCTATCAGTCCACCACCGGCATCGCCGGCTACACCCTCATCTACAACTCCAACTGCTACCGCATTGTCTCCCACAGGCCCTTCTCCGGCAGGCAGGAGGCCATCAAGGAGAACAAGGACATCGCCTCCACCTCGGAGGTCTTCGAGCGCATGGAGCGCCGGGTGAAGATCGCCGGCACGGACATTGGCAGCGAACTCCAGCAGCAGGTGGACGACCTGAAGGCCCTCCTCCACGCCTACCGCATGGGCGAAATTCTCGAGGACCACCGGGTTTGAGCCCTTTCCCCATGTGTCAGACCCTGCCGCAGGATGGGATTTTCGGGCCCAATTCCAAAAGATACCCCTCAAAAAGCTGGAAGAGCGCCGGACATGGCGCTCTTCCAGCTTTTCTCACCGCTGGGCACATTGCGATGTTTCAAATAAGCTCTATACGTTGAAGCGGAAGAGGATGATATCCCCGTCCTGAACCACATAGTCCTTGCCCTCGGAGCGGACCAGCCCCTTCTCTTTGGCGGCCGCCATGGAGCCGTTGGCCTTCAGGTCCTCAAAGGAGACCACCTCCGCCCGGATGAACCCCCGCTCGAAGTCGGAGTGGATTTTGCCGGCGGCCTGGGGGGCCTTGGTCCCCTTGGTGATGGTCCAGGCCCGGCACTCGTCCTCTCCGGAGGTCAGGTAGGAGATGAGGCCCAGCAGGGCGTAGGATGCCTTGATGAGCCGGTCCAAACCGGATTCGGAGATGCCCAGGTCCTCCAGGAAAAGGGCCTTCTCGTCGCTCTCCAGCTGGGCGATTTCGGCCTCCAGCTGGGCGCAGACCGGGATGACCTGCGCCCCCTCCTGGGCGGCCACCTGGGCCACCTGCTGGTAATAGGGGTTATTCTGGCAGTCGGAGAAGCCGGCCTCGTCCAGGTTGGCGGCGTAGATCACCGGCTTTAGGGAGAGGAGCTCAGACTGAGCAATGAGGGCGGCCTCCTCCTCTTCGCACTCGTAGGAGCGGGCAGACTTGCCCTCGTTGAGCCAGTCCATGAGGCCCTGGAGCACCTGTGCCTCATGGGCAGCCTTCTTGTCCCCGGTCCTGCCCAGCTTGGCGCACTTGTCCAGGCGGCGCTGGACCATCTCCATATCGGCCATGATGAGCTCAATGTCGATGATCTCAATGTCCCGCAGGGGGTCGGTTGAGCCCTCCACATGGACGACGTTGGGGTCGTCAAAGCAGCGGACCACATGGACAATGGCGTCGGTGGCCCGAATATTGGAGAGAAACTTGTTGCCCAGGCCCTCTCCCTTGGAGGCCCCCTTCACCAGCCCGGCAATGTCCACAAACTCGATGACGGCGGGGGTGGTCTTCTTGGGGTGGTAAAGCGCCGAGAGCCAGTCCAGGCGGCTGTCGGGGACGGCCACCATGCCCACATTGGGATCGATGGTACAGAAGGGATAGTTGGCGCTCTCCGCGCCGGCGTTGGTGATGGCGTTGAACAGGGTGGACTTTCCCACATTGGGAAGCCCCACGATTCCTAATTTCATATCTATCTTTACCTATCCAGAAAGCCTAGATTTTACGGGCTTTCCGCCTTTCTCTTTATTTTGCCTGCACCTTTTTTCTTAGGGCTTATTTGAAACATGTCAACATACTCAGCCAGCGGCCCAAAATCCCTCGCCGCCGGGTACATCGCCAATTATCAAGCAAGCCCTAAACATCCGTTCTCTGGCAGATGCCCTTTCCATATTCTCTGCCTTTAAGATTTTTCCCATTGTATGGACTCCTTTCTCACTCAAAAAGAGCCCAGCGCAACTATGAAGTATAGCACAAAGACTCCGTTTTTTCAATCGCAACCGTTGATTGCCGGCGCCCGTCTCATAAATGTAATTTTGCACAAAACTGAGGATTTGGACACCGCGGATATTGCGGTGAGCGCACCGTGGTTGTCCCCTTATAGAAACTTCACCGCCGTGCCATAGGCCAGGACCTCGGCGTCCCCCTGGGTGAGCAGCGCGGTGCTGTAGCGCACACAGACAACCGCGTCCGCCCCCAGGGACTCCGCCTCCTTCACCATGCGCCGGGTGGCCAGGGACCGGGCCTCGTTCAGCCGCCCGGCCCAGTCATGGACCTCCTCGCCGTCCTCCGCCGGGCCGGGGCCCTGGACGGCGCTCCCCTGGACCAGGCCCAGGGTCTCGATCTCCAGGCCGGAGATGCGCTCTGTGGTGGTCAAAACCATAGCTGCTTTCCTCCTGTGTCAGCGATTTGTTGGTTTCATGATAACCACTCCCGGCGGACTTGTCAACCGGCCGGACGGCGCGGAGGCTTTTCAAAAAAGCCTTGACAAAGCCGCCATGTACTGGTATACTATTTCAGCAAAATAAAGTAGGAGCGGTACCCCCGTCCTCACCTCCAGCCGCTGGCAAAGAGGTCAACATGGAAAACATTCCGCCGCCCTGCGGCGCGGTTTACCTTGTCGATTGCGGGTACCCTTCCGGGTGTCCGTCTTTTTTTGACTAGAATTTAGGAGGTGCTTTCGTATCAGCAACATGAGTCATCAGATCAACGACGAGATCCGGGACCGGGAAGTGCGGCTGATCTCCGAGACGGGAGAGCAGCTTGGCATCATGCCGGCCCGGGAGGCTCTGGCCAGGGCCGAGGAGGCCAGCCTGGACCTGGTGAAAATCTCCCCCACCGCCAATCCCCCAGTCTGCAAGCTGATGGATTACGGAAAGTTCAAGTTCGAGCAGTCCAAGCGGGAAAAGGAAGCCAGGAAGAATCAGCGCGTCGTGGAGATCAAAGAGGTGCGTATGTCCCCCGGCATTGATGTCAACGACTTTAACGTCAAGCTCCGCAACGCCCAAAAGTTTTTGGCCGAGGGCAACCGGGTGAAGGTCACCGTCCGATTCCGCGGCCGGGAGATGGCCCACACCGACATCGGCCGGAAGCTTCTGCTGAAATTTGCGGAGGACTGCGCCGAGGTGGCCGTCATGGACAAGGACCCCAAGCTGGACGGCCGCCACATGAACATGTTCCTGTCCCCGAAGGTCTCCAAGGACGCCAAAAAGTAACGAAAAGGAGTCAACAGATATGGCTAAGATCAAGCTGAAGACCCACAGCGGCGCGAAAAAGAGATTCAGCCTCACCAAGACCGGCAAGGTCAAGCGTGCCCACGCTTTCAAATCCCACCTGCTCAACGGCCACGGCAAGGACACCAAGCGCAAGAGAGGCCTCCGCGCCGGCGCTTACGCGGACAAGACCAACGAGCCCGCCATTAAGCGCATGATTCCCTATAAATAAGAATCTTTCACCATACTATAGGAGGCAAATCAAATGGCTAGAGTCAAGGGCGCGATGATGACGCGCAAGAGAAGAAGTAAAATCCTCAAGCTGGCCAAGGGCTACTGGGGCGCCAAGAGCAAGCACTTCAAGATGGCCAACGAGCAGGTCATGAAGTCCCTGAAGTACGCCTACA
>NZ_CALXGA010000082.1 GCF_944387725.1 uncultured Intestinimonas sp. | reverse complement strand
GTCTTTTGTCCCCTGGACGGCGCAATTTTTCCTTGAAATCCGCCAGGATTCCTGCGAAAAAATTGCTTGCCAGCGGCCCAAAATCCCTCGCTGCTGGACACATCGCCAATTTTCAAACAAGCCCTACTGCGACAAGAGAAACAAAGGGGGAGAGCGGCCCTGTGATTGAGCTCAGAGACGTATCCAAAACCTTCCAGACCGCCGACGGCGTCCTTCAGGCCCTGTCCGGCGTGAGCCTAACCATTCAAGACGGAGACATCTTCGGCATTGTGGGCATGTCCGGCGCGGGCAAGTCCACCCTGGTGCGGTGCATCAACCTCCTGGAGCGGCCCAGCGGCGGCCAGGTGCTGGTGGAGGGCCTCATCGACGGCGCCCAGGGCCCCGTGGACCTGTGCAGCCTCTCCGCCGCCCAGCTCCGGCAGGCCCGGCGGTCCATCAGCATGATCTTTCAGCAGTTCAACCTGCTCATGCAGCGCACCTGCCTGAAAAACATCTGCTTCCCCATGGAGATTGCCGGGGTCCCCAAGGCCCAGGCCAAACAGCGGGCCCTGGAGCTCCTGGAGACCGTGGGCCTCCCCGATAAGGCCGACGCCTACCCCGCCCAGCTCTCCGGCGGGCAGAAGCAGCGCATTGCCATCGCCCGGGCTCTGGCCTCCGACCCCAAGGTCCTCCTGTGCGACGAGGCCACCTCCGCCCTGGACCCCACCACCACCCGGAGCATCCTCCGGCTCATCCAGGACATCAACCGCCGCCTGGGCCTCACCGTGGTGGTCATCACCCACGAAATGGCCGTGGTGGAGGAGATCTGCACCCGGGTGGCCATTCTGGAGCGCGGCCGCATGGTGGAGACGGGCACCGTGGAGGAGGTCTTTTCCAACCCCCAGACCGAGGCCGGCCGGCGGCTGGTCTACCCAGAGGGGGTCCAGATCGACCAGCTCCCGGCGGCCAACGTGGTCCGGGTGGCCTTCAACGGGGGCTCCTCCTACGAGCCCCTTATCGCCTCCCTGGCCATCGACTGCGGCGTGAAGGTCAATATCCTGGGGGCCGACACCCGCAATGTCAACGGCCGGGCTTTCGGCACCATGCTCCTGGGCCTGCCCCAGGATAAGGCCGAGTCCGCCAAGGCCATGAACTATCTCAAGGCCCAAAAGGACGTGACGGTGGAGGAGGTGCGCGACTACCATGAGTGAGCTGCTTGCCAACGCGGAGGTCCAGCGCCTCCTGCTGCTGACGGAGGACGGCCTGCTCTTCGCCATCTGGGAGACCCTCTACTCCACCGTCCTGGCCACCCTGCTGGCCTATCTCATCGGCCTGCCCCTGGGGGTGCTCCTGGTGGCCGGGGAACGGGGAGGCGTGGCCCCCCTGCCCACCTCTGTGATGCGGGTGCTGAACTTTATCATCAACATCCTGCGCTCGGTGCCCTTCCTCATCCTGATGGTCCTGGTCACTCCCCTGTCCCGGCTGGTGCTGGGGACCTCCATCGGCACCGCCGCCACCATCATCCCGCTGGTCGTGGCCGCCTTCCCCTTTGTGGCCCGGCTGGTGGAGGGCTCCATCCGGGAGGTGGACAAGGGCGTCATCGAGGCCGCCCAGGCCATGGGCTGCTCCCCCCTCCAGGTAATCGGCAAGGTGCTGCTGCCGGAGAGCCGCCCCTCCCTCATCACCGGCTTTACCACCGCCTTTATCACCATCCTCAGCTACGGCGCCATGGCCGGCGCTATCGGCGGCGGCGGCCTGGGCTCCATGGCCCTGATGCTGGGCTACCAGCGGCGAATGTACATCGTCCTGTATGTCTCTGTTGTGGTGCTGGTGATCCTGGTGCAGATTTTCCAGTCCGCCGGCACCCACCTGGCGGTGCGCATGGACAAGCGCCTCACCAAGGGGGGCCAGGCCCGGCGGGGTATCAAACAGAAGATCAAAGACGACAAACACATCCCGGGCTCCATGTGAAATTCGACGGGGCGGGCAAATCTGGCGGTTTGCCCGCCCCGTTTTTTTGTGGAGGATGCCAGATTGACAGAAGGGCCGCCTGGTTGTAAACTAGGGATAACCCAAGGAGAACTGAATAACGCCCCTCAAACGCAAGGAAGAGAAGAGTAAGCCGAAAGATACGGCACAGAGAGCCCGGTACGGTGGGAACGGGTACGGAAGGTTCGGCCGAAGATGGTCTCGGAGCGGCGCACCGACTGCGGAAGGCATTCCGCACAGGCTGCGACGGGTGCGCCCGTCAGCGCGCGGGAGTATGTCTGTACTCCGTAAGGCCCCTGTCGTGAGGCAGGAGTGAAGCAAGGTGGTACCACGAAGCGAAAGCTCTCGTCCTTGAAATTGGATTCAAGGGCGTTTTTTTGTGCCAGCTTTGGGAAAACCGCCTCCCCTGCGGAGGCAAGGAAAAGGAGAAGGAAACCATGAAAAAGCTCGTCTCTCTGTTCTGCACCGCGGCCCTCACCGCAGGCCTCCTGGCCGGCTGCGGCGGCGGCGCCTCCAGCACCCCCGCCCCCCAGGACTCCGCCGCCCCCGCCGAGTCCTCCTCCCTGGAGGGCGCCACCCTGCGGGTTGGGGCCTCCCCCGCCCCCCACGCCGAGATTCTGGAGGTGGCCAAGGACCTCCTGGCCCAGCAGGGCATCACCCTGGACATCGTGGAGTTCAACGACTACATCCAGCCCAACCTGGCGGTGGAGGACGGCTCTTTGGACGCCAACTACTTCCAGCACACCACCTATATGAATGAGTTCAACGCCAGCGACGGCACCCACCTGGTCAGCGCCGCCGAGGTCCACTATGAGCCCTTCGGCCTCTACGCCGGCAAGACCGCCAGCCTGGATGCGCTCTCCGACGGCGCCCAGATCGCCGTGCCCAACGACACCACCAACGAGGCCCGGGCCCTGCTGCTGCTGGAGCAGGTGGGGCTTATCACCCTGCGGGAGGGGGCCGGCATCACCGCCACCAAGGCCGACATTGAGGAGAACCCCAAGAACCTGGACATCGTGGAGCTGGAGGCCAGCCAGCTTCCCGTCCGGCTGGCCGATGTGGATATGGCCGTCATCAACGGCAACTACGCCATTGACGCCGGCTTGAGCGTGGCCGACGCCCTGGCCGTGGAGTCCGCCGGCGGCGAGGCCGCCCAGGCCTACGTCAACGTGCTGGCCGTCAAGGAGGGCCGGGAGAACGACTCCGCCATCCAGGCGCTGGCCGCCGCCCTGTGCAGCCCGGAGGTCAAGGCCTTCATCGACGAGACCTACAACGGCGCCGTGGTGGCTGTGTTCTGACAGACCCCCAGAGATGGGAGGAGGCCCGTCCGCCCAGGCGGCGGGCCCCCCTCTTTCCCTAAAATCATACTAAAATGGAGGGATTATCATGTCCATCGCCCACATTCTCACCGACCTCATCGGAAACACCCCCCTGCTGGCCCTAGAGCGCTACGCCCCCAACGCCCGCATCCTGGCCAAGCTGGAGTCCTTCAACCCCCTGTCCTCCGCCAAGGACCGGGCCGCCCTCTTCATGATCCGGGACGCCGAGGACCGGGGCCTCCTGAAGCCCGGCAGCGTCATCGTGGAGCCCACCAGCGGCAACACCGGGGTGGGGCTGTCCTACATCGCCGCCCTCCGGGGCTACCGGATGATCCTCACCATGCCGGAGACCATGTCCGCCGAGCGGCGGAGCCTCCTGGCCGCGCTGGGGGCCGAGCTGGTCCTCACCCCCGGGGCCCAGGGGATGAAGGGGGCCATCCAGAAGGCCCGGGAGCTGCTGGAGACCCTGCCCGGAGCCTGGATGCCGGGGCAGTTCGACAATTCCGCCAACGCCCGGGCCCACTACGAGACCACCGGCCCGGAGATCTGGCGGGACACCGGCGGGGCCGTGGACGTGCTGGTGGCCGGAGTGGGCACCGGCGGCACCCTCACCGGGGCGGGCCGCTATCTCAAGGAGCAAAACCCCCAGATTAAGCTGGTGGCGGTGGAGCCCGCAGAGTCCCCGGTCCTCTCCGGCGGCCAGGCGGGCCCCCACAAGATTCAGGGCATCGGCGCCGGCTTCGTCCCCAAGGTCCTGGACCGGGACCTGGTGGACGAGGTCCTGCCCATCCCCGGGGCCGAAGCCATGGAGACGGTCCGGGCTCTGGCCCGGACCGAGGGCCTGCTGGCGGGCATCTCCTCCGGGGCCGCCGCCCGGGCCGCTGCCCTCCTGGCCGCCCGGCCGGAGTACGCCGGCAAGACCATCGTGGCTGTCCTCCCCGACACCGGGGAGCGCTACCTCTCCACCGGAGTCTTCCAGGCCCCCTGACCCCCAAAACAGCCGCCCGCCCGGGATGCTCTCTCGGGCGGGCGGTTTTTGAGCCCCTCAGGGGGCCTGGAACATGCCGGTCATGTCCAAGGTGATCTCGGTGGTGTAGGGGTTGAGGAGCTGGTTGAAAATCTCCAGGCAGGCCGCCTGGTCCAGCTCGTAGCACCAGCGGACCCCGTTGTAGGTGGTGTCGCCGTCGCCGGGGAGGGTGGCGGTGGAGACCCCGGCGTCCAGGTCCACCCCCAGGGCCTGTCCGGCCAGCCAGGCGATGTCGGTGGCCGAGAGGTCGGTCTCCACGTTCTCGGAGAAGATGTCCACATAGGTTCCGATTTTCCCCGGGTTGGCCAGGACCTTTTTGGCCACGGCCACGAGGAGGTCCCGCTGGGTCTGGGCCCGGCCCACGTCGGTGTAGCCGGAGCCGTCGTTGTTGTGGCGGAACCGCACCACCTCCATGGCCTCCTGGCCGTCCAGGTGGGTCATGCCCTCGGTATAGTGGATGTGGAGAGGCGGGTCGGCGGTGGGGTCGTCGTAGTCCATATCGCAGGGGACATAGAAGTCCACCCCGCCCACGGCGTTCACCAGCCGCTGGAAGCCGTTGAGGCCCACCAGGATGTAGTAGTCGATAGGGATGCCGATGAGGTTGGAGACCGCCTCCCGGAGACCATCCACGCCCTCCCGGGCGTAGATGCTGTTGATTTTGGGGATGCTTCGGTCCACCAGGGTGTCCCGGGGGATGGAGACCACTCCCACGGTCTGGTTCTTGGTGTCATAGGCGGCCACCATGATGGTGTCGGTGTTGCCGCCCCCCTCGTCGGTGGCCACCAGCAGGAAGGTGTAGAAGCCCTCCTTTCGCATCAGGGGCTCCGGGGTGGGCTGGAGGCTCTCGTCCTCCGGGGTGTCCGGGTTGTCGCTGGCGGGGGACCGTGAGGGAACTTCCGCCGTGGGCGGAGGGGCCTGCTCCGGGGCGTGGACCAGGGCCTGGTAGGCGCAGAAGAGGACCACTACCAGGGCCGAGAGGACCACCGCCGTGCGGTAGAGGGTCCGCGCCGCCCGCCGGACGCGGGTGGGCCGCTTTCGTTTCGTTTTCTTCAAAAGGCGTTTTGCCACGGGGACCCCGTCCTCTCTTGTAGTGTGGGCGCTTACCAGTATACTGATTTAGACGGAGCAGGACAAGAGAAAGTTACCGCCTGAACGAAAATTTCAGAATTTTTTGTCACCGGGCTTGACAAGGGGCCCGGACTTCGTTTATAATGCACACAATTTCAGACAGGAAACCGATGACGAAGAGGAGTACCTCCGGAACGGAACCTCTCAGCGAGCCGCGGAGGGTGGAAGCGCGGCGGGGGACGCCGGAGGGAATGGACTTCTGAGGGCGGCGAAGGGCTTTCCGGCCTGGCAGCCAGACGGGAACTCCGCCCGTTATCAGGGGAGCCCGCGCTGTTCCGGCGCGGGAAAGCGAGCGGGCGCTTCCCGAATGGGAGGCGTCAATCCGGGTGGCACCGCAGAGGTCTTGGCCTTTGTCCCAGAGAATCCAAATTCTTGGGGCGGGGGCTTTTTTCATGCCCTCCCCCGCAAAAAAGGAGCGAGCGACATGACGCACATCCCCCACAGACTCTACCTCACCGAGGAGCAGATGCCCCGCCAGTGGTATAACCTCCGCTCCGACATGAAGGAGCAGCCAGACCCCCTCCTGAACCCCGGCACCCTGGAGCCCCTGAAGGAGGAGGAGCTCTACCCCATCTTCTGTAAGGCCCTGGCCCACCAGGAGATGGACGCCGCCACCCCCTTTGTGGACATCCCCGAGGCGGTGCGGAACGTCTACCTGATGTACCGCCCCTCCCCCCTGGTCCGGGCCTACGAGCTGGAGAAGACCTTGGGCACCCCCGCCCGCATCTACTACAAGTTCGAGGGCAACAACACCTCCGGCAGCCACAAGCTCAACTCCGCCGTGGCCCAGGCCTACTACGCCAAGGAGCAGGGCATCACCAGGCTCACCACCGAGACCGGGGCCGGCCAGTGGGGCACCGCCCTCAGCGAGGCGTGCAGCTACTTCGGCCTGGACTTGGACGTCTTTATGGTGAAGGTCTCCTATGAGCAAAAGCCCTTCCGCAAGGCCGTCATGGGGGTCTTTGACGCCCACGTCACCGCCTCCCCCTCCATGGAGACCGAGATCGGGCGGAAAATTCTGGCCCAGCACCCCGACACCACCGGCAGCCTGGGCTGCGCCATCTCCGAGGCGGTGGAGCGGGCCACCACCACCCCCAACTGCCGCTATGTCCTGGGCTCGGTGCTCAACCAGGTCCTCCTCCACCAGTCCATCATCGGCCTGGAGTCGGCCCTGGCCCTGGAGGAGCTGGGGGAGTACCCCGACGTGGTGGTGGGCTGCGCCGGCGGCGGCTCCAATCTGGGGGGCCTCATCGCCCCCTTCATGCGGGATAAGCTCACCGGGAAGCGGGACCCCCGCATCGTGGCGGTGGAGCCGGCCTCCTGCCCCTCCTTCACCCGGGGGAGGTACGCCTACGACTTCTGCGACACCGGAAAGGTCACCCCCATGGCCCGGATGTACACCCTGGGCTCCGGCTTCATCCCCTCGGCCAGCCACGCCGGCGGCCTGCGCTACCACGGCATGAGCCCCATCCTCTCCAAGCTCTACCACGACGGCTACATGGAGGCGGTGGCCTACCGGCAGACCGAGGTCTTCGAGGCCGCCGTCCTCTTCGCCAAGCGGGAGACCATCCTCCCCGCCCCGGAGTCGGCCCACGCCATCAAGGGGGCCATCGACGAGGCTCTGCGGTGCAGGGAGACCGGGGAGGCCAAGACCATCCTCTTCGGCCTCACCGGCACCGGCTACTTCGACATGACCGCCTACAAGTCCTACCTCAGCGGGAAGATGAGCGACCACGTCCCCACCGACCAGGAGCTTCAGCAGGGCTTCGACTCCCTCCCCGACATCCCCCAGAACCGCCTCTGAGCCCCGGCGGCGCGGGGCCTGCCGGAACATCCGATTACCGCAGGGAACACGCGGCGGAGAACAGTCTCCCGTTCTCCGCCGCGTGTTTCTGCCTGGCGCGCCGCCCCAGCCGCGTCCCTTATGGCCGGGGCAGCTCCTTTTTCACCACCGCCGGGACGCCGGCGGCCAGGGTATAGGGCGGGATGTCCCGGGTCACTACCGCGCCGGAGGCCACCACGGCCCCCTCCCCGATGGTGACGCCGGGGTTGACGATGACCCCGGCCCCCAGCCAGACCCGGTCCCCGATGGTGATGGGCAGGGCGTACTCCTCCCCGGTCCGGTCTCTCCCGGGGGAGCGGACCAGGGCCTCCACCGGGTGGCTGGCGGTGATGAGGGAGACCCGAGGGCCGAACATACACTCGTCCCCGATGGTAATGGGAGCGCAGTCGAGCATAATGCAGTCGTAGTTGGCGTAGAAATTCTCCCCCACCCGGATGTTGAAGCCGTAGTCGCAGCGGAAGTTGGGCTCCACATAGGCCCACTCCCCGGCGGCGCCGAAGAGCTCCTTGAGCAGGGCGCAGCGCTGGTCCGGGTCGCCGCTGTCGTCCAGGCAGATTTTACGGCACAGGGCCTGGGCCCGCATCCGCAGGGCGGAGAGCTCCGGGTCCCCGGGGTCGTAGAGAGCCCCGGAGAGCATTTTTTCCTTTTCTGTCATACTGTTTTCCCTCCAAGAAAGCGGACTGTCCCTAGGGCTTGTTTGAAAATTGGCGATGTGTCCGGCAGCGAGGGATTTTGGGCCGCTGGCAAGCAATTTTTTCGCAGGA
>NZ_CALXGA010000081.1 GCF_944387725.1 uncultured Intestinimonas sp. | reverse complement strand
ATCTGCAATTTCGCATTCCCGTGTAGAGCGGCGCAATCTCCGCCCACTGTTCATCCGTCAAGTCGCTCGGGTACGCCCTGCGTTTCTTTTCTTTTTTCATATCCACATTCTACTACTTCTTTCCCTATTTGTGAATACGGTTTCTAAACCCCGTGTTCTTCCACTTTATCCGAACGAAGCGGCCCTATGTGGTGATGAAGTACGCCATGACCCTGGGCGGCAAGATCGCCACGGCCGCCGGGGCCGGGGGTGGCGCTTCCGGCCCAGGCGGTGCGTCTGCGGAAGACCACCGTCACCCCCTGGGGGAGGATTTTTTTGCTGGAAGGGGAGGTGGACGCAGATGTTCACGGGAATTGTTGAGGAGATGGGAGCCATCCGGCGGGGGCCCGCGCGTCGGTGCTCTCCATCGGGGCGCGGACAGTGTGCGCGGATCTGTAGACCGGTGACAGTGCGGCGGTAAACGGGGTGTGACTCACCGCCACGACGGTGGACGGCGGAGGCTTTACCGCCGACGTGATGCACGAAACCCTGCGCCGCTCCTCTCTGGGGGCGCTGGGGCCGGGAAGTCCCGTGAACCTGGATCGGGCCATGGCGGCAGACGGCCGGTTCGGCGGCCGCATCGTCTCCGGCCACATTGAAGCACCGGCGCCATCACCGCCTGGCGGCAGGACGACAACGCCGTGTGGTATACCATCTCCGCCGTCCCGGACCTGCGGGAGTACTGGATTGGAGCCCAGATCCTCCGGGACCTGGGGGTCAAGACCATGCGGCTGCTCACCAACAATCCGGACAAGATCTACCAGCTGTCCGATTTCGGACTGGAGATTGTGGAGCGGGTGCCCATCCAGAGCCCCGCCACGGCGGAAGACTTATTTTACCTGCGGACCAAACAGCATCGCATGGGCCACCTGGTTCAGTACTGAGCCGCACACCGGATTTTGAACGCATTTGACAGACAGGAGGAGCACACCATGAAAATCTACGAGGGAAAACTGGTATCTGAGGGCATTCCGGCCGGTGTCGCCTGCACCCGGTTCCATGAGTTCATCGTATCCAAGCTGCTGTCCGGCTGTGAGGACAGCCTGCTGCGCCACGGCGTCTGGGAGGAGGACATCAGCGTGGCCTGGGTTCCCGGGGCCTTTGAGATCCCCCTGGTGGCCGCCAAAATGGCCAAGAGCGGGAAGTATGATGCCGTCATCGCTCTGGGGGCGGTGATCCGGGGCTCCACCAGCCACTATGACTATGTGTGCGCGGAGGTGTCCAAGGGCATCGCCCAGGCGGCGCTGAGCAGCGGCGTACCGGTGTTGTTCGGGGTCCTCACCACGGATACCATTGAATAGGCCATTGAGCGGACCGGCACCAAGGCGGGCAATAAGGGCGCCGAGTGCGCCCAAGGCGCCATTGAGATGGTGAATTTGCTGCGGACCATGGATGTGTGACAGCGGCGGGAGAGCCGCAGCTTTGCTGTCAGAACAGAACGTGCCTTGTACGGAACGGCGGATTGCAAAAGGATGCAACCCGCCGTTTCTGTGTCCTTGGGCCTTGTCCAAGGGGGTGGTCTCGCCTGGCGGCGAAAGCGGCCCCGCAGTGGAAGGAACGGGACAGGGATATGAGCGGCAGCCGTAAAGGAGCCGCCTTTGTACTTGTACAGCCGCCGCATCTGCCGGATTTTCTCCGGGATGTCCAGCTCCTCCGGCTCAAAGCCCGCGCCCCGGGCGGGCAGCGCCGTGTCCTGACAGACCGCCATCGGTTTTGTGGGCGGCGTATCCAGCACGATGTTGCAGCCCCGCGCCTCGTCCGCGTCAACCGCCCGGTCAAAGAGCCGGAAGACCACGTCCGGCTGTGTGCTGTTATCAAACAGGAGCTCCACCCATTTGCTCCCCTTCATGCGGAAGGGCGCAGTCAGATAGGGCGCCGGTCTCTCCCAGAGGACCTGCCGGCCGCATTTGAGGTCGCACCGCTGGATCTCTATCCCAGTGTCGAAGTCCCACTGGCGCATGAGCTGGGCCAGCCGCTTCCCCGTGCGTGGGTTCGCCAGGACCGAAGAGCCGGGGAAGTCCGCCCGCTTGCTTCCTCCATGCTGGCCCGGCGGCGGTCCGCAAGGCCGTCTCCGCCCCCCCCCCCCCCGCAGAGGGGGCAGACCCTGGCCCGGCGCCCAAAGGCCCCCTTCGGAATAGGATGTAGGGGGGGCGGCGGGCATCCATTTCAGTGTGGCCGCAAGGCCGGAACAGGAGGCGCATCTATGTTTCTGACAAACCATCTGAGGACCATTTGGGGGGCGTCTCAGGAGAGCTGTTTGACCGTCCTCCGGGCCGCCGGGGGCGCGTGATGATCATTCACAAGGACTACCCCTGCAGCCCGGAGAACTGCCGGCGGGGACGGATGCAGCCCATCTCCTTCCTGGTATACCACTATGTAGGGGCCACCGGCGGGGCGGAGGCCAACGCCCGGTATTTTCACACCACGGCGGGGACCGGGGCCAGCGCCCACTACTTTGTGGGCCGAGAGAGCGAGGACGCCGCCGTCTGGCAGAGCGTCCCGGAGGAGGACACCGCCTGGCACTGCGGGCGGACCGACGGGCGCTACAGACACCCCGCCTGCCGCAACGCCAACAGCATCGGCATCGAGATGTGCTGCCGCCAGGACCCACAGGGGAACTGGACCATCGACGAGGCCACCTATGCCGCCGCCGCAGCGCTGGGGCGGGACATCATGGCCCGATATGAAATTCCGCTGGAGCATGTGCTCCGTCACTACGACGTCACCGGGAAGCTCTGCCCCCTGCCCCTCATCGACGAGGACAAATGGACGGCCTTCAAGGCCAGATTGGAGGAACCTATGACGCAAGAGCAATTTAACCAGATGATGGACGTCTGGCTGGACCAGCGCGGAACCCAGCCGCCTTCGGACTGGGCGTCCGCAGCCTGGAACAGGGCCGCTGCCACCGGGATTTTTGACGGTACCGCCCCCCAGAGGGCCCTCACCCGGGAACAGGCCGCCCTGGTGCTGGACCGGCTGGGCCTGCTGGAGGGGAAACCATGAAGGAGCGTTTGCTGCGGCTGCTGACGGTAAAGAGCATCGTCGCCATCCTTCTCACCCTGGTCTTCGCCTACTTGTCCGTCTGCGGCCTGGTGGCGGCGGACCAGTTCCTCACGGTGTTTACCGTCATCATCGCCTTTTACTTTGGAACCCAGGCGGAGGAGGCAAATCAGAACAGAGAGGGCTGACGGCGCCTGGTGTCGAGGGATTTTGGCCCGCGCAGATGAAATCAAAAAGGGCGCCCTGCGCAATCCTTGGATTGCGCAGGGCGCCCCGGCCGGTTTATAGGGGAGAGGCAGCTCCAAAATCAGGCATAGGCAAAGAACGCCTCATAGGTCAGCGTTTCCGCGCCGGGGACCTGCCGGTTTGGTATGTGGACGATATTCCGGCGGGCGCTTACCGCTCCTCCTGGTAATAGCCCTGAAAGATGCCGCTGTCCTTCAGGGAAACCATGTCATCGTCGGCGAAAATCAGGTGGTCCACCAGCTCCACCCCCACGCTCTGTAGGATGCCCCACAGGCGCCGGGTGGTGGTCAGGTCGGCCTGGGAGGGCAGGGCCAGGCCGGAGCTGTGATTATGGGCCAGGATGACGCAGGTGGCGTTACAGGCCAGGGCAGCCTCCACCACCTTCCGGGATGTGATGTCGGCGGCGTTCACCGAGCCCTCTCCCAGCTTCCGGCAGCCCAGGACCTTGTACTTGGCGTCCATGCACACCAGATAGACCATCTCGTTCCGGCCCCCCTGGCGGTAATAGGGCATGAGGTAGTTCCGGGCCGCCAGGGTGGTGTCCAGAATGGTCCCCAGAGAGGCCCGGTCCTCCAGGTAGCGCCCCGCCAGCTTGGGCACCAGCTTGAGGAGCACGGCGGTGTGCTCCCCCACTCCCTGCACCTTCCGGAGGGATTCCGGCAGGGCGTCCATCACTCCGGCCAGGGAGCCGAACTGGTTGAGCAGGGTGTGGGCCAGGCCGTTTACGTCCCCCTGGGGAATGGCGTAGCACAGCAGAAGCTCCAGGAGCTGGTGGTCGTGGAAATCCTCGCCGTGGGCCAGAAACTGGGCCTTGAGCCGCTTGCGGTGGCCGTCGTGGAGCCCCACGCTTCCTCCCTCCCCTCTCTCCCGCCGGGGTCCTCAGCGGGCGCCGTACTCGGCCAGATAGGCCTCCATCCGCACCAGCGTGGCGTCGTCCAGCCAAACCTTCCCGTCCAGCTCCCGATTGTGGAGGAAGGCCATGATCTCCCGGACGGTGACGATGGGGCAGACCGCAATGCCGTAGTCCTGCCGCAGCTCGTCCAGGGTGGAGCAGTCCCGGGTCCCCCGCTCCATGCGGTCCACGCTGACAAAGAGGGCCCGAATGTCCACCTTTGCCACATCCCGGAAGAGGGCGATGGACTCCCGGACGGCGGTTCCGGCGGTGACCACATCCTCCACAATGGCCACCCGGTCCCCGTCCTGGGGCTTGTACCCCACCAGGGACCCCCCCTCCCCGTGGTCCTTGGCCTCCTTGCGGTTGAAGCAGTAGGGCAGGTCCCGGCCATAGTTCCGGTAGAGAGCGGCGGCCGCCGAGACCACCAGAGGGATGCCCTTGTAGGCCGGCCCGAAGAGGCAGTCGATGCCATCAGGGAACTGCTCCTGGATGCAGGCGGCATAGTAGTCTCCCAGCTTGCCGGCCTGGGCCCCGGTCTTGTAGTTTCCGGTGTTGATGAAGTAGGGGGTCCTCCGGCCGGACTTGGTGACGAAGTCCCCAAAGGTGAGCACGCCGGAGCGCACCATGAAGGCGATGAACGCTTCCTTGTAGGTCATGGGCATGAACGGACATCCTTTCTGCCATTTTTTCAATTCAGCTGCCATATTATATCACTTTCTATCCGGGCTGACAATGGAGAAATCCCCGGAAACCCAGGTGGAAATCCGTATAAAAGCCTTGCAATCGCGGGATACCTATGGTATACTGTTTACGCTATGTATGTAAGTATCCGTCAAGAGTGGGGCCCTCCCCGCTCTTTCTTATTGAAAAAATATGAGCTGTAAAATTATGTAAAATTGGTGGAGGCGGGGTATCTATGGCAAAGGTGAGCGACCTCACGGCGGCGCTGGCCGGGCCCATCGCGGCGGAAAACGGCTGCACCCTCTGGGACGTGGAGTACGTCAAGGAGGCGGGGGACTGGTACCTGCGGGTCTATATTGATAAGGAGGGCGGGGTGTCCATCCAGGACTGCGAGGCGGTCAGCCGCCCCCTCAGCGACGCCCTGGATGAGGCGGACCCCATCGAGGGGAGCTATATCCTGGAGGTCTCCTCCGCCGGGGCCGACCGGGCCCTGAAGAAGCCGGAGCATTTCCGGCGCTTTCTGGGCAGCCAGGTGGATGTGAAGCTCTACCGGGCCCGGGAGGGGCGCAAGGAGCTCACCGGGACCCTGCTGGGCTGCGAGAACGGAGACGTGACCCTGGCGCTCTCCGGGGAGCCAGTGGTCCTGGAGAAAAAGGACGTGGCCCAGGTCCGGCTGCATGTGAGCTTTTAAGGATACGGGAAGGAATAAGGGAGAGAAAAGGATATGCCGAGAAAAAACGCGAAAAAAGCCAACGGCGGTGAGAACGCCGGCCAGGAGTTCTTTGCCGCCATCGCCCAGATTGAAAAGGAGAAGGGCATTCCCGCCGGCTACATGATGGAGAAGATCACCCAGGCACTGGCCTCCGCCTACAAGCGGGACCACGAGGGGGCCGGGGACAACATCGAGGTCAAGGCCAACCCCGAGACCGGCGAGGTGCGGATGTATATCCTCAAGGACATTGTGGAGACCGTGGACAATCCCGCCGCCGAGATCTCCCTGGAGGAGGCCCGGAGCGCCATCCCCTACGCCCAGCTGGGGGATGTGGTCCGCATCGAGGTAAAGCCCCGGAACTTCGGCCGCATCGCCGCCCAGACCGCCCGGCAGGTCATCATCCAGGGCATCCGGGAGGCCGAGCGGAGCATGGTCTACGACGAGTTCAGCTCCAAGGAGCACGAGATTCTCACCGGCGTGGTCACGCGGATCGACCCCCGGAACGGGGCGGCCAGCCTCCGCATCAGCTCCAGCAGCGAGTACACCGACGGCTTCCTGGCCCCCGGCGAGCAGGTCCGGGGAGAGGTCATCCGCGAGGGGGACCGGCTGAAGGTCTATGTGGTGGAGGTCCGCCGGTCCACCCGGGGGCCCCAGGTCCTCCTGTCCCGGACCCACCCCGGACTGGTCAAGCGCCTCTTTGAGCTGGAGATTCCCGAAATCTACGACGGCACCGTGGAGGTCAAGTCCATCGCCCGGGAGGCGGGCAGCCGCACCAAGATCGCCGTCTGGTCCGCCGACCCCAACGTGGATCCCATCGGGGCCTGCGTGGGCCCCGGCGGGTCCCGGGTCAACAGCATTGTGGAGGAGCTCCACGGGGAAAAGGTGGACATCATCAAGTACAGCGAGGACCCCGCCCAGTATGTGGCGGCCGCCCTCTCCCCGGCCGACGTGATCAGCGTGGACCTCTTCCCCGACGGCAAGAGCTGCCGGGTGGTGGTGCCCGACGACCAGCTCTCCCTGGCCATCGGCAAGGAGGGCCAGAACGCCCGGCTGGCCGCCAAGCTCACCGGCTTCAAGATCGACATCAAACCGGCATCCGACCCCGGCGAGCTGCCTGAGCCAGAGGAGGACCTGCTGGTGGTGGATGATGAGACGCCCGAGGATATCCTGGAGGAGCCCAGGGACCTCTCGGAGGCGTCTGAGGATATTCTGGAGGAGTCCGGCGGAGACCAGAGGGAGGACTCTGGCGGCATCCAGGTCTGACCGCAGGAGAAGGGAGGCGGACGCCCAATGCCGAAAAAGATACCCATGCGCCAGTGCGTGGGCTGCCGGGAGATGAAGGAGAAGCGGCAGCTCATCCGGGTGGTGAAGTCCCCGGAGGGGGAGATTTCCCTGGACTTCCGAGGCAAGAAGCCGGGCCGGGGGGCCTACGTCTGCCCCGACCCGGAGTGCCTCAAGCGGGCCCGGAAGGCCCGGGCTCTGGAGCGGGCCTTTTCTATGGCCCTGCCCCCGGAGGTCTACGCGGCCCTGGAGGAACAGATGAAGGAGGGGGACCAGGATGGATAACGCCCTGCATCTCATCGGCCTGGCCCGGCGGGGCGGGCGCCTGGAGGCGGGGGAGGAGCCCGTGGGGGCCGCCGCCCGAGCCGGTCACGCCCGGCTTCTGGTGCTGGCCGCTGACGCCGCCGGAAACACCCTCCGGCGGGCCGATCACTTTGCCCAGGCGGGGCGGGCTCCGCTGGTCCAGTGCCCCTACACCAAGACGGAGCTGGGGCTGGCCGCCGGCCGGGGGAGCTGCGCCATGCTGGCCTTCACCGACGCCGGACTGGCCGCCGCCTTCGCCGGGCGGCTGGCCGCCCGGAACGAGGCCGCCTACGGCGAGACCGCCCGGCTCTTGGCGCACCGGGCCCGGCGGGTGCTGGCCCGGCAGCGGGAGCAGCGCCGCCATGAGAAGCAGCTCCAGCGGGCCAAGGCCCATCCCTGGGCCCCGCCCAGGGCGGCGGCCGGCCGGAGTGGAAAACCAAAACCCAACCACGGACCCGGAAAGGGTACAAAGCGCGGAGGAGGGCGTCAGGTGACGTGAAAAAGACAACATGAGACCCCGTACCAGAGCAGGGGAGAAACCATTTTTTTGCGGAGCGCTTCCATACGAAAGCCGGAAGGCCGGCCCTTTGGGTTTTCGTATGGAAGCGGTCCCAACATCCAATGGAGGGATATCATTTGAGCAATTTCATTAAATACAGAGTCCACGAGGTGGCCAAGGACTTTAAGCGGCCCACCAAAGAGATCACCGATATTCTCACCAAATACGCCGCCACCCCCAAGAACCACATGCAGGTTCTGGAGGACGGCGAGCTGTCCATCATCTTCGACTATCTCACCCAGCACAACCAGGTGAAGAACATCGAGAGCATCTTTGCCGACACCTACCACGAGCCCAAGCCCGCCCCGGAGGCCAAGCCCGCCGCCCCCGCCAAGCAGCCGCAGGGAGAGGGCAGGCAGGGCCAGAAGGCGGCCGCCCAGGGCGGCCAGAACGCCCCCAAGCAGGGCGGCCAGAAGGGGGGGCAGCAGCAGGGTCAGAAGCCCCAGCAGGGCCAGGGGGCGTCCCAGCAGCAGAACCCCGGCCGGAAGGTCCCGGAGAAGAAGATCGTGGACACCCGGAAGGGCGGAAGCGTCAACCTGGAGAAGTACGACCAGCGGCTGGAGGATCTGGCCGCCGGCAAGGCCAAGCAGATGCAGGCCGGCAAGCAGAAGTTCCAGGGGCGGAACCAGCAGCGCCGGGGCGGCGGCTTCCAGGGCAGCAAGCGCCGGGCGGAGGAGCAGGAGAAGATGCGCCGCCT
>NZ_CALXGA010000080.1 GCF_944387725.1 uncultured Intestinimonas sp. | reverse complement strand
GGGCTACTGGGGCGCCAAGAGCAAGCACTTCAAGATGGCCAACGAGCAGGTCATGAAGTCCCTGAAGTACGCCTACACCGGCCGCCGGCTGAAAAAGCGGGACTTCCGCTCCCTGTGGATCACCCGCATCTCCGCCGCCTGCAAACTCAACGGCATGAATTACTCCACCTTCATGAACGGCCTGAAGAAGGCCGGCGTGACCATCAACCGCAAGATGCTGGCCGAGCTGGCCGTCAACGACAAGGCCGCCTTCACCCAGCTCACCGAGATGGCCAAGGCCAAGCTGGCCTGAGCCCTTCCCCGCAGATGACAACCGCCCCCCGGCACGCGCCGGGGGGCGGTTTTTTTTTGCCGCCGGAGGGGCGGCCTGGTGCAGCCAGATCTGCGGTGGCAGCCACAGACCCGGGGCCTGCGCCGGCACTCCGCACCAAAAAGAGGTGAAGCCGCCGCTTGACACATCGCATAAGGAGGTGCAGGCAGTCACATCCCGCCCGCCCTTAGCGCCGACAACAAAAGCCGCATCCTCTTCCAGCTTCAAGGTGCGGCAAATTTCCGCATGGCTGCGGAATCTGCACCCTCCTAAACGCACGAGGAGGCATTGTGTGCGCCATACGCAGGCAGGTATTCTGGCTTAGGCGTCAAACGCGCCCCCCGCCTTCCCAGAGCCCGGCTCCAGTGACATAATGGGGGTCCGCTTCGCCAATACAGCAACGGCTTTGCGCGGGACTCTCACCCGGCTTCCCTCTTTCGGCCCGAAGAAATGCACCTACGTACCACTTATGATTCAGTTGTCAGCATGGCTTGCCACAATTATAGCCTTTCGGCTCAGTCCTGTCAACCCTGACCGTAAAAATCCCACAACAAACGCATGGATAACCAGATCTCCCTAAAAGGATACGTTTATCCATATAAACTTGTACTCCACCAAGTCAGAAACTTGCATTTGTCTTCCGGCAGAATTTCCGCGTAACCTCGTTATCGTCCTTGATGGGCGCCAGCCCACCGGCGTCCTCTGCCTTATTCCGTGAAAATTTCACCCGAAATCCAATCGATAATTTCTAGGGCTTGTTTGAAACATGTCAACATGCCCAACCGGCGGGTCTTTTGCCCCCTGGACGGCGCAATTTTTCCTTGAAATCCGCCGGGATTCCTGCGAAAAAATTGCTTGCCGGCGGACCAAAATCCCTCGCTGCCGGACACATCGCCAATTTTCAAACAAGCCCTAGCTTGACAGGGTATTAGCAATATATTTTCTTAAAATTTAACTGCATATAAATTTATAGGAAATTTGTTGCGCACAAATACAATTTTTCTTTTGTATACCGGAAAAAGGGGGGGCGTTCATAATTTATTTACTCATGCGTTTGCCGTGTAAAAATCCAGGTGAACACATTTCATGCGGATCCCTAAAGCACAAGGCCCGTGCTCCGTAAACGGATGGATGCCAGAAAAGTCCATAGGATAAGCCGGGCCGGAAAAATGCTTCCGCCCCCGCCGCCCAAATGGGCGGCGGGGGCGGAAAGGAGTTGGGAAAAGACCTACTGCCAGTCTGCCGGGAATACCGTATAGGCATACTTGGCGTAATCGGGGGTCGTAAAGTGGATGTGACTGCCCTTGGGAATGTAGATGACATCCCCGGCGTCTCCGCCCACCACGCGGCCGTCGATCTTGATCTCCAGGCGGCCCTCCAGGACGATGTCCCACTCGTCGTAGGTCAGCGTCCACTCGAAGTCGGCCCCGTCGGAGAGCTCCATAATGCCGCAGCCCATGCGGGGGGCCTCCTCCAGGGTGGCCACGTCCTTGAGCTTCACATCGTTCCGGCCCTCGAAGGGCTCCAGCTCCACGGTGGAGGTCTTGACGCCGATGACGCCGCTGGGGTCCACCTGCTTCTGGAAGCCGCACTTTCCAGAGCAGCCCGCCGCCTCGGCGATGACCTTCTCCACAATGCTGCGGATGAGTTCTTCACTTACATTCATAGCAAATTCCTTACCTTTCCAGGCGAAATCGTCTTTTAGGCGTTGGCGGCGTCGATCTTAGCCAGCAGCTTGGAGGAGAGCAGGTTGGCCACAATGATGGCGGTGACGCCGGCCACCAGCTTGCCCACGATCACGGGGAAGATCATGTCGGGGTTGTTGCCGGCCGTGAAGCCCAGGTGGTCGCCGAACACGAAGGCGGCGGACACGGAGAAGGCCACGTTGAGCAGCTTGCCCTTGGGGTTCATCTCGCCCATGATGTTGAACATGGCGATGTTGTTGGCCAGATTGGCCACCATGCCGGCGGATGCCTGCTCGTTCATGCCCAGCGCGGCGCCAATCTTCTGGAGGGGCTTGCCGAAGGTACGGGTGATCCACTCCACCATGGGGAAGGCGCCGATGAGGACGATGGCGATCAGGCCGCAGGTCAGCAGGCCGCTGTCCAGACCGCGGGAACCGTCGGCGGGGTTCTCCACCATGATATAGAAGATGGGGAACATGATGCCGGTGATCTGCTCGAAGACGGCGATGGCGGTCAGAGCGGTGATGACGATGGTAACGCCGGTGCCGAAGACGTTGAAGCCCTTAATCATGGGGCCGGGGGCAACCCACAGGCCGATGACGATAAGGGCCGCGATGATGATAACGGGGATCAGGTTCTGGAGGATGGTGACGATGCCCAGGTGGTACTCAGGGGCCAGGGTGTTCATCATGAGGCCGCCCACGATGCAGCCGATGGGGATGGTGATCATACCGGCCAGGACGCCGGCGCCCAGATAGGAGCGGTCTTCCTTCTTGATGATGCCCAAGGCCACAGGGATGGTGAACACGATGGTGGGGCCCATCATGGTGCCCAGGATCAGGCCGGCGAAGTTGCCGATGGCCACGTTATCGCCGGCCAGCTGGATGGCCAGGGGATAGCCGCCCATGTCGCAGGCCAGCAGGGTGGTGGCAAACATGGCGGGGCTGGCGCCGAAGATGCCGTAGATGGGCTGGAGGATGGGGCCCAGCAGCATGGAGAGCACGGGGGCCGCCGCCACGACGCCGGCCATGGACATGGCCAGACCGCCCATGGCGTTGAAGCCGTCCTCGAACTTCTCGCCGTAACCGAGCTTGTTGCCGCGGATCTTGTCAACGGCGCCCACCAGCATAAAGATCATCATAATGAGCATGATGACCGAGTTGATGGAAATGCCGGAGATCCAGGAAGAGATGCTGTCGGTAAAAATACTGGGGTCAGCAGCAGCAATCAGTTCACTAAAGTCCATAAATTACACTCCTTCTCCTTCTCTTGGTCAGATTCTAGTTTCTGCTCAAAGCCCCCGCTTTATAACAGGGACTGGAACAGCTTGGGGGAGGGGCGCGGGATGACGGTGGTCCCCACCAGGAGCTCGGACTCCCGCTCCGCCGCAGCTACCGCCGCCCGGACGGCGCCCACGTCGCCGGTGAGGGTCACATATCCCTTGCCGCCGATGGCGTAGCCGATGCGGACCTCAATGAGGGTGATGTTGGCCGCTTTGGCCGCCACGTCGGCGGCGGTGATGGCGGAGGCCACGGAGTAAAACTCCAGGACGCCCACCGCTCCAGGCTTTTCCACCTGTGTGGTCATGCTGATGGCCTGGATGACCTGGGGATGGACGTTGGGGAGGGTCAGCGTGTCCACCACGCACTCGCCGCCCCGCTTGATCCCCTCGGCCATAGATGCCTTGACGTCTCCGGTGTCGCCGGAGATCAGGACCATGTATTTGCCCGGGCAGACGGTGGAGGAGTGGATGAGGTCCACCTGGGCCGCCTTCACCATGTAGTCGCAGGTCTCAATGCCCCGCGCAATGCTGTTGAGTTCTACCATGCCGATGGCAAGTCTGCTGGCGTTTCCCATGCTTCTCACTCCTTCCGGCCGCTGATGCGGGCGCCCTGCTCCGTGACCTCCAGCACCACGCCGGAGATGCTGGCGTGGATGTTGGCGCTCAGGCCCTCCGCCGCTTCAGCTAGGACCTCTCCCCGCTCCACATAGTCGCCCACCGCCTTTACCATATTGGCGGGCTTACCGATGTGCTGCGAGAAGGGGATGAAGACCTCGTCCGGGTTGAGCTCCCGGCACGCATGGGCGTGGAGCCCATAGTACTGGGAGAGGCCCAGACGGGCCGCCAGCCGGCCGGTGGGTGTGTGGCGCTGGTCCACGAAGGTTCTTGCTTGGGGCTCCATATTACGGGGCACCTGAATCCCCCGGTTCCGGAGCTGGATCTTCATGTACTGGTTCACCTTCCGCGGGGAGAGCCCCATGGGACAGGCAAACATCTCACAGATGCCGCAGTCGCAGCAGTTCATGGCGTCTCCGAAGCAACGCTCATACTCGTCGTTGTCCTGGATGCCCGGCTCCCGCCACAGGTTCCGCATCACCAGGTTGGGGCGGATGCGATGGCCGATGAGGTAGCGGGGGCACAGGTCGGTACACATCCGGCACTGGATGCAGGCGCTCCTGGTTTGGTGTCGGATGGCCTCCATGGGCAGGGTGGCCCGGCGGAAGAGATAGTGGTCCCGGGGCAGAACGATGATGTTGCCGGTGGTCTTGGTGACCACCGCCGCCTCCATGTCCTCCTGCCTCAGGAGCACCTTCCCCATCATGGGCCCGCCCAGGATCAGGGCGTAGTCGCGGATGGCGGGCTCCGCCGCCCGGACGCACTCCAGAATGGGGGTTCCAATGGGCACATGGAACAGGATGGGCTCCTTCACCTCGCCCACCACCGAGAGGAACTTATCCACCACGGGACGTCCCTGGATGGCGTCGAAGATGTTCAGGAGC
This sequence comes from uncultured Intestinimonas sp., assembly GCF_944387725.1. Lineage (GTDB taxonomy): Bacteria > Bacillota > Clostridia > Oscillospirales > Oscillospiraceae > Intestinimonas. The sequence continues at coordinate 3,774 of NZ_CALXGA010000080.1, read as the reverse complement.
GTGCCCACGTTGTCCACCACGCAGCCCACGTCCAGGGGCAGGCCCCGCTCCGGCACGGAGCGGCCGGTGACCTGCTGGACCATGGTCTGCTCGTCGCCGGCGGGATAGAAGGTGCCCATCTGGAAGATCTCGATGGACGCCCCCGCCTGCTCGATGGCCGTTTGGAGGGAGGCGATTTCGGCCTTGTACTTTCCCTTGAGGGCGATGACCGCCCGCTTGGCCTCCAGATGGGCCGCCACCGCCGTCACCGCTACCACGATCTGGGGGGCGTAGGTGCGGCACAGGTACTTGTCTGTCTCGATGAGGGGCTCACACTCCGCGGCGTTGACCACAAAGCACTCGGCCTTGGCGTTCAGCTTGACGTGGGTGGGAAACCCAGCGCCGCCGGCGCCAACGATACCGGATGCCTTGACAACTTCGGTCAGATTCATGCTTTCACCGCCTTCATTCTTGCCTTACCTTAATCCAAAACACTGGTGTCAATCTCTTGGTCGTCTACGATGCCAACCACGGTGGCGTCAACGGGGACCGACATGTCTCCAGCCGCGCTCCGGGCCGAACTCCCGCTGACGATGATGACAGTCTCCCCCACGCCGGCGCCGATGATGTCGCACGCCACCAGTGGCTCGTTCTCCCTGGAGCCGTCCAGGATGTTGAGGGGCTGCACAATGAGCAGCTTGAACCCCGCCAGCTTTTCCTCCTTGCGGGTGGCCCAGATGTTGCCGATGACCTTTGCGATTTTCATATCTCGTCCCCCTGTTTGACGCCGGGCGGCGGGAGCGGTTTGGCTCCCGTCCCCGGTCTGCTCAGTCTTCGTCCCGGATCAAGGTCATGCCCCGGTCCTTGGCGGCGTCCTTGGCCAGCGCGGTGACAATGGTTTTCTCGCCGATGTGTACCCGGGTCACCCCGTCCATGTTGGCCTCGATGAGGTCCTTCTCGGTGAGGACCCGCTTGTTGATCCGCACTTCCTTCTCCGCGCCCTGGTGCTCCATGGGGGCCAGGGTGCTGCGGGCCCCCAGAGGCGCTGCGGCGGGAGCCGCAGGCGCGGCAGCCGGCTGGGGCGCGGGGGTATCTCCGCCGCCCAGAATGGCCTGCTCCAGACCGGCCTGAGCGCAGATGACCACCCCGGAGGCCACCAATAGGTCCAGCTTCTGCTGCATCATGCTGTAATAGGCGGCGGGGGCCGTCTCCTTGTAGCGGTACAGCTCCACCTCTTCCGTGGGGACATAGACTTTTTTTCCTGAGAGGATGGCTTTGGAGGCAAGACGGGTATATGCGGTGTCGCAGGCGCCGGTGGCCAGGGCGGCCATGGCGTCGCAGCTCAGGTTGAAGAGCACCACGGCCTCATAGGCGTCCAGGTCCACTTCGTAGTGATGCGTCAGGGCGCAGTCCGTCGCGTAGCGGGCCTGGAGGGCCGCGCTCTCCAGCGCGGCGTGGCAGCCGGCGCCGTGGTCCTGGGTCAGGACCAGCAGTCCGGGCTTGCCCCCGGCGCCGGGAGCCGCCTCATCCCCGGACGCGCACCCCTCTGCGGCGGAGAGCTTTTCGGCGACGCGGCGCAGAATCTCCTCCACCATGGCGTTATGATCCATGCCTTCCCCTCCTTTCTAACGTCATTTAGAGTTTGCAGTTCATTGCGATGCCGGCCGGCGTCACCAGGAATGGGTTGGCCGGCTTGATGGTCTTGATGCCGGTCTCCTTCTCGAAGATGGTCTCGATGCCGGTGAGGCAGCAGGTGCCGCCGCACAGGTAGATGGCGTCGGTCTGGCTCTTGTCGATGTAGCGGTTGACAATGGACGCCATTTTCTCGATGACCGCCTTGACCACCGGCAGAATCTCCTTGTGACGGGCGTAATCCTGCTTGATGGCCTCGGCCTCCTGGAAGGAGACGTGGTAGTTCCCCGCCAGCACCAGGGTCAGGTGGGTGCCGCCGGTGGGCTCGTCTTCGATCTGCACCACCTTGCCATCCTTGAGGATGGCAAGGCCCGTGGTCCCACCGCCGATGTCCACCACGACGCCGTTTTCAATCTGGTAGATGGAGTTGGCGGCACTGGGCTCATCCAAAATATTGGTGACCTCAAAGCCGACTCCCTCCGCCACATACTGGTGGGTCTTGACGCTGGACTCCGTCCCGGCGGGCATGGCGATGGCGCAGTTGACCAGCTCCGTGCCCAGGCGCTCCTCCAGCTTTTCCTTCAAGTCCTTGACGATCTGGCGCGCCCCGGTGTAGTCCACCACCACGCCGTCCCGCAGGACCTGGGCGGCCTGCTTTTCGCAGGCGATGGGATTGTCCTCCTCGTCCAGAACCACCAGGACGATGTAGGCGGTACCGAGATCCAGCCCCACCTTCAGCTTGCTGCTTACGGGCTTGAAGGTCTTGGTCTCTGACTCCTCCACCCGGGCCATGTAGGCGTTGACGCGGTCTAAATCCATCATGGGTATGGCGCTCCTTCAAGTCAAGTTTCGTTTAATCCTGGTACTGCCCGGCCAGGTACCGGCACATCATAATGTGCAGGGCGCTGGACATGCGGTTGAGCTCCTCGATGATGTCCCCTCGGGTGTACTTGGCGCCGTTATGGAAGGCCTCCGCCGCCGCCACCTCGGTCTCCCGCACGGTGGTGCGCAGCTGGTTGAGCAGGGCGAAGTCCCGGCCCATGGTGTAATCGGGGAGCACCATGGCCTTGACGCCGAAGAACCGCTGGGGATCGTGGGACTGCTCCCGGAGCTCCGCATGGGTCAGGCCGATCATCTTCTCCACCCGGAAGGGCTCATCCAGTACATCACAGCGCATCATTTCCCGCAGAATGTTCAGAATGTCCCCCAGGTCGTCCAGGAGGGCCTTGCTGCCCCCCCGCTCGTGGATGTCCACCTGGGCCAGCACCACCGCGCTCTGTAGGGAGTCCAGCTTGCCCCGGAACACGATCCGGGGGTGGTTCTTCACCACCAGCACGTTCCCCACCAGATGGGTCATGTGCTCCGGCTTCTCCATGTAGAAGGCGCCGGTCTCGTAATCCACAAACTTGGGCTTGATGGGCGCGGGTGTGGGCGCCGGGATGGTCACCTCCGGCATGGGAGGCACCTCGGTGGCCACGATCCGGGGCTGGGGCTGCTGCCCCGCCTTCACAATCTTAATCTTCCGGGATTGCAGATATTCCCGCGCCGCCGGGGTGAGGATTTTCCCCTCCGGCACGACATAGCACTCCGGGTCTGTGGCCCGCAGCTCGCACCGAAGGGCGTCCTCTGTGATACATTTCAAGCGCTTCACCCCCTCCGTCGGTTGGTTTGACGCGGACTAGGCCGCGTGCTTACTTCTCCAGGCTGGGGAGGATGAACTCCACTTCCTCGTGGGGACGGGGGATGACGTGGACGGAGACCAGCTCGCCCACACGCTCGGCGGCGGCAGCGCCGGCGTCGGTGGCCGCCTTCACGGCCCCCACGTCGCCCCGGACCATCACGGTCACCAGACCGCCGCCCACATGGACCTTGCCGATGAGGGTCACGTTGGCGGCCTTGACCATGGCGTCGGCCGCCTCGATGGAGGCCACGAGACCCTTGGTCTCAATCATGCCAAGTGCTTGCATACTAGCCATATTGGAACACTCCTATACCTTCTAAGTGGTGCGCCCGGGCGGCAGGCCGCCGGCAGCTGCCGGCGGCTGCCCCGTGCGATGGGTTTGGATCAGTCGGTCTTGTCCAGGGAGGGGAGGATGAACTCCACTTCCTCGTGGGGACGGGGGATGACGTGGACGGAGACCAGCTCGCCCACACGCTCGGCGG
>NZ_CALXGA010000079.1 GCF_944387725.1 uncultured Intestinimonas sp. | reverse complement strand
CCCAGAAGACCGTGGACGGCCCCTCCAAGAAGGACTGGCGCGGCGGCCGCGCCGCCAGCGGCAACATCATCCCCTCCAGCACCGGCGCCGCCAAGGCCGTGGGCAAGGTCATCCCCGCCCTCAACGGCAAGCTCACCGGCATGTCCATGCGTGTCCCCACCCTGGACGTCTCCGTGGTGGATCTCACCGTGAACCTGGCCAAGCCCGCCAAGTATGACGAGATCTGCGCCGCCATGAAGAAGGCCTCCGAGGGCGAGCTCAAGGGCGTTCTGGGCTACACCGACGAGGACGTGGTCTCCTCCGACTTCATCGGCGACCCCCGGACCTCCGTCTTCGACGCCAAGGCCGGCATCGCCCTCACAGACACCTTCGTGAAGGTGGTCGCCTGGTACGACAACGAGTGGGGCTACTCCAACAAGGTGGTGGACCTCATCGAGTATATGAGCTCTGTGGACCACAAGTAAATTCCGGCCCATCAAAAGGGCGCTGCCTGACGCAGCGCCCTTTTGCCGTCCCCGGGAGGACCGTGCGGATTCCTCCGCGCAAATCCCTCTCGCTTTTTCCCGAAAAATCGCATATAATATTGCCCTGTGGAATTTATGGAAAAGGAGTCCTGGGTATGATCTTCAATGTGCTGGCCGTGGGCGACGTGGTGGGGGAGCAGGGGCTGGCGTTCCTCCTCGACCACCTGCGCCCCCTGCAAAGGCTCAATAACATCCATTTCACCGTGGTCAACGGGGAAAACGCCTCCGGCCTGGGCGTCCTGCCCCGGCAGGCCAAGGCCATCCACGAGGCCGGGGCCGACGTGATCACCCTGGGCAACCACACCTGGAACCGCATCCAGATCAAGGACCTGCTGGACGACGTGCCCTGGCTCCTGCGGCCGGCCAACTTCAGCAGCCGGGTCCCCGGCCGGGGGCTGGGGGTCTATGAGACCCCGGGCGGGATGCGGGTGGGGGTTTTGAACCTCATCGGCCGGTGTGAGATGGACCCCAACCCGGATAACCCCTTCACCGTGGCTGACCGCTGCCTGCGGAGCCTGGACGTGGACATCCGGCTGGTGGACTTCCACGCCGAGGCCACCAGCGAGAAGGGGGCCATGGGGTATTATCTGGACGGCCGGGTCCAGGCCGTCTGGGGGACCCACACCCACGTCCCCACGGCCGACGGCAGGATTTTGCCCCGGGGCACCGGCTTTCTCACCGACCTGGGCATGACCGGCCCCGCCGACTCGGTGCTGGGGATGCGGAGCCAGCAGGCGGTCAACCGCTTCCTGGGGGGCCTGCCCATGCGCTTCGAGCCCGCCGGTGGCCCCCGGAAGCTGGAGAGCGCCGTCTTCTCCATCGACACCGGCACGGGCCGCTGCCTGTCCGTGACCCGGGTGGACATCGGGGAGTGACCTCCCCCCACGCAAACCCATGAAAGGAGCTGCCTCATGCTGCACATTCTCCACGCGGCGGACCTCCACCTGGACGCCCCCTTCACCGGCCTGCCCCCGGACCGGGCCCGGCAGCGCCGGGAGGAGCTCCGGGACCTGCCCGGCCGCCTGGCCGCCCTTGCCCGGGACCGGGGGGCCGACCTGGTCCTCCTGGCCGGAGACCTCTTCGACAGCGGCGACACCTACGCCGAGACCACCCGGGCCCTGGCCCGGGCCCTTGGCCAGACCGGCTGTCCCGTCTGCATCGCCCCCGGCAACCACGACTTCTACGCCGCCCGGTCCCCCTACCGGGTCCTCTCCTGGCCGGAGAACGTACATCTCTTTTCCCAGGCCGCCCTGGAGCCCCTGGAGCTGCCGGACCTGAACTGCACCGTATGGGGGGCGGCCTTTACCGCCCCGGCCCGGGAGGACTCCCCCCTCGCCGGCTTCGCCGCCCCGGCGGACGGCCGGGTCCACCTGGGGGTCCTCCACGGGGAGGTGGACGGCCGGGGCCGCTACGGCCCCCTCCCCCGGGAGGAGATCGCCGCCTCGGGCCTTGCCTATCTGGCCCTGGGCCACGTCCACACCTGCTCCGGTCTCCAGCGGGCGGGAGAGACCGCCTGGGCCTACCCCGGCTGTCCCGAGGGCCGGGGCTTCGACGAGCTGGAGGAAAAGGGCTGCCTCTGGGTCACCGTGGACGCCGGCGGGGTGGAGGCCGAGTTTGTCCCCCTGGCCCGCCGCCGCTACCGGGTGGTGGAGGTGGACCTCTCCGGCGGCGAGACCCCGGAGGCCGCCCTGGCCGCCGCCCTCCCCGCCGGCGCCGGGGCGGACATCCTCCGCTTCGTCCTCACCGGGGAGAGCGGCCTGGAGGGGGTGGACCTGCCCCCCCTGGAGGCCTTGGCCCAAAGCTGCTGCTGGAGCGCCCAGGTCCGGGACCGCACCCGGGTCCGCCGGGACCTGTGGGAGCGGGCGGAGGAGGACACCCTGACGGGCCTCTTCCTCCGAAACATGAGAGCGCGCATCTCCGCCGCCGGGGCGGAGGAGCGGGAGGGGCTGGAGCTGGCCGTCCGCTTCGGCCTGGCGGCTCTGGAGCACGGGGAGGACTGCCGCCCATGAAGATCAAACGCATGACCGCCACCTTCGGCCGGCTGGAGGGGGCCGTCCTGGAGCTCCGGGAGGGACTCAACATCCTCCAGGCCCCCAACGAGGGGGGAAAGTCCACCTGGTGCGCCTTCCTCCGGGCCATGCTCTACGGCATCCCCACCCGGGAGCGGGACACCAAGACCACCTTGGCCGAAAAGAACCGCTACGCCCCCTGGTCCGGCTCCCCCATGGCGGGGGAGATGCTGCTGACCTGGCGGGGCCGGGACATCCTCCTCCGGCGGTTTGCCAGGGGAGCCTCTCCCTTCGGAGGCTTCGAGGCGGTGGACGCCGCCACCGGGGAGCCCATCCCCGGCCTCACCGGGGAGAACTGCGGCGAAACCCTGCTGGGGGTGGGCCGGGAGGTCTTCCAGCGCAGCGCCTTTGTGGGCCAGTCCGGCCTTCCGGTGGACGCCGACCCGGAGCTGGAGCGGCGCATCGCCGCCCTGGTCTCCTCCGGGGAGGAGGGGGTGTCCTTCTCCGAGGCGGAGCAGACCCTGAAGGGCTGGCTCAACCGCCGGAAGCACAACAAGACCGGCCTCATTCCCAAGCTGGAGGGGGAGCTGGGAGAGGTGGAGCGCCAGTGCGCCGCCGCCCTCCAGAACCAGCGGCTCCTCCAGGAGTCGGAGGTCCAGGCCGGGGCCCTGGAGGCCCGAAGGACCGAGCTGGAGGCTGAGCAGGCCGCCCAGCGGGCCCGGCAGGACTGGGTGCGCCTGGACCAGTACCGGTCCGCCGCCCAGGACCTGGAGGAGGCCCAGAGCCAGCTCTCCGCCCTGGAGCGGGAGGCCGGTCCCCTGCCGGACAAGGAGGCCCTGGGAGAGGCTCAGGGGGATCTGGCCTATTTCAACGCCCTCTCCGCCGGCCTCAAGGAGGCCCGGGGCCGGCAGGAGGCGGCGCAGGCCGCCTTGGAGGCGGCGCAGGCCGAAGCAGAAGATCCCCGCTTCTCCGGCCTGGACCCGGAGGAGGCCTGGGACAAGGCCAGCCGGGACGCCGACCGGGTCCGGGCGCTGGCGGGGCGCACCGGAAGGGGCCTTCCGGCGGCGGGCGTCCTCCTTCTGCTGGCCGCCGGGGCGTTGGGCGCCGGGGCGGGGCTTCTCCGGCAGCCCCTGCTTCTGGCAGCTGCCGCTGTGGCGGCGGCCGCCGGCGCGGCCCTCCTTCTGACGGCCCGCCGGCAGGCGGCGGCACGGCGGGCGGAGGGCCGGCGGCTCCTCGCCCGCTACGGCGTGGAGGACCCAGATGGCATCCTGGAACAGGCCCGCGCCTACCGGGAGAAGCGGCTGGCGGCGGAGGAGGCCCGCCGGACCGCCCAGGCGGCGGAGGAGGCCCGCCGGGACCTGACCGCCCAGCGGGAGGCCCTGCTGCAAAAGCTGCTGGCCTTCGTCCACGGCTTCGCCCCGGCGGCTACCGACCTCTTCGGGGTCTCCACCGCCCTGTCCCGGGCCCTCACCCTGGGCGAGCGCCTGGCCGCCGCCCGGGTGAAGGTCCAGGGGGCCCGGAAGCTCCTGGACACCCTGCCGGAGCCCACGCCGGAGAACAACGTCATCCTCCGGCAGGCACAGGGCGGAAAGGCCCCCGCCCCGCCGCCCCCCATGACCCACACCCCCCAGCAGACCGCCGCCGCCCTCTCGGCGGTGACCGGGGAGCTCCAGCGGGTCCGGGAGGCCCTCTCCCACGCCAGGGGCCAGCGCACAGCCCTGGGGGACCCGGAGGAGCTGGGGGGCCGGCGGGAGGCCCTGTCCCAGGACCTGGAGGCCCGGCGGCAGGAGTATCAGGCCCTGACCCTGGCCCTGGAGGCCCTGGAGGAGGCCAACGGCCAGCTCCGGGCCCGGTTCTCTCCCGCCCTGAACCAGCGGGCGGGGGCGATCTTCTCCGCCCTCACCGGGGGGAAGTACCAGGAGGTGACCCTCACCCGGGAGCTGGAGGCCTCCGCCAGGGAGGCCGGGGACATCCGGCCCCGGCGGGCCCTGACCCTGTCCCGGGGCACGGTGGACCAGCTCTATCTGGCGGTGCGGCTGGCGGTGTGCCAGCTGGCCCTCCCCGGGGAGGACCCCGCCCCCCTGGTGCTGGACGACGCTCTGAGCGACTTTGACGACAGCCGGATGGCCCTGGCCCTGAACTGCCTGCGGGACCTCTCCCGGGAGCGGCAGGTCCTCCTCTTCACCTGCCACAGCCGGGAACAGCGCTGGATGGAGCAGGCCGGGGGGGCGCAATGACCGGGCCCGGCCTTGCTTTTTCCTCCAAACTGGGATATAATAACGCTACTTTTTCAATTGGGAGTTGATCGCCCTTGTCAGAGGAACGGAATTACAACCCGGCGGAGGAGCCAGAGGCGGAAGCCGCCCTCTCCGGCGCCGACGCCGTGAAGGTGGACCTCTACTTCTGGCTTCAGGCCCTGGTGATGGCCTTGGTGGGGCTCATCCTGGTCTTCACCTTTGTGGGGCGGGTCATCGGGGTGGATGGGGAGTCCATGATGCCCACCCTCCACGACCGGGACATGCTTCTGCTCCAGTCCATCGGCTATGAGCCGGCCCAGGGGGACGTGGTGGTGCTGAGCACCAAGTCCTTCCGGGAGGGCGCCCCCATCGTCAAGCGCATCATCGCCGTGGGGGGCCAGACGGTGGATATTGACTACAGCGCCAACACCGTCTATGTGGATGGGGTGGCCCTGGACGAGCCCTATATCCTGGAGGTCATGCGGGCCCTCCCCGAGAGCTTCGCCACCCATGTGCAGGTCCCCGAGGGCTCCGTCTTCGTCATGGGGGACAACCGCAACAACTCCACCGACAGCCGCTCCCCGGAGCTGGGGGTGGTGGACGAGCGGTGCGTCCTGGGCAAGGCCCTCTTCATCCTCCTCCCCTTCCAGGACGCCGGGGCCATCGAGTCCATCTCCCGGCCCAGATAACAAAAAAATTCCCTTCGGACAGGTTCCGAAGGGAATTTTTTGCCGTCACAGGTCCTTTTTCAGGAAGATCCCCAGGGCGACAAAGTAGGAGGGGATCAGGGCCAGCAGGCCCACAGCCGGCAGCGCCGCCAGGGGAAACTCTAACTGACTGAGGGAAAGGCCCATCTCCCTAAGGGCGGTGAGTCCGCCGAAAATGAGGCCCGCCCCCAGACCCAAGGCCAGAAGCAGATAGAGCCGCCCCTTTTGGGAGCCGAACTTGAAGAGGAGGGGGAGAAGGACGGCGTTCATCAGGCAGCCGTAGGCGGCGGGTATGAGGCCGCTGAGGAGAAGGTCCATCCGCTCCTGGGCCTGGGCGCCGGAGGCCAGGCCCGCCGCCAGGTGGAGAAGGATGGAAAAGACCATGGAGCCCACACAGACCAGAGTGGTGAAGAGGTATCGGGCCATCACCACGCCCCGCCGCCCTCCGGGCAGGGCGGCGGCGTACTTGTCCCACCGGGCCTGCTCGTCATAGGCAAAAAGGTTCACCGGGATCATGATGCACATCACCGACACATAGGCCACGAAAAAAGAGCTGTCGTAGATCCCCGCAAAGGTGAGCATGGCAAAGACCAGCGCCACCAGCACATAGCTTTTGAACATACTGACCGAGAGATAGAAGTCCTTTCGCACCAGACCCGTCATTTCCCGTCCCCCCTGACCGTAAATACCATAATCTCCTCCAGGCTCACCGGGTCCACCGTGAGCCCCGGACAGCGCCGCTGGAAGGCCCGGCGGTCCTTCACCAGGGCCTCGCAGCCGAACTGATTCACCCGGGTCCCCAGCAGCAGGGCCGGGTCTATTTTCTGGAGGTCGGCCCTGGAACAGACCAGCCGCCCGTAGGTCTCCAGCAGCTCGTCCTTGGCCCCCTGGAGGGCCACCCGCCCCCGGTGGAGGTAGGTCACATAGTCGGCGGCCTTCTCCAAATCGCTGGTGATGTGGCTGGAGATCAACACGGCGTGGTCCTCGTCCTGGATAAAGGCCAGGAACTCGTCCAGCAGCTCGTCCCGGACCACCGGGTCCAGGCCGGAGGTGGCCTCGTCCAGAATCAGCAGCCTGGGGTGGTGGGAGAGGGCGGTGGCGATGGAGAGCTTCTGCTTCATGCCCCGGGAGAACTCCTTGATCTTCTTGTCCCGGGGGAGCCGGAAGCGCTCCACATAGGCGTCGAAGCGGGCGCTGTCCCAGTCCCGGTAGACCCCCGAGAGGACGCGCCCCACCTGGGGGACCTTCAGGGGGTCGTGGAAGCTCGCCTCGTCCAGCACCACCCCGATGTCCTCCTTATAGGAGGGGTCGTCCCCCAGGATCTCCCGTCCGAAGATTCGGATGGAGCCCCCGTTCCGGCGGATGAGGCCCAGAATGGCCTTGATGGTGGTGGACTTCCCCGCCCCGTTCTCCCCGATGAGCCCCAGAATGGAGCCGCCGGGGAGGGTCAGGTCCACGTCCCTGAGCTGAAAATCGCCGTAGTCCTTGCAAAGGCCCCTGACTTCAATGGCGTTTGTCATATCACTCGTCTCCATACAAAATGTTCAGCGCACCGGTCATCTCCGCCAGAGTGATGCCGCCCCCCTTGGCGATGTTTACCGCCTGTGAGAGGCGCTCCTCCATCCGCCGGAGGCAGTCCTCCCGGACCAGCTCCAAATTCCTGGCCGCCACAAAGCAGCCCTTGCCCGGAACGGTGGTGAGGAAGCCCTCCCGCTCCAGCTCCTCGTAGGCCCGCTTGGTGGTGATGACCGAAATGCGCAGCTCCTTGGCCAGCAGCCGCATGGAGGGAAGGGCCTCCCCCTCGCGCAGCTCCCCCCGCAGAATGAGGCCCTTCACCTGCTGGGTGATCTGCTCGTAAATGGGCGTGCCGGCGCTGTTGCTGATGATGATGTCCAATGACTCCACCTCGAGATGTCGTACTGTATATATCCAGCATATACAGTATAGACACACTACCCCCCACTTGTCAAGGGGTTTTTGGAATTTCTTTCGCTGCCCGAGCCGTCCCGCCGGGAAGGGGACCGCCGTGGAAATCTTTCCAGGCCGCCTTGCAATTTCCTGCGGGATTGTGATAAAATGAAAAAACTTGCGGGTCAGAACCCGCGGATTCAGTCCTGAGAAATGAGGAGGCCGTCCCCTTGTCCAAATACGAAGCTGAGATTTCCCGCCGGCGCACCTTTGCCATCATCAGCCACCCAGACGCCGGCAAGACCACCCTCACCGAAAAGTTTCTGCTCTACGGCGGGGCCATCGCCCAGGCCGGCGTGGTCAAGGGCAAGAAGAACGCCCGGGCCGCCACCTCCGACTGGATGGAGATCGAAAAGCAGCGGGGCATCTCGGTGACCTCCTCGGTGATGCAGTTCCAGTATGAGGGCTTCTGCATCAACATCCTGGACACCCCGGGCCACCAGGATTTCTCTGAGGACACCTACCGCACCCTCATGGCCGCCGACTCGGCCGTCATGGTCATCGACGCCGCCAAGGGCGTGGAGGCCCAGACCCGGAAGCTTTTCAAGGTCTGCGCCCAGCGGGACATCCCCATCTTCACCTTCATCAATAAGATGGACCGGGAGGCCCGGGACCCCTTTGAGCTCTGCGAGGAGCTGGAGAAGGAGCTAGGCATCGAGACCTACCCGGTGAACTGGCCCATCGGCTGCGGGAAGGACTTCCAGGGGGTCTACGACCGGGGCTCGAAGAAGATCATCCACTTCACCAGCAGCGGCGGGTCCAAGGCCGCCACCGCCGCCGAGGTGGAGCTGGGGGACCCCAACCTGGACGGCCTCATCGGGCCGGGCCTCCACCGGCAGCTCACCGACGAGATCGAGCTCCTGGACGGCGCCGCCGCCGGGTTTGACTTGGACCGGGTCCGCCACGGGAAGCTCTCCCCGGTCTTCTTCGGCTCCGCCCTCACCAACTTCGGGGTAGAGCCCTTCCTGGAGCACTTCCTCCGCATGACCACGCCCCCCCTGCCCCGGCGGGCCGGGGATCTGGTCGTCGACTCCCTGGACGACGACTTTTCCGGCTTTGTCTTCAAGATTCAGGCCAACATGAACAAGGCCCACCGGGACCGCATCGCCTTCCTCCGCATCGTCTCCGGGAAGTTCGAGGCCGACAAGGAGGTCTACCACGTCCAGGGGGGCAAAAAGCTCCGCCTCTCCCGGCCCCAGCAGCTCATGGCCGCCGAGCGGGAGATCATCGAGGAGGCCTACGCCGGGGACAT
>NZ_CALXGA010000078.1 GCF_944387725.1 uncultured Intestinimonas sp. | reverse complement strand
GGCAGATACTGCCGTAGCAATATCTGCCGGGGGTTCAGACACCTACAAAGTTACCCCTGTCAGGGGGCACCAAACGGTTCCAGGATTTTTTCTTGCCCTGAAATGGGCGGGTTACCCTTCCATTGACCCTTTACAGATTTCCAAGCCCTTCTTCTATGTATGCCTCTATGCGGGCCGCACTGTCGTCCTCCATGCGCTCCAATATATGCCTGTATACGTCCAGGGTACCGTCCATTGTGTCTGCTCTTTTCTATGTGGGCAATGGCTGGGGAGTAAAATCCCTCGGCTATTGTCATAAAAATGCCCCTATGGGCCTCCAGTCGGCTCACAGGGGTAAAAAAGACGGCACCGAGTACCGGCACCGTCTGGCGTGTATTAGCCTGCTTTGATTTCGAGATTTTCTATCCTGCGCTCAAGCTCTGCCATTTTCTTTTCCAGTTCCCACTGCTTTTCATGGGTAAGCTTGTAGCCGTCAAACAGTGCTTCGATCTTCTTACTGACCTCCAGCTCAATTTTGAGCTCAATCCGCTCCGTCTGCTGCTCCAGCATTTTCACAACCTGTTCAAGCAACTCTTCATTCGTCATATTCATCACCCCTCGCCCTGATTATACGGTGCTGGTATTTGGTTGTCAAGGTTCCCGTCTCGAGGCCCGGCGTCGATCTGGAATGTTGGTGAAGTTCCTGGGCCGCCGGAAGACAAATGTAAGTTTCTGACTTGGTAGAATATTGCTGCCTGCTATGAGGCGAAAGCCTATGATAAGGTGCTTGTTCGGCTACCCAAAGGCCGTAAAACAGAGATACAAGTCCACGCAGAGGCCCGTGGAGAGCGTGCAAACGGCTTTTTGAATAGTGGAGACTATGGAGAGGGATAACGCCGTTTCTCAGACCACCAGTGAGGCGACAGAGGGAGGTCCTTCCCTCCACACCCTGGAGAGCTTTGCGGGATAGCTTGCAGCGGCGAAAAATCGCTGGTTAGGTCCGTCCGTTTTTCGGACGAACCCCCGGAAGAAGATGACTTCACTGAATTTACTGAATGAGGTTTCTCCCACAAGTGGGCGAAAGAATGATCACCCCAATAAAGGACAGTCAATCGCCTCGATTTGAAATCGAAGTGAACCTTTTGCCCCGCCACTCCTTCCAGCCTGATATGAGACAGAAAGTTTTGTGAGAGGGGACATAATAAAGCCCCAGGTATAGCGCCCAGGGCTTGACCCTTCAAAATACCCTTTAGCCGTTTTACAGCAGTTTATGGCCCTTTACCGTATTTGAATCTTTCTGTAACGGCAAGCAATGAGGGAGCTCTGTTTTACGGCTATTTACCAACAAAAAACGCTAATGTTTAATTCGAATCCTCCTCCCGCTGCCAGCAAAAAATCCTGGAACCACAACGGTCCCAGGATTTTTCTGTCTTGCGGCACCTCTACACAGGAGGGGGCCTGGGACTGCCCTTCCGGGAACGGCTTCCCATGCCAGTCCCGGCCACATTCAGCCGGGAAGCATAGACTGAGGGCGTAAGCGGCAAGCCTGCGCTGGCGCAAATGGCTGATATAGGGCGGCCCTGTCCCCTGGTCCCGCGCCTCATGCTGGCGTACACCCGATTGCCGCGCTTCACTGACAGGAATTTCTTCCCCCCGGTTCTAAAAAGAAAAATTTTTACTTAATTTCGTGTTTTTTAGGTTGTAATTCTGGCTCCGTTGCGATACAATGGAGGGCGCTGGGAAACTGTCGATAGAAAGGGGAATTACTTGTGTATGATAATACCCCCGGGTATCCGGCCTCCAGGCAGTCCGCCCGGAGGCCGCGATGATTCACATTGTCCTGGTGGAGCCTGAAATTCCCATGAATACCGGCAACATCGCCCGCACCTGCGCGGCCACGGGCAGCAGGCTCCACCTGATCCGCCCCCTGGGCTTCGACATCTCCGACAAGGCGGTAAAGCGGGCTGGTCTGGACTACTGGTCCCAGTTAGACCTGCGGGTCTACGACGGCCTGGAGGACTTCTTCGCCCAGCACCCTGAGCCGGACCTCTGGCTCACCTCCACCCGGGCCGGGCGCTGTTACAGCGACGCCCCGTTTCGGGACGGCTGCTGGATCTTCTTCGGCAAGGAGACTGCCGGGCTGCCCGGAGCGCTTCTTGCCCGGTACCCGGAGCGGTGCATCCGCCTTCCCATGCGGGAGGACGCCCGCAGTCTGAATCTTGCCAACACCGTGGCGGCGGTGACCTACGAGGCCCTCCGCCAGTTGGACTTTCCCGGGCTGACCAGGGACGGCGGTCAGGCCTGGGCGCACCAGAAGGCCGCCCACATCCGCCGCTGACCGATCCCGCCTCCCCACGTCTCTTCCGCGATCCCTGGCGGACCGTCCCGCCGCAAACGAGAAAGGAGCTTTGGTATGAACTACAACAAGAAGACCGTCAAGGACATCGACGTCGCAGGCAAGAAAGTCCTGCTCCGCTGCGACTTCAACGTGCCCCAGGACAAGGCCATCGGTGCCATCACCGACGACAAGCGCATTGTGGCCGCCCTGCCCACCATCCGCTACCTGCTGGAGCAAAAGGCCGCCGTCATTGCCTGTTCCCATCTGGGTAAGCCCAAGGGGGAGTGGAAGGAGTCCCTGTCCCTGACCCCTGTGGCCAAGCGCCTGAGCGAGCTGCTGGGCCAGGATGTGGTCTTCGCCAAGGATATCGTCGGGGAGGACGCCAAGGCCAAGGCCGCCTCCCTCCAGCCCGGTCAAATCATGCTGCTGGAGAACCTCCGCTTTGACAAGCGGGAGGAGAAGAACGACCCGGAGTTTGCCAAGGAACTGGCCTCCATGGCCGAGGTCTATGTCTCCGACGCCTTCGGCACCGTCCACCGGGCCCACGCCTCCACCGCCGGCGTGGCGGCCTACCTCCCCGCTGTCTCCGGCTTCCTCATCGCCAAGGAGCTGGAGATCATGGGCAAGGCCCTGGACGACCCCAAGCGCCCCTTCGTGGCCGTGCTGGGCGGGGCCAAGGTCTCCGACAAGATCAACGTCATCAACAACCTGCTGGAGAAGGCCGACACCATCATCATCGGCGGCGGCATGGCCTACACCTTTAAGAAGGCCCAGGGTTTCACCGTGGGCAGCTCCCTGCTGGAGGCCGACCGGCTGGACTACGCCAAGGAGATGATGGACAAGGCCCAGGCCAAGGGCGTGAAGTTCCTGCTGCCCGAGGACAACCTCTGCGCCGCCGAGTTCTCCGCCGACGCCCAGCCGGTGCTGGAGGAGGGGAACATCCCCGACGGCCTCATGGGCATGGACATCGGCCCCAAGACCATCGCCGCCTTTACCGACGCCGTGAAGGGCGCGGGCACTGTGGTGTGGAACGGCCCCATGGGAGTCTTTGAGTTCCCCGCCTTTGCCGGGGGCACCAAGGCCATGGCCAAGGCTCTGGCCGAGTCGGGGGCCATCACCATTGTGGGCGGCGGCGACTCTGCGGCGGCGGTGGAGCAGCTGGGCTACGCCGACAAGATGACCCACATCTCCACCGGCGGCGGCGCCAGCCTGGAATTCCTGGAGGGCAAGGAGCTGCCCGGCGTGGCCTGCCTGCTGGACAAGTAAAGCCTGCCCTGTCCGGGACTGCGCTGGACCGGCAGGTCCTACCCCAGCCGGGCAGCTCCGGGGCCCCCATGAGAGCCCAGCGCAGCGGCTCTCATGGGGAAGCGGAGGGGCAAGGGAGCGGGCGCAGTTTTCCGCGCCAGCTGGAAACGGAGCCGGCGGACTTTGCCCCGACGCCGCCCGGCGTGGCCTGCCTGCTGGACAAGTAAAGCCTGCCCGAGCCGCAGCGCTGCATTTCCTCATCCACAAAGAGAAAGGATCTGATTGATATGAACCGCCGTTATCGGAAGACCGTCATTGCCGGCAACTGGAAGATGAACAAGACCCTCTCCGAGACACGGGCCTATGCCGAAGAGCTCAAGGCCATCCTGCCCAAGGGCAAGTGGTGCGACGTAGTGCTCTGCGTACCCTTTGTCAATATTCCCGCCGCCATCCGCCTCTTCAAGGACTGCCGGGTGTCCATCGGCGCCCAGAACTGCCACTACGAGGCCACCGGCGCCTACACCGGCGAGGTCTCCGCCGAGATGCTCAAGGAGGTGGGCGCGAAGTACGTCATCATCGGCCACTCCGAGCGCCGCCAGTACTTCAACGAGACCGACGCCACCGTTAATAAGAAGGTACACGCCGCCCTGGAGGTGGGCCTGCGGCCCATTGTCTGCGTGGGGGAGAGCCTGGAGCAGCGGGAGATGGGGGTCACCATGGACCTCATCGCCTACCAGGTGAAGTGCGCCCTCTCCGGCGTCAGCGCCGACAAGGTCCGCCATGTGGTGATCGCCTACGAGCCCCTGTGGGCCATCGGCACCGGCAAGACCGCCACCGCCGAGCAGGCCGGGGAGGTCTGCGAGGCCATCCGCACCGTCATTCGGAAGCTCTACGGGGCCCGGGTGGCCCGGAGCGTCACCATCCAGTACGGCGGCTCCATGAACCCCGGCAACGCCGCCGAGCTCCTGGCCCAGCCCGATGTGGACGGCGGCCTGATCGGCGGGGCCTCTCTGAAGCCCGACCAGTTTGTGGACATCATCAACGCCGCGAACCAGGAGGGTTGAGCCTCCTCCCGCCGGGGCGCTGGCGTGGGGCGCGGGTTTGCTGTGTGGGGCGCGGGTTTGCTTTGTGGGGCGCGGCGCCCCCGGTGCTGCCCTACCCAACAATGAATTAGAATACGAGGTTTGGATTGCATGAGTAAGACTCCTACCACACTGATTATCTTGGACGGCTATGGCCTGCGTGCCGAGACCATGGGCAACGCCATCGCCAACGCCAAAAAGCCCAACCTGGACCGCATCTTCTCGGAGAATCCGGGCTGCCAGCTCCAGGCCTCCGGCCTGGCGGTGGGCCTGCCGGAGGGCCAGATGGGCAACTCCGAGGTGGGCCACACCAACATCGGCGCGGGCCGGGTGGTGTTCCAGGACCTGCCCCGGATCACCAAGTCCATCCAGGACGGCGACTTCTTCTCCAACGCGGCTTACGCCGCCGCCATGGACCACTGCAAGGAGGCGGGGACCGCCCTGCACATCATGGGCCTCCTCTCCGACGGTGGGGTCCACAGCCACATCGACCACATCTTCGCCGCCCTGGACATGGCCAACCAGCGGGGCCTCGCTAAGGTTTTTGTCCACGCCTTCCTGGACGGCCGGGACGTGCCCCCCTCCTCGGGGAAGGACTTTGTCGCCCGCCTCCAGGCCAAGTGCCAGGCGCTGGGCAACGCCCGCATCGGCGTGATCTCCGGCCGGTACTACGCCATGGACCGGGACAAGCGCTGGGAGCGGCTCCAGAAGGCCTATGACGCCCTGGTGCTGGGGGAGGCCCCCCAGGAGGCCGACCCGGCGGCCGCCGTCCAGAAGTCCTATGACGCCGGAGTCACCGACGAGTTCATGGTCCCTGTGGTCTGCTGCCCCGAGGCCATCATCTCGGAGAACGACGCCGTGATCTTCATGAACTTCCGGCCCGACCGGGCACGGGAGCTCACCCGGGCCCTAGTGGACCCCGACTTCACCGATCTGGAGCGGAAGAAGGGCTATTTCCCCCTCCACTTCGTCTGCACCACCGAGTACGACGCCGCCATGCCCAACGTGACGGTGGCCTTCCCCAAGCAGAAGCTCACCAACATCTTCGGCGAGTATATCTCCAACCTGGGCCTCACCCAGCTGCGTATCGCCGAGACTGAGAAGTATGCCCACGTCACCTTCTTCTTCAACGGGGGCGTGGAGCAGGTCTTCCCCGGGGAGGACCGGGTGCTCATCCCCTCCCCCTCGGTACCCACCTACGACCTCAAGCCGGACATGAGCGCCCATGAGGTCACCGACGCCTGCGTGGAGCGCATCCTCAGCGGCAAGTACGACGTCATCATTCTCAACTTCGCCAACTGCGACATGGTGGGCCACACCGGCGTGTACGAGGCCGCCCGGCTGGCGGTGGAGACGGTGGATGAGTGCGTCAACCGGGTGGTGGAGGCCACCTCCCAGATGGGAGGCATCAGCCTCATCACCGCCGACCACGGCAACGCCGACCGGATGCTGGAGGATGACGGAGTGACGCCCTACACCGCCCACACCACTAATCCGGTGCCCTTCTATATCGTGGGGGCCGACGTGAAGCTCCGGGACGGCAGACTGGCCGACATCGCCCCCACCATGCTGGACCTGATGGGCCTGGAAAAGCCCAGGGAGATGGATGGTGAGACCCTTATCTGCAATTAACTCTGCCGGCTCTGGGCCCTTCCGGCCCCTGCCATGGACTGCCCGGCGGGCGGAGGCCCGCCCCCCCCACCACAGAATATCCCCTTTGCGGCGGGTCAGAGGGCCCGCCCCCATTACGAAAGGAGTATGATTCCCCATGAAGCAGATCCTTGAAATCGTTGACGTCCTGGGCCGTGAGATTCTGGACTCCCGGGGCAATCCCACCGTGGAGGTGGAGGTCTACCTGGAAGACGGCACTGTGGGACGGGCCGCCGTGCCCTCCGGCGCGTCCACCGGCATCTATGAGGCCTGTGAGCTCCGGGACGGCGACAAGAGCCGCTACCTAGGCAAGGGCGTCCTCAACGCCGTGGAGAATGTGAACACCAAGATCGCCGAGTGCCTGGTGGGCATGAACGTCCTGGACCAGACCGCCATCGACAAGGCCATGATCGCCCTGGATGGCACTCCCAACAAGACCAACCTGGGCGCCAACGCCATTCTGGGGGCCTCTCTGGCCTGCGCCAAGGCCGCCGCCGCCAGCCTGGGCCTGCCCCTCTACAGCTATGTCGGCGGCGTCAACGCCAAGACCCTGCCGGTGCCCATGATGAACATCCTCAACGGCGGCGCCCACGCCACCAACAACGTGGAGATTCAGGAGTTCATGGTCATGCCCGTGGGGGCCCCCAGCTTCCGGGAGGCCCTGCGGATGTGCGCTGAGGTCTTCCATCAGCTCAAGACCACGCTGAAGGAGAACGGCACCCCTGCCGCCGGCGTGGGCGACGAGGGCGGCTACGCCCCCAACCTCAAGAAGGACGAGGACGCCCTGAAGGTCATCGTCAAGGCCATCGAGGAGGCCGGCTACCGGCCCGGCGAGGACTTCATGATCGCCATTGACGCCGCCTCCTCCGAGTGGTGGGACGAGGAGCAGAAGTGTTACGTCCAGCCCAAGTCCGGCCGGAAGATGACCCAGCAGCAGCTGGTGAACATGTGGAAGAAGTTCGCCGACAACTACCCCATCATCTCCCTGGAGGACGGCATGGCCGAGACCGACTGGGAGGGCTGGGCCATGCTCACCAAGGCCATCGGCGACAAGGTGCAGCTGGTGGGCGACGACCTCTTTGTCACCAACGTGGAGCGGCTCTCCACCGGCATCGAGAAGGGCGTGGCCAACGCCATTCTCATCAAGGTCAACCAGATCGGCACCCTCACCGAGACGCTGGACGCCATTCAGATGGCCAACCGGGCCGGCTACACCGCCATTGTCTCCCACCGCTCCGGAGAGACCGAGGACGCCACCATCGCCGACATCGCCGTGGCCGTGAACGCCGGCCAGATCAAGACTGGCGCCCCCAGCCGCACCGACCGCGTGGCCAAGTACAACCAGCTCCTGCGCATCGAGGAGGAGCTGGACGACGTGGCCCAGTACCTGGGACGGAATGCCTTCTTCAACCTGAACAAGTAAGCTCTTTGCTTTGACACGCTGACGGGCCCCGGCATTGCCGGGGCCCGTCTTTTTCCCCACCTCAGCCAGGGCCTCCGGCCGGGGAGATTTTTTCGCTCTTTTCGCTGGAAACCTGGGACAGGCTGTGATATAATGGCCTTCACCGTGCTAAGCAAAACAAGGAGGTTTTCGATATGCTGAAGTTAGACCTTTCCAACGCAACTCCCTTCCTGCCGGAGGACTGGCTCACCAGCCGCCTGGAGGTCCTGGACCGGGCCCGGACCATGCTGGCTGAGCACAACGGTCCCGGCGGGGAATTCACCGGTTGGGTGCGGCTCCCGGCGGAGTACGACCGGGGAGAGTTCGCCCGCATCCAGGCCGCCGCCCAGAAAATCCGATCCGACTCCGACGTGCTGGTGGTCATCGGTATCGGCGGGTCCTACCTGGGGGCCCGGGCCGTCATCGAGCTCCTGGGCTCCGCCGACCACAAGCTGGCCCCCAACGCCCCGGAGATTTTCTTCGCCGGCAACGGCCTGTCCACCGACGCCCTGGCCGAGCTGATGGACTATGTGGCGGACAAGGACTTCTCCATCAACGTCATCTCCAAGTCGGGCACCACCACCGAGCCTGCCGTGGCCTTCCGCATCTTCAAGGCCCTGCTGGAGCAGAAGTACGGCAAAGAAGGGGCCCGGGGCCGCATCTACGCCACCACCGACGCCCACAAGGGGGCCCTCAAGGGCCTGGCCGGCACCGAGGGCTATGAGACGTTCGTGGTGCCCGACGCCGTGGGGGGGCGGTACTCCGTCCTCACCGCCGTGGGGCTGCTGCCCATCGCCGCCGCCGGCATCGACATCGGGGAGCTGATGGCCGGGGCCGCCGGGGCCATGGAGGCCCTGTCCCAGCCTGGGGCCGGCAACATCGCCTGGCAGTACGCCGCCGCCCGGAACGCCCTCTGCGCCGCCGGCAAGTCCATTGAGCTGCTGGTGGGCTACGAGCCCTCCTTCCGATTCTTCGCCGAGTGGTGGAAGCAGCTCTACGGCGAGAGCGAGGGCAAGGAGGGCAAGGGCCTCTTCCCCGCCAGCGTGGAGTTCACCGC
>NZ_CALXGA010000077.1 GCF_944387725.1 uncultured Intestinimonas sp. | reverse complement strand
AACTAGTACACCAAAAACAGGGTGATAGCGTTTCACAGGCCCATTTCGTCTCCATGCAAAACATAAGGGGATAAAAAACAGCGAAAGAGAGAAAGCAGAAAAATCTGGTGGCAGGAATCGTAGGTGCTTTTTTGGGTTCCCTGCTGAGCGCGGTATGTATCATCCTGACGGGGCAATTGGGTTACATGGCCTCCATCTGCGGCTTGGCCATGTTGTATTTCTTCGCGCTTTTAGGTGCGGTTCCCATGACCCTGGCGGGATTGCGTGCCAATAGTGCAGCCGATCTCTTCCGAATGGACGCCGACTGTGCCCAGGTAGAAGATGGCTATTACATGACTCAGGCCGGAGATGTACTCTATGGCGTTATGATTCAGACGGATTGCAGCGAGAAAGATGCGCTGGATGTCCTGCTGGCACCCATCGGGGACTACCGGATGGACCCGGACTTTGACCGCTTCGCCTTTGCCTTTCCAGGTGAGCAGGAAAACCTGCTCACCATGACGGAGGAAGACGGGGCGGCTTATCGATACAATATCTTGTCGATCTACTTTACCGATGGCGCCGTACTCCATACCGCTGTTGCCCTGGCGGAGGATGGGACGCTAATTCGGCTGGAATCCACCCATGGTCCGCAGGTGGATGACCAGGAAGTGCTGGGGCATATGCTCTATATCCTGCGGCATATGGAGCGCGAGGACAAGGGCAGCGTGCCGGACGGGACAGCTGCCTTGTGGAGCACAAGCCACAATGACGGCCCAAGAAAGGAGCCTGCCTGTTCTAGGAGCTGCCGCCTCCATCGACACTGGGAACTTTGGGCGCTAATGGGAGCGGCAAGCTCAATAGATAGAGGAGGGGAAACGAATGTATTGGCCATGGATCGAGCTGGGCCTGTCCGGCCCGTCTGATCTGGAGACGGTGAAGCACGCCTATGCCCGGCGGCTGAAAGAGGTCCACCCGGAGGAGGACCCGGAAGGGTTTCAGAGACTCCACCGGGCCTACACCGCCGCCCGGCGGCTGGCTGCCCTGATGGAGCGGGGAGAGCCGGTTCCCCCGCCGCCGGAAAGCCCACCGCAGGAAGAACTACCCAGCCAGCCGCCGCCAGCCGAACCCTCTCAGTCAAAAGACATCTGGGACTTCCAGGAGCTTCTGAGAGATGACGGCACAGAGCAGGAACCGGACTGGCAGGAACCCTATTTCCCCCCACCTCCCCCGCCCCAGACGACCCGCCGCCTCGGCTGGCTGCTGTTCGCCCTTCTGGGCGGCCTGTGCTGCCTGATCATCGTGCCCATCCTTCTGGCGCGGAGCATACCTAACACTGACCAGCGAAATGCCCAGCAGTTGCTGAATCTCTTAGAGGAGGACTTTGGCGTGGAGCTGGTCTCCTCCCCCAACAACCGGGATCGAGAGGACGATATCTATCTCTTCTGGGAGAAGGACAATCCTGCCATCCGATTCCAGGCCAACCTGGAGGGTGAGCGGGACCGGGAGGACGGAGAACGGGGCTACCGCACCAACTACACCGATGCCAAATTCTACCGGGAGATGCGGAACTTTCTCCTGGCCTGGCCGGAGTATACGACCTGGTATGACATCGAGCGCACCGACCCGGATGGGGAGGATATGGCAGAGCACGCCGCGCCTCAGGGGTACTATGTCTTTCAGCTCCCGCTGGAGGGAACGGAGGATTTTCTCACCGCTTTGGGGAACCGGCTGCAGCGGCTGTCTCAGGAGGACTGGTTTATCACATACCCCCCGCAGTTCCAGTTGGACTTTCTCCATGGGGATGCGTTGATTCTGGAGTACCTCTCCGATGAGGACCCGTTGCCGGATGGGTCGGAGCTGGTCCAGAGCTATGAGGATAACCTGGGTCCCTCCATGCTCCTTGCGCTGCTGAACGACCACGGCGTGGCAAATTGGGACTATCCCAACTTGGATGCGGTGTCTATCCTCCGGCAAGGGGATGAGGGGCGGGTGTTGGACGATCCTTGCTGGTGGGTGACCTGTCACGGCACCGACCTGTCCGGAAAGGCGCAGACCATCAACTACTTCCTGAACAAGAACTTCACCAGGATCTATGCCATCTCCCAGGATGTTCTGGATGGAAGCGGGGCGGACATCATTCTGGAGGAGTGGGATCCCATTCAACTGGAGTGCGGCTGTGAGATCGCTGTCTGGCGCTCCAGGTCATAGCATCCGCCCAATCTGAATTGCAAAAACGGGCCGCTCTCTGCAAACAGAGGGCGGCCCGCTTTTCGCTGTTCAGTCAGCTGAATGGGGCACTGATCAGGTTTCTCCCAACAGGGCGGTCCGGTGGGCATCGAAGCCCGCCTTGACCAGCTTTTTGGGGCCGCTGGAAAACGCCCCAAAGGGGGATAGAATGGGGCGGTAATCGGGCAGACTGACCAAGAAACAGTCCAAAAAGTCCCGGATGCGGTAGAAGTCCCCGTGGAGCAGAAAGTCCTGCACCCGCAGGTTCTGGAACGGGATCAGGGGCGCTTTCCTGCCATCCCCCTCGTCCAGATAGTCTGCAACATTGGCCACCAGGTAGTCGATCTGCCTGGTGGTGTCCTGCACCACCGCGGCCAGGAAACACTCTCCCTCCGCCCCCTTCTCGTGGAGGAGAACCAGGTGGACGCTGTCGTCCTCCAGTTTCCAGGTGAGGACCAGTCGCTCCAGCTTGCCCATCTCAAATCGGGCCAGCAGATCCCCCACCCAGCTGCGGTTGTATAGGGTCACGTCCTGGGCATCCAGCGCACCACCCGCCTCCTGGGTGGCAAAACGGGCAGGGTGCTTCCCCAGGACATACCGATTGCGCAGGGTCTTGGACATCCGTGTCCGCTCGTAGGGGAAGCCGCCCACCGTCCGCCGGGCCACATAGTAGCGCTGGATGGCGTTGTTTAAATAGACCTGGCTGGACCACTGGCCCGGGTCAGGGGCCCGGCCATTGAGCAAGGCGATGAGGGCATCCACAGGCCTTTTGGGGGACTGGTGGAGCCTGTATGTGGCCAGCTCTCCCATGCGAAAGGGGACGTACTTCGTCTGCTTGCTGTCGGTGTTCATATATGCGTCCCGGTCGGAAATAAGGGCCTCCCAATCCTGGCCCCGGTCATCAAAGCGCAGCAGGGCACAGGTGCTGGCCTCGTTGGGCCGACAGCTGTTCCACAGCAGGACGATGTGGTACTGGGGGCAGAACACCTGCTTGGACGGTGCATCCCCCTCCCCGTTGTCCAAGCACATGGGGCCGGTGGTAAAGGCCAGCCGGCTGATCCGCTTGTTCTGAAATTCCTGAAGGAGCTGCTCGATGAGGGAATTGTCCACCTCCTCCGGGGCCCAGGTCCTGTCTTTGGCCCAGTAGTACTCCGCCCGGACAGAATAAGAAAAGCCGCTGGCGAGCATGACAGCCTGCTCCGGGGCAAATAGTTCGTCCAGAATATCTCCCGCCAGTGCCTCCGCCTGCTGGAGGCTGAACACATCTTCCCGGCAGTACTCCCCCAAAAGCTCCAGGCCATCCAGGGAGCGGCGGATGGTAACCAGCTGGCTGCTGGCGTAATACCATTGACAGAAGCACAGCGCCCCGTCCGCCTCCCGACCGAAGAAGGCGGGCCGGGTGACGGTCACGTTCTCCCCCTGCTCCATGAGACAGGCCACCTCCCCCGCCATGGACTTGGCCAGGGTGGTCAGCAGCGTTTCGTCGGGCAGGCCCAGGCGGGCCAGCCGCTTCTGGATGCAGTCTGCTACCTGGTCCTGTTCCTCCTGAAAGGCGGCCATCATGGGCAGGAACAAAAAGAACTGGTTGTCCTCCATCTCCTCCATGCTCCAGAATGGGAGGATGGGCATGGAAAGGGTCTGGCCTTCCAGCTGATATTCGATGTAAAACTGGTGGAATCGGGCGGTCAGCTCCACCTCATCTGTCCGCTCTCCCTCCTGTCGTTTCAGGGAAATGGTGCGGGACAATCCCTGCTCCGCCAGCCGCCGGTCCCACTGGGGCAGGGAGGCCAGCTCCTGCTCCACCGTGTCCATAAGGGCGCCCCCCTCCTGATCCGCCGCCTGGAAAAAGGCCGCTTGGAGGTACCAGCGGAAAAACAGAGGGTTGGACAGGGTACAGCTGTCGGGAGTGATCTCCTCCTGGGCCAGCCGGTGGAGGCGCTGTGCCTCCACTTCCAGCCGGTGGCGCTCCTCCATGCCGTGAATGGTGGCCTGGGCATTCTCCCGCATCATCCGGGCCAGGGGCAGTTGGGGATGCTCCTCATAGAGCGCGATCAGCCGGTTCAGAAAATAGACTCCCGTGGATCCCCCCGACCAGAAGGTGTGGTTCTGCATGAAGGGCCGGCTGCGCACCGCCCGCTGAAAATCTTCCCGGTCGAAAAAAGCGTCCACCTGGCGGCCCATCTCCTCCTCACTGACGTTCTGGTGATAGGTAATGGCATCATAAGCTTTGGTCAGCTCAGTAAAATTTTCCCGCGGGGCACACACTTCCGGGGCCCGCTCCAGGCACAGGTCCCGCAGGACGCCGTGGAGGACCTTGCCCCGGCCGAAGATAGCGGAGTTCAGGTCGAGCCTGTTCCACAGGACCTCGTACACCTCAGCAGGAATACCTTTTTGCCCGAAGAAATGGTTGAGTAGTCTGAGGGAGACTACGTTCCGCTCATTGTTGCAGTCGCCGGTACACTTCTCCTTCACGTAGGCGGTGGTGTACTTCCACAGCAGGCTGTCCAGGGCGCGCAGACCCTCATCGGTCCACCCCCGCTGCGCCATGTCCATCAGCTTCAAATAGTCGGCGTAGGCAGCGGAGAGAACCAGATCGTTCCCCCGCAGCCGCCCCGCCAGAGGGCCGCGGACGGCAATGGCGCAGATGGCCTCCATTCCCTCGAACTGTCCGCCGGGGGCCTGATGGACCTCTACCCCACCCGGACCGGAGACAGTTTCGATTTGATAGGCCACCGCCAGGGCGGCCTGAAACTCCTTGCTGGGGGGACAGTCCCCCTCCTGCTCCGCCACGATCCGGGCCAGGAGGGCAGTAAAATCTCCCTCCCGCCACACCGTCAGAAACTCCGGCGCGGTGAAGTACAGATCCCACTGCTTCCGCTCCCGCCGCTGTTTTCCTGTGTAAAGCGCGCAAAAAGCGGTCACTGCCGGATGCCCTTCCAGAGGGTTGCACTGAATGGCCTCCAGCAGCTCCGATGAGAGACCACTGCCCTGGGCGGGCTGTATAAGCGGCTCCTTCTGAGGCTGTGTCTCCGACAGGCTGTCTGACTCTGCGCCCCGGGCCAGTTTTCGAACGGCCTGGTAGGCCGCGTGGAGGCGTTGAAAGCCCTCCGGGTCCTCCTCCGGGTGGACCTCTTTCAGCTTCTTGGCATAGGCCCGGCGAATTGTGTCCAGGTCCTCCGTCTCCGGGATGCCTAAAATTTCCCAAATATCCATGTGATAACCTCATCCAGACCGGTGAATAGCTGGCGGACAATCCCAATCGCGTCTATGGCCGGTCCTCTCCCTTTCATTTTCTCACCAAATGCAAAATGCCCATCTGCTCCACGATCTCCGCATCAGTCTCAAACTCATCCAGATAGTGACGGAACTCGATATAATCATACCCCCAGTCCTGTCCGGTGGGCATATCCTCCGGGGCAATGCTCCGCAGGGCTATACTGTCCTTGAAGTAAAGGCGCATCACCTCTCCCGTGTCCGTATTCACCCCCACCATCAAATCGTAGGGCCAGTCATCCACCTCTACCTCTCCCTTCCACAGATAGGTGTGGGGTGTGTCGCCGAAGTCCAGAGCAGCCATGCCGCTCTCTTCGATCACCCGGCCATACAAAGTCGCAGGAGCCGCGTCATAAGCGTCTGTCATCTCCTGGGCGGAGAAGGGGCCGTCGCCGGAGCGATAGGTGTAGTAGATCACTTCGCCATAGGCAAGAGACAACGTGAAATACGGAGGATACAGTTCCCACCAGGGCTGGGCCGCCAGGGCCTGAATTTTCTCGGCGACTGCGGCCACCGCCTCCCCGTACTCGGTCAGATCGGTGCGCAATGTAAAGGCCCACAGCTCCTCCTGGGGGTCATAATCGTCCATCATATATACATCCAACCGATCCTTCAGCTTCTCCAGTTCCCGGTTCAGCAGCTCCCCACCAAAGTTGGTGGTATACCCCACCTCTCCCCGGCTCAGGTCCCGCTCTCCCTCCGGCACAGCGATGAACTGTACCTCTGGCTGGTTTACCAGATAGTATTCATCCTCATAGCTTTCAACACCCCCCTCCAGGAAATAGGAGGCTACCGGCTGACCGATGTCGGCAGTCAGCCACTCTACCATGGTCTGGCGCTGGCGTCGGGCATCCCAGTTGGGAATATTGACAGCCAAGAAGACAGCCGCCAGCAGCAAAATACATACCACCCCTACCAGCTTCTGCTTCCGGCTGGTCTTGCGGGGAAAAATTCTCGCCCAAAGAGAGGGCTTCTTTGCTTTCTGTCCGGAGATCGTCTCGTAAAACATGCGAAGCTTTTCCGGCGGCCGTCCCTTCTCCAGACCATAGGCTCTCAGCACCACTGTCCGAACGGCCGGCTCCCACACCGCATAGGAACTGAAGGCAGCCATCAGCCCGGATAAAAAGGCCGGCTCCCACTTCACCTGAAAAAACAGCGGAGAAGTAAAAAATGCTTCCCACAGGGCAGAGCTTTGGCCCTCCCGCAGCAGAGCGTGGACAATGCGCACGGCCGCCTCAGTGGGCGACTCTCCCTCCTGCCGGCGGAACGGGTCCTCCTGCCGGGCATCCTTTTGACGGGCCTGCTGCTGGAGCAAAATCCGAGCGGCATCCCGGCCATCCTCCGCCGCCCCCCCGCGCGCTTGTCCAAGCGGGACCTCCTCCTGTTCTAGCAAGGCGTCAAAGTCAAACGTTTCCCCCTTTGCCTCCTGCGGCGCAGGTTTCGGCGCTTCTTCCTCCAGCGAAGAAAAATCCAGAGTGGTATCCCGGGACGCATCTTCCTCCAATTCCCCCCTGGGCCGCCCGGGACTATGGCCCCGGGCGGCCTGACGGGCGGCCTGATAGGCCTCATGCAACCGCTGGAACCCCTCCGAATCCTCCTCCGGGTGGGTCTCCTTCAGCCGCTTGGCGTATGCCTGACGAACTTCCTTCAAAGAGGCAGGACCGTCAAGCCCCAGTTCATCCCAGGGCCAGCTCATGTGTCATCCTCCTCGTTGTCTTCCCACTGGCTGAACAAAGGGCCGTCCAGCAGGTCCTGGCCCAGATAGGACTCCGCATTGTCCAGGAAACTCTCCATCCGCCGGGTTGCCTTGGCCACCCGAATGGTTTCCTGCGTGGCGAGGCAGCTCTGATACCAGGTCAGCATTTGTTCCACCTGGGCGCGGAGGCCGCCTACCGTCATGGTATAGAGCCGCTCCGCCCGAGCCAGCAGCGCACGGGGGACCTCCTGGTCCCGGGGATGGAGCTTCAGGGCGGACAGCTCCTTCAGCCGCCGTTCCACCTCCCGCTGATCCATGTCCTGGTTCTTCAGTACCAGGCTCTTGTTCTGGCCGTTCTGGTTGACAACCTCCACTTCCAGCAGGCCATTGATGTCATAGGTAAAGCGGATCTGCACAGACTGCTTTCCTCTGGGTGCGGGCGGGACAGGAAGCGTGAGTTTGCCCAACAGTCGGTTATTGTCACAATAGGGGTTCTCCCCCTGGTAGACCTCCACGTCCACCTTGTTTTGGTTGTCCCGGATGGTGTAGAAGGTGTCCACCTTGCTGGTGGGCAGCACACTGTTGCGCTCGATCAGGGGCGTCATGAGGGTGCGGCGGGGGTCCGCTTCGTTAAAAGTGGCCACCCCCAGAGTGAAGGGGCACACATCGGTAAGTACCATCTCCCGCAGATCCTCCGCCCGGGCCTTCATTCCCGCGCAGATGCCCGCGCCCAGGGCGATGGCGGTATCCGGCCTGGTGTCCTTCGCAGGCTCCCGGCCAAGGACCTGGGCAATGTACTGACGCACCGATGGCATGTGGCTGGAACCGCCTACCATCACCAGCTCGTCCAGTTCCTCCATGGACAGCCCCGCATCCCGGAACACCTGCTGCACCGGGGCGGTCATCCGCCGGAACAACCGCGCGCACTTGCGGATAAGCCACTCGTTGGTCATGGGCAGAGATGCCTGTATGGTGCCGTCATCTACCGTCATAACCACCAGTTTTTGCGTGGTCAGAGCGATTTTGCAGCTCTCTGCCTGACGGATCAGCATCTCCTGTCGGCTGGTGGACAGAGCATTGAAATCAATGCCGCACTCCTCACAAAAGCCCTGGGCGATGGCCAGGTCAAAGTCGCTGCCTCCCAGGCGGTTGTCCCCGCTGACGGCAGTGACGCTGATCACGTTCTCAAACCGCTCCACCAGGGACACATCCAGAGTACCACCGCCCAGGTCGAAGACCAGGCAGACCTTGTCATCCTCGCCCTCGTGGACATGGGCGGCCACAGCGGCAGCAGAGGGCTCATTCACCAGTCGCTCCACTTTCATCCCCGCTAAGGCGCCGGCCCGCTTGGTGGCCGCCCGCTGGGCCTCGGCAAAGTAGGCGGGCACGCTGATGACCGCCTCCTCCACTGTCTCGCCCAGATATGCCTCCGCGTCCTCCCGCAGGCGGCGGAGGACCAGGGCGGACAGCTCCTCCGGCCGGAAGGACTTTCCCCCCAGAGAAAACACCTTGTCCGTACCCATGTACCGCTTAAACCGTGCGGCAGAGCGGTCGGGGTGGGAAATGAGCCGGTCCCGTGCCGCCTGACCCACCAGGACGGTCCCGTTTTCGTCTATACTCACCGCACTGGGGGTGAGAAAGCCGCCGGCTGCACTGGGAATCAGTTCCGCTCGTCCCCCACGCCAGACAGCGGCCAGAGAATTTGTTGTACCTAAATCTATACCCAAAATAGCCATATCATGATCTCCTCTTTGCCAAGCTCCACGGAAACTATACGATTGGATTTTATTGTAGCACAGGATGAAAAAAAAAGACAAGAGGAGGGTGCAGCCCCTTGGGCGGAGCGCAACCGCCGCGAAAAGCGGCGGCTCTTGGCGC
>NZ_CALXGA010000076.1 GCF_944387725.1 uncultured Intestinimonas sp. | reverse complement strand
CCCGGGTCAGGTCGTAGGGCGACATCTGCACCGTCACCTTATCTCCCGGCAGAATGCGGATAAAGTTCATACGGAGCTTGCCGGAGATGTGGGCCAGGATGATGTGCCCATTCCCGATGTCCACATGGAAGGTCGTGTTGGGCAGGGCCTCGGTGACGACCCCCTCCAGCTCGATCATATCGCTCTTTGCCAAGCCTAGTTCCCTCCTTGGTCTGACTCGTCGCGGAAGGCGGCCAGCGCCCTCCTGAGTTCCCTGTCGGACACCGGGAGCCCCTCCCGGAGCTTCCGAATGGCCTGATGTCCAAACGTGCCGGGGCTCACCAAATCCAGGTGCCCCAGCTTTTTTCGCTTCGGGTGCGCCGCTTTTCTGCGCTTGCCGTCGGCCACCAGGAGGCAGCGGGCCCCCTGGTCCACGCCCACCACGCACAACAGCGTGCCCTTGTCGCGCCCCGCAGCGGACCTGGCGATCCAGCCTGTGTAGTCGTGCATCACAGGTCTCCGCCCAGGGGGGTGAGGAGCTCGGGCTCCCCGTCGGTGATGAGGATGGTGTTCTCGTAGTGGGCTGCCAGGGAGCTGTCCACCGTCACGGTGGTCCAGCCGTCCGGGAGAACCCGGACCTGCCAGCCGCCGGCGTTGACCATGGGCTCCACCGCCAGCACCATGCCGGGCAGGAGCCGGGGACCGTGGCCGGCCGGGCCGAAGTTGGGGACCTCCGGGGGCTCGTGGAGCTTCTGCCCCACGCCGTGGCCCACGAAGTCCCGGACCACGGAATAGCCGTTGGCCTCCACATACTGCTGCACCGCGTGGGAGATGTCGGACACCCGGTGGCCGGGGGTGGCCCACTGGATGCCCACAAAGAAGCTCTGCCGGGTCACGTCGATGAGCCGGCGGGCCTCCGGCGAGATCGCGCCGCAGGCGAAGGTACCGCAGCAGTCGCCGTGGAACCCGTCCAGGCAGGCCCCCACATCCACGCTGACGATGTCCCCCTCCACCAGCTTCCGGTGGTCCGGGATGCCGTGGATGACCACCTCGTTCACCGAGATGCAGGCCGAGCCGGGGTAGCCGCTGTAGTTGAGGAAGGAGGGCTCGCCGCCCTGGGCCCGGATGAAGTCCCGTACCGCGTGGTCAATCTCCAGGGTGGTGACGCCTGGCTTCACCATGGAGCCTGCCAGCGCCCGGGCCTGGGACGTCACCGCCCCGGCCCGGCGCATCAGCTCGATTTCGCGGGGAGATTTGATGGAGATCATGTTCAAGGGGCCGCCTCCAGGACCTGCTTAATGGCCCTTGTGGTCTCCTCGATGGTGCCCAGGTCTCCGGGTACCGCGCTGAGGGTGCCACGCTTGGAATAGAACTCCTTGAGGGGCTCGGTCTCCTGGTGGTAGACCTCCAGCCGGGCCCGGACGGTCTCGGGCTTGTCGTCGTTGCGCTCGATGAGTGCGCCGCCGCACAGGTCGCAGACGCCGGCCTGCCTGGGCGGGTTGGTGGAGAGGTGGAAGGGTGTGCCGCAGTGGCCGCAGACCCGCCGCCCGTCCATGCGCTCCACAATGGCCTCGTCGGAGATCTCCAGGGAGATCACATGGTCGAACACGATGCCGTGCTCCTCCAGGGCCTCGGCCTGGGCGATGGTGCGGGGCACCCCGTCCAGGATGAAGCCGCCGGCGCAGTCGGACTCCGCCAGGCGCTCCTGAATGATACCGATGATGACCTCGTCGGGGACCAGCTTTCCGGCGTCCATATAGGACTTGGCCTTCAAGCCGATGGGCGTGCCCGCCTTCACGGCCGCCCGGAGGATGTTGCCTGTGGAAATGGTGGGAATGTGCAGGTCTCGGGAGAGAATCTCGGCCTGGGTGCCCTTACCGGCCCCCGGAGGCCCCAACAAAATCAGCTTCATACCCTTACCTCCTTACTCCAGGAAGCCTTTGTAATGCCGCATGAGCATCTGGGCCTCCAGGGCCTTCATGGTCTCCAGCGCAACGCTGACGACGATGATGATGGACGTGCCGCCGATGGCCAGGCTCTGCACGCCGATCAGGTTCTGTGTGATAATGGGGGCGATGGCGATGACCGACAGGTAGATGGCGCCGAAGAGGGTGATCTTGCTGAGCACCTTCTGAATGAAGTCCGCCGTGGGACGGCCCGGCCGGTAGCCGGGGATGAACCCGCCGTTCTTCTTCAGGTTGTTAGCCACCTCAATGGGGTTGAACTGCATGGTGGAATAGAAATAGCTGAAGCCCAGGATGAGGAAGAAATAGATGACGGAGTAGAGAATGCCTGTGGGGTCAAAGACCTGCATCAGGCCGCCGGCGAAGCCCTCACTCTCGGTGGTCCAGCCCACGAAGACGCCCACGGTGGCGGGCAGAGAGGCGATGGACTGGGCGAAGATGATGGGCATGACGCCGGACATGTTCACCTTCAGGGGAATGTGGCTGGACTGGCCGCCGTACATCTTCCGGCCCACCACCCGCTTGGCGTACTGCACGGGCAGGCGCCGCTCGGCGTTGGAGATGAAGACGATGAGGACCACAATAGCCAGAATCCCGATGAGGATGAGGATGGCGCCCCACCAGGGCAGGGTGATGACATTCTCGCCGGTAATGCCGTTGATGGAGTTGCTCACCCCCATCCAGAGGGTTCCCACCATGTTGGGCACCCGGGAGATGATGCCGGCGAAGAGGATGATGGAGATGCCGTTGCCGATGCCAAACTCGGTGATCTGCTCGCCCAGCCACATGACAAAGGCGGAGCCGGCGGTGAAGGAGACGATGATGACCAGGGCGGCCCAGATGCCGTTCATGCTCCCGGCGTTGATGATGCCGTTGGCGTTCATCAGGGTGTAGTAGCCAAAGCCCTGGAGCAGGGCGATGGCCACGGTGGTGTACCGGGTGATGGCCGCCAGCTTCTTCCGGCCCTCCTCGCCGCCCTCCTTCTGGAGGCGTTCCAGATAGGGGATGGCCACGGTGAGCAGCTGGATGATGATGGAGCTGTTAATATACGGCTGCACACCCAAGGCAAAGACCGTGGCGGTGGCGAAGGCGCCGCCGCTCATGGCGTTCATCATGCCCAGGATGGTACCGCTCATGCTGCTCAGGTAGCTTCTCAGCAGGTCCGTGTCCACAAAGGGCACGGGCACTGCGGAGCCCAGCCGGAAGATCAGCAGCGCGAAGATGGTAAAGAGAATCTTCCTGCGCAGCTCAGGGACCTTCCAGGCGTTTTTGATGGTCTGGATCACGTCAGACCACCTCGTACTTTCCACCTGCCGCGACGATCTTCTCCTTGGCAGAGGCAGAGAAGGCGTTGGCCCGGATGGTCAGCTTCTTCTCGAGGCTGCCGTTGCCCAGGATCTTCACGCCGTGCTCGCACTTGGAGAGGATGCCCTTCTCCAGAAGGTCGCTGACGCTGACGGTGGAGCCGTCCTCAAATTTGTTCAGGCTGGAGAGGTTGACAATCTCCATGGGTTTGGCGAAAATGTTGTTGAAGCCACGCTTGGGGATGCGGCGGACCAAAGGCATCTGGCCGCCCTCGAAGCCGGCGCGGACGCCGCCGCCGGAGCGGGCCCACTGGCCCTTGTGTCCCCGGCCGGCGGTCTTGCCGTTGCCGGAGCCGTGGCCCCGGCCCTTCCGAAAAGCGCTCTTCACAGAGCCAGGCGCGGGGGAGAGTTCATGCAGGTTCATGTCGCGACCTCCTCACTGTTCCTCGGTGACCTGGAGCAGGTAACCGATCTGGGCGATCTTGCCGCGGGTAGCCTCGTTGTCGGGCTGCACGGTGGTATCGCCGATCTTACGCAGGCCCAGAGCCTCGGCGGTGGCCTTGTGCTTGGCAAGGCGGCCGTTCAGGCTCTTGACCAGCTTGATATTCAGCTTAGCCATTTTTAGCCCTCCTTAACCTACGATCTCTTCGACGCTCTTACCCCGGACGCGGGCGACCTCCTCGGGACCGCGCAGGGACTTGAGGCCCTCGAAGGTGGCGGAGACCACGTTCTGCTGGTTGTTGGAGCGCAGGCACTTGGCCCGGATGTCGCGGATGCCGGCGGCCTCCATGACGGCGCGGACCGGGCCGCCGGCGATGATGCCGGTACCGGGGGCGGCGGGCTTCAGAAGCACCCGGCCGGCGCCGAAGGCGCCGATGACCTCGTGGGGAATGGTGGTGCCGGACAGGGTCACGGTGATCATGTTCTTCTTGGCATCCTCGATGCCCTTGCGGATAGCCTCGGGCACCTCGGCGGCCTTGCCCAGGCCGAAGCCCACCCGGCCCTTCTCGTCGCCCACCACCATCAGGGCGGCGAACTTGAAGATGCGGCCGCCCTTGACGGTCTTGCTGACGCGGTTGAGAGAAACGAGCTTCTCGGTGAACTCGCTGGGTTCTCTTTCAAATCTAGGCATGTTCGCTTTCTCCTCCCCTTAAAATTCCAGGCCGCCCTCGCGGGCGCCCTCGGCCAGGGCCTGGACCCGGCCGTGGTAGACGTAGCCGCCGCGGTCAAAGACCACGGTGGTGATGCCGGCGGCCTTGGCGCGCTCGGCCACCGTCTGGCCTACCTTTCTGGCGGCATCGGTCTTGGTGCCGTCGCAGGAGAAGTCCTTCTCCAGGGAGGAAGCGGAGACCAGGGTCTTGCCGCTCACGTCGTCGATGACCTGGGCGTAGATGTTGGTCTCGCTGCGGAACACGTTCAGGCGGGGTCTCTCGGGCGTGCCGGAGATTTTCCCGCGCACCCTCTTGTGACGCTTAAGCCGCTGGGCATTGGTATCGGGTCTCTTGATCATTTAGGCACACCTCCTTATTTCTTCTTGACGCCGGTCTTGCCTTCCTTGCGGCGGATGACCTCGTCGGTGTATTTGATCCCCTTTCCCTTGTAGGGCTCGGGCGGTCTTTTCTCTCTGACCTCGGCGGCGAACTGGCCCACCTTCTGCTTGTCGGAGCCGGAGATGACAATCTTGTTGGGGTTGGGCACGTCGATGGCGATGCCCTCGGGCTCCTCCATGATGACCTGGTGGGAATAGCCCAGGTTCATCACCAGCTTGTTGCCCTCCTTGGCCACGCGGTAGCCCACGCCGTTGACGTCCAGCTCCTTCTTGAAGCCGTCGGTGACGCCCACCACCATGTTGTGGAGCAGGCTGCGGGTCAGGCCGTGCAGGGCGCGGTTCTCCTTGGCGTCGTTGGGACGGGTCACAAGGAGCTCAGCGCCCTCCTGGCGGATGGTCATGGAGGGGGAGAGCTGCTGGGTGAGGGCGCCCTTGGGGCCCTTCACGGTGACCAGGTTGCTCTCGCCGATGCTGATCTCCACGCCGGCGGGGACAGGGATAGGCATTCTTCCGATTCTAGACATTCTTCTCTCCCTCCCTTACCACACGAAGGCCAGGACTTCACCGCCGACATGCTGCGTGCGGGCAGCCTTGTCGGTCATGACGCCCTTGGACGTGGAAACGATGGCGATGCCCAGGCCCCGCAGGACCCGGGGGAGCTCGTCAGCTCCGGCGTAGACCCGCAGGCCGGGCTTGGAAACACGGCGAAGGCCGGAGATGACCTTCTCCTTGTTGGCGTTGTACTTCAGGGTGATGCGGATGACGCCCTGAGTGCCGTCGTCGATGAGCTGGAAGTTCTTGATATAGCCCTCATCCAGCAGAATCTGCGCGATGGCCTTCTTCATGTTGGACGCAGGCACGTCCACGGTGTCGTGCTTGGCGTTGTTCGCGTTGCGGATGCGGGTGAGCATATCCGCAATGGGGTCCGTGATGTGCATGGTGTTACCTCCTTTAAGAAGATACAGGCCGGGGCCTGTGGAGGCGGAAGGTATCGGAGCTAGGCGGGCTCCGACCTGTTGACCGCCCGCTGGGGTTGTATGGAAACCGGAATCAGGAGCCAGGAAAGAGGGCGGACCCTGTTTCCTGCTCCCGGCTCCCGATCTCCCGATGGAGAGCTCCCGGAGGAGCTTACCAGGACGCCTTCTTGACGCCGGGAATCTGGCCCTTGTAGGCCAGATCCCGGAAGCAGATGCGGCAGATGCCGTAGTCCCGCAGGTAGGCGTGGGGGCGGCCGCAGAGCTTGCAGCGGTTGTAGCGGCGGCTGGAGAACTTGGGCTTGCGCTGCTGCTTGAGGATCATCGATTTCTTAGCCATGTTTTCTCTCCTCCCTTAACCCGCGGCGAAGGGGGCGCCGATCTGGGTCAGCAGCTCCTTGGCCTCTTCGTCAGTCTGGGCGGTGGTGCACAGCACCACGTCCATGCCGCGGATCTTGTCGATCTTGTCGTACTCGATCTCGGGGAAGATCAACTGCTCCTTCAGGCCCAGGGCGTAGTTGCCCCGGCCGTCGAAGGCGTTGGGGTTGATGCCCCGGAAGTCGCGGACGCGGGGCAGGGCCACGTTGAACAGGCGGTCCAGGAACTCCCACATCCGGTCGCCCCGCAGGGTGACCTTGGCGCCGATGGGCATTCCCTCACGGAGCTTGAAGTTGGCCACGGACTTCTTGGCCTTGGTGACAATGGCCTTCTGGCCGGTGATCTTGGTCAGATCGCCCACCACGGCTTCCAGGACCTTGGCGTTGTCCCGGGCCTCGCCGCAAGCGCAGTTGACCACGATCTTCTCCAGCCTGGGAATCTGCATGGGGCTCTTGTAGCCGAACTTCTGCATGAGCGCAGGAGCGACTTCCTTCTGGTACTTGGCCTTCAGGTTGGGCACTTTCTTTTCCTCTGCCATCTTACATCACTCCTCCTCTCTCAGATGTCCTCCGCGCCGCACTTTTTGCATACGCGGATGCTCATATACTTCTCCTTGCCGGAGACGACCTTCTTCACCCGCTTGTGGGCGATGCGGGTGGGCTTGTTGCACTTGGGGCAGACCTTCTGCACCTTGCTGGCGTAGATGGGGGCCTCCTTCTTCAGAATGCCGCCCTCCTCGCCCTGCCGGCGGGGCTTGGTGTGGCGGGAGACCACGTTGACCTTCTCCACCACTACTTTGTTCTCCTCGGGGATGGCGGTCAGGACCTTGCCCTGCTTGCCCTTGTCCTTTCCGGAGAGCACGACCACCAGGTCGTCCTTCTTGATGCTCATCTTCTTCATGATTGCTCCTACCCCCTTACAGCACTTCGGGAGCCAGGGACAGGATTTTCATGTAATCCTTGTCGCGCAGCTCACGGGCCACGGGCCCAAAGATGCGGGTCCCGCGGGGATTCTTGTCATCCTTGATGAGGACGGCGGCGTTGTCGTCGAAGCGGACATAGCTGCCGTCGGCCCGGCGGACGCCCCGGGCGGAGCGGACGATGACGGCCTTGACCACCTCGCCCTTTTTCACCGTGCCGCCGGGCTGGGCCTTCCGCACGGAGGCCACGATGACGTCGCCGATGTTGCCGTACTTGCGCTTGGAGCCGCCCAGCACCCGGATGGTCTTGATTTCCTTGGCGCCGGTATTATCGGCCACCTTCAGATAGGATTCCTGCTGAATCATAACGGCACCTCCTTACTTCGCTTTCTCAATGATCTCGACCACGCGCCAGCGCTTGTCCTTGGACAAGGGGCGGGTCTCCATGACCTTCACGCGGTCGCCCACGCCGCACGCGTTGTTCTCGTCGTGGGCCTTGAGCTTGTACGTCCGCTTGACGATCTTCTTGTAGAGGGGGTGGGCCACACGGTCGGCGATGGCCACCACCACGGTCTTATCCATCTTGTCCGAGACGACCAGGCCGACTCTGGTCTTGCGGGAAGAAGTTCTGTTTTCCATTTTCTGATTTCCTCCTTCTGACGTTATCGGCTGGCCAACTGCTGCTCACGGAGAATGGTCTTGACTCGGGCAATATCCTTCTTGACCTCCGCGATGCGGATGGGGTTGTCGAGCTGGTTGGTGGCGTGCTGAAGCCGGAGCTGGAACAGGTCCTTCTTCAGATCCAGCAGCTTGGCCTCCAGCTCGGCGGCGGACATCTTGCGTACCTCGGTTGCCTTCATCATGCTTCACCACCATTCTCGGTCTCGGCGGTCTCTTTCTTCACAACCTTGCACTTGACGGGCAGCTTGTGGGAGGCGAGACGCAGGGCCTCGCGGGCGACCTCCTCGGAGACGCCGGCGATCTCGAACATCACACGGCCGGGCTTCACCACGGCCACCCAGTACTCGGGGGATCCCTTACCGGAACCCATGCGGGTCTCGGCGGGCTTCTCGGTGACGGGCTTGTCGGGGAAAATCTTGATCCAGACCTTACCGCCGCGCTTGGTGTAGCGGGTCATGGCCACACGGGCGGCCTCGATCTGGTTGGAGGTGATCCAGGCGGGCTCGGTGGCCTGCAGGCCCCAATCGCCGTAGGTGACGGTGTTTCCGCGGGTGGCCTTGCCCTTCATGCGGCCGCGGTGGACGCGGCGGTATTTGACTCTCTTCGGCAGCAGCATTACTTGGCGCCTCCTTCCTTAGGAGCGGTGGGAGCGGCGGGACGGGCGCCGCCGCCCTGGCGGTTGAAGCCGCCCTGGCCGGCGGGACGGGGGCCGCGGTTGTTGAAGCCGCCGCCCTGGCGGTCCCGGTTGAAGCCGCCCTGACGGCCGCCGCCCCGGCGGTCATCCCGGCGGCGGGGCCGGTCGGAGCGCTCCTTAAAGTTCTTGGTGTCCAGGGTGCGGGGGGTGGTCCGCAGGGCCTGGGAGAGGACCTCGCCCTTGTAGATCCAGCACTTGACGCCGATGCGGCCGTAGGTGGTGGCGGCCTCGGCGAAGCCGTAGTCGATGTCGGCCCGGAGGGTCTGCAGGGGGATGGTGCCGTCGTGATAGTGCTCGGTGCGGGCGATCTCGGCGCCGTTGAGGCGGCCGGAGCACTGGACCTTGATGCCCAGGGCGCCCATACGCATGGCCCGGCCCATGGCGTTCTTCATAGCCCGGCGGAAGGCGATGCGCTTCTCCAGCTGCTGGGCGATGTTCTCAGCCACCAGCTGGGCGTCCATGTCGGGGTTGCGGACCTCCACGATGTTGAGGGCCACGCTCTTGCCGATCATCTTCTCCACCTCGAGGCGGATGCGCTCGATCTCCGTGCCGCCCTTGCCGATCACCACGCCGGGGCGGGCGCAGTGCAGGTAGATGCGCACCTTGGCGTTGTCCCGCTCAATCTCGATGCGGGGAATACCGGCGGAATAGAGGGTCTTCTTCAGATATTTGCGGATCTTGTTGTCCTCCACCAGCAGGTCGCCCACCTTCTCGTTACGGGCATACCAGCGGGAGTCCCAATCCTTAATGACACCCACGCGCAGGCCGTGGGGATTGACTTTCTGTCCCATAGCTCTTGCCTCCTCCCTTTAGCGTTCCGCCAC
>NZ_CALXGA010000075.1 GCF_944387725.1 uncultured Intestinimonas sp. | reverse complement strand
ATCACCGAGGAGGGGGTCACCTTCGCCTCCCACATCGACGGGCGGCGCATTTTTATGGGGCCGGAGGAGTCCATGCGCATTCAGTCCAACTTGGGCAGCGACATCGCCATGGCCTTTGATGAGTGTGTGGAGAACCCCGCCGCCTATGCATATGTCAAGCCCTCCTGTGAACGGACCCTCCGGTGGCTGGAGCGATGCAGGGCTGAGCACGACCGGCTCAACGCCCTTCCGGATGCGGTGAACCCCAGGCAGATGCTCTTCGGCATCAACCAGGGGGGGACCTACGCCGACCTGCGGGTGTGGCACATGAAGGAGATCGCCAGGTTGGACTGCGACGGCTACGCCATCGGCGGTCTGGCGGTGGGGGAGCCCACCCAGACCATGTACGACATCATCGAGGCGGTGGAGCCCTGGATGCCGGCGGACAAGCCCCGCTATCTCATGGGGGTGGGGACGCCCTCCAACATCATCGAGGGGGTGGCCCGGGGGGTGGACTTCTTCGACTGCGTCATGCCCGCCCGGAACGCCCGCCACGCCAAGCTCTTTACCTGGGAGGGCTCCCTGAACATCAAAAACGAGAAGTATAAGCTGGACGCCCGGCCCATCGACCCCGGCTGCGGCTGTCCGGCCTGCCGCTCCTTCTCCCGGGCCTACCTCCGCCACCTCTTTGTGGCAGGGGAGATGCTGGCCATGCGCCTGGCGGTGCTCCACAATCTCTGGTTTTACAATGAGCTGACCCGGCGCATCCGGGAGGCCCTGGACAGCGGTTCCTTCGCCGCCTTCCGGGAGGAATACAGCGTTAAGCTGGAGCAGAGACTGTAATTTTGATAAAAGGCTTGTCAAAACCGGCGCGTGCCTGTATAATAGATTCACTGTCCAGCGCGGGCTGGAAAAGGGCCCCCTGGAATTCATCGTTTGGAGGTAATGTTGTTTGGA
The DNA here is from genome assembly GCF_944387725.1 of uncultured Intestinimonas sp. GTDB lineage: Bacteria > Bacillota > Clostridia > Oscillospirales > Oscillospiraceae > Intestinimonas. Next base: position 8,378 of record NZ_CALXGA010000075.1, on the reverse strand, counting down.
GCTGATGTCCTACGTAGGTATGGTATTGGCCATGCTGGTGATCTTCTATTTCCTGCTGCTCCGGCCGGAAAGCAAGAAGAAAAAGGCGCTGGAGAAAATGCGCAGCGAGCTGGCGGTGGGGGACCAGGTCACCACCATCGGCGGCATCATCGGCACGATCTGCGCCGTGAAGGACGAGAGCATCGTCATCGAGACCAGCGCCGACCGGGTCCGGGTGGAGTTTGCCAAGTGGGCCATCACCACTAGGGGCGCTCAGACCGTGGAAGCCCAGAAGTAATCCAATAGCATGACAAGCACCCTCCCCGCATAGGCTTTTCCAGAAGCTGTTGTGAGGAGGGTGTTGTTATGCACAAAACAGAGGAGGACCAGGGGGCCAAGCTGGTGCGTGTCATCACCGGCGTCCTGTTGGGCGGCGTTCTGGCGCTGGGCGTGTGCCTGGTATTTTTGTTCCTCTGCGCGGTGGGGGTCTCCGGCGGGCAGCTGTCCGAGGACCTGATGGACCGCATGGCCATTGTGGGCTGTGTGCTGGGGGGCTTTGCCGGGGGCCTCTTCGCGGTGCGCCGCTGCGGCTCCGCCTCTCTTTTGGCGGGGTTAGCCGCCGGAGCCGTTTTGTTTCTGCTGCTGCTCACCATTGGGCTCCTGCTGTTCGAGGAAATGTCTGTGGAGTATGGGGGACTGGGCCTGTTGTCCGGGGCCCTCTGCGGCGGAGCTGCCGCCGGACTGCTGGGGGCCCGGCCCAAAAAGAAAAAGCGGAGAAGGTGAGGACCCCCAGAACATATGGAATTTGACCTTGTATCTTCTGGGGGATCATGTTACAATATTGTCTGCTGAATCAACCGCAAAGCGGCTGATTCGCGCGGTATGGACGTACAAAGTCGGCAATTTGGAGGGAGTCCCTTGAAGATACAGGAGTCGGCGGAGGACTATCTGGAGGCTATCTTGATGATCCAGGAGAAAAAGGGAACGGTGCGCTCCATTGATGTGGTCCACCAGCTCAACGTTTCCAAGCCCAGCGTCAGCCGGGCCATGAGCCTTCTGCGGGAAAACGGCTATGTGGTGATGGATAGGGACGGTCTGCTTACGCTCACCGGAGCGGGGATGGAGATCGCCTCCCGCATCTTCGAGCGGCACCGGCTCCTGACGGAGTGGCTCACCGAGCTGGGGGTGGACCCGGAGGTGGCGGCGGAAGACGCCTGCCGCATGGAGCACGACATCAGTGAGGAGACCTTCTCCAGGCTGAAGGAGTACATCGCACAGGCAGGAAAGCCGGTCGGCCAGAGGGCTGAGGATTGAGCACAGACCGCGCCGCCGGACAGGGCAGAAGCTCCGTCCGGCGGCGCGTTTTTGGGCGTTCCTAGGGCTTGTTTGAAACATGTCAACATGCCCAATCAGCGGGTCTTTTGTCCCCTGGACGGCGCAATTTTTCCTTGAAATCCGCCAGGATTCCTGCGAAAAAATTGCTTGCCAGAGGCCCAAAATCCCTCGCTGCTGGACACATCGCCAATTTTCTAACAAGCCCTACAGGGGTTTACGGCTTCTGCCTGGCTGCTCCTTCCGGCGGGCCGGCTCCCTTGCGGCAGGGCAGATTGCCCGGGTTTCACAGGCCATGGAGAGAAAATTCAAAAATCCCCATACCCAAGCGCCGCAAGATATGGTATGATAAAAGGAAAGAACGCGGCAGGGAGGCGGCAGTATGAGACATGGAAAGGAAATTCAGGCACTGGCGCTGGCCGCTCTGCTCCTGCTGCTGGGCGGGTGCGCCTTCAGCTCCCCGGAGGAGCTGTACGCGGTGCCCCGGGCGTCGGAGGACTATCAAAACCTCCAGGAACAGATCGACCAGGTCCGTGGGGCCGGGGCTGAGTACGCCGGCCCCCTCCAGGGGACCAACACCCAGCCCGTCCAGCTCATGGACCTGGACGGGGACGGCATTCAGGAGGCGGTGGCCTTCTTCCGTACCACGGCGGCCGACGGATCCCCGCCGCTGAAAATTTACATCTACCGCCAGACCGGCCAGGGTGACTATGCGCTCTGGAATATCATCCAGGGGGACGGCACTGCCATCAACTCCATCTCCTACGAGGACCTGGACGGGTACACCGACGCCCAGGGCCGGACTGACAAGGAGCTGGTGGTGAGCTGGCGGCTGAGCGACAAGGTCTACCAGCTCATGGCCTACTCGGTCCGATCACCGGAGGCGGAGCGGCTGATGAATCCCATCTCCTACACCGACTACACCCTGTGGGACATGGACAAGGACAACCAGCGGGAGATTGTGGTATTGAACCTGAACACGGTGGACGGCATCGGCCAGGCGGACTACTACGACTACCGGGACGGCCAGATGGTCCTCCAGAGCTCAGCCCCCCTGTCCAACGCCATCACCGGACTGGTCAGCGATTCCAGGCCCCGGACCGGCTTTCTCAACCACAACGGGATCTCCGAGCCGGCGCTCTTCGTCACCTCCAATCTGACCACCGGCGTCATCACCGATATCTTCGCCTGGGATGGGGATCTGAAGAACATCACCTACAACCCTGTCACCAGCATGAGCGAGGGGACCCTCCGGCTGAGCAACAACATCGCCATTCAGGACATCAACGGGGACGGCTATCTGGAGATCCCCAAACCCACCGCCCTTCCGGACCCTCGTTCCACCGGGAGCGCCGACTTCTGGTCGGTGCAGTGGATTCAGTACAGCCTGGACGGGCAGTCCACTGTGGTCTATACCACCTATTATAACGGGGAGGACGGCTGGTATCTGGTTTTGCCCGAGACGTGGCAGGGGAGAATTGCCCTCTCCCGCCAGGACAATACTGGCAGCGGGGAGCGGGGGGTGCTCTTCTACCCCTATACGGCCGGAGAGACTGAGCGCAACGCCAGGAGCCAGCCCTTCCTGTCCATCTACAAGCTCACCGGGCCCAACCGGGTGGCCCGGGCCCACACCGGGGTGCGGTTTATCCTGCTGGAGGAGGAGGACACCATCTATGCCGCTGAGTTCCACAGCAACAGCGGCTGGGACTGCGGGGTGGACCAAGAGGGGCTGAAAACCCTGTTTCACTTGATTCAGTCGGACTGGTAACCGCCGGTCCCGAACAAAAAGAACTTCTGCCGAGAGGGGCGTGTTTTGCATGAAAAAAGTTCTGGTATTGGAGGACGAGGCCAACATCCGCAGCTTTGTGGTCATCAATCTCAAGCGGGCGGGGTATGAGACCATCGAGGCCGGCACCGGCGAGGAGGCCCTGGCCCAGCTGCGCAGAAACCCGGATATCAAGGTAGCCCTGCTGGACATCATGCTGCCGGACGACATGGACGGCTTTGAGGTCTGCCGCCGCATCCGGGCCAGCAACTCCAAAATCGGCATCATCATGCTCACTGCCCGGACCCAGGAGATGGACAAGGTCACCGGCCTGATGACCGGAGCGGACGACTATGTGACCAAGCCCTTCTCGCCGGCGGAGCTCACGGCCCGGGTGGACGCCCTGTACCGGCGGACCGGGGGGGACGTGGAGGCTGGCAGCGGCGAGATCAGCCAGCCGCCCTTCCTGCTCAACACCCGAAACCGCACGCTGGAGAAGAACGGCCAGCGGGTGAAGCTCACCCAGGTGGAGTACTCCATCATGAAGCTCTTTATGGAGAACCCCGGCAAGGCCCTGTCCCGGGACGAGATTCTGGACACGGTCTGGGGCCGGGATTCCTTCGGAGAGCTGAAGACGGTGGACGTGAACATCCGCCGCCTGCGCATCAAGATCGAAGACGACCCCACGAACCCCACTTATATCAATACCGTGTGGGGCTATGGGTACAAGTGGGGATTCTGAACCGGGCCAACGGGGTCGTCTGGGGCCCCGCAGGGCGGGGTGCGCCGTCAGGCGCGTACAAGCGTTTTGGGCCTTTGGCCCAAAACCTTGGCGCAGGGGCAATTTATTTGCCCCGAGCATGAAAAAAGAGAGGGGTCCCCGCAAAGCGGAGCTTTGTGGGGAATTGACCCCACGAACCCCACTTATATCAATACCGTGTGGGGCTATGGGTACAAGTGGGGATTTTAATCTATAAGAAACTCGCGGGCCAGGCGAAGGCCAAAATGAAAGGCATCTAGGGCTTGTTTGAAACATGTCAACATGCCCAATCAGCGGGTCTTTTGCCCCCTGGACGGCGCAATTTTTCCTTGAAATCCGCCAGGATTCCTGCGAAAAAATTGCTTGCCAGCGGCCCAAAATCCCTCCCTGCCGGACACATCGCCAATTTTCAAACAAGCCCTAGGATTTCTGTCTGGGAAAGCTGACTGTGTGCGAGCCAAGGCTGCTCAGAAAAATCAACACCTAATGCTTGCGCCACCTGGTCATGGAGCGTGGACAAAGGCGTCAGCTTTTCACGGTATTCTTTGGATGGCGGCCGATCTGAGCACAAGACGTAGTTGAGAAAAATTTCCTGTAGAAGTGTTGACACGATAATCACCTCGTTGTTACCTTTCAGGTAGATTATAGTCTGCTGAAAGGTAAATATCAAAGAGCTTTTATGAAAGAGTTGGAGATCTTTGCGAGCAGGGTTCATGCCCTGAGAAAAAAGAGTGGGCTCAGTCAAAAGGAGCTGGGGGAGGTCATAGGACTCTCCCATAAGGCGATTAGTACCATTGAGAGCGGGAGCCGCACCACAACATTGGAAAAGCTGATCGCACTGGCTCAATTTTTCCAGGTCTCAACGGATTATCTGCTGGGACTGCGGGACGGGCCTGGGACAGATTCGGAGGGGCAGGAAGAGAAAGCCGGGGACTGACCCCGCAAGAAGCGGAGAGGGAGGCGGAAAGCAGATGGCAAAGGTAAAAGGAATCCGGCGGCGCTGGATGCTCAACAGCATTTCCGCCGTTCTGCTCATTGTGCTCTTCGCGGTAGCGGCTTTCTCGGCGGCCATGGCGGGCTACTTCTACTCCACCATGGAGACCGGCCTGAAGTCCCGGGTGACGGCGGCCCTGCCCTTTTTCAGCGGGGCCATGTCCCAGAGCGAGTACCTGCAGACCGCCAACGACTATGTCACCACCTTTTCGGACAAGGACAGCATGGAGCTCCAGATCATCAGCTCCTCCGGCGCCATTGACAGCTCCACCAACGATCTGACCATCCCCGGCTCCTACCCCAATACGCCGGACGTCTCCGCCGCCATCGAGCAGCGGGAGCTCACCCCATGGTCCGGCACCGCCCCCGACACCGGGGAGCGGGTGATGTCGGTCTCCGCGCCGGTGATCAGCCGGAACGGCACCCTGGTGGGGGTCATCCGCATCGTCACCTCCCTGAGCCGCTGCGACCTTCAGGTGGTGAAGATCGTGGCCGCGGCCCTGCTGGTGGGGGCGGCCATTGTGCTGATGGTGTATTTCTCCAACCTCTATTTTGTCCGCTCCATCGTGGAGCCCGTCACCGCCGTCACCGACACCGCCAAGCGCATTGCCGGCGGCTCCTACGGCATCCAGATGGAGAAGAAGTATGACGACGAGGTGGGGGACCTCATCGACGCCATCAACGATATGTCCATGAAGATTGACCAGTCGGAGAAGCTGAAATCGGAGTTCATCTCCTCCGTCTCTCACGAGCTGCGGACCCCCCTCACCGCCATCAACGGCTGGGCCGAGACCATCATGAACGGCGAGGTCCGGGATGCCGCCGACGTGAAAAAGGGCATGGGCATCATTGTCTCCGAGGCCCGGAGGCTGACCAACATGGTGGAGGAGCTTCTGGAGTTCTCCCGCATCGAGGACGGCCGCTTCACCCTGTCGGTGGAGCCCATGGACATCAAGGCCGAGCTGGAGGACGCCGTCTACACCTACACCGAGTTCTTCCGCCGGGAGGGCATCACCCTGACCCACACCGACTGCGAGGAGGAGTTCCCGCCCATCCCCGGGGACCCGGAGCGGATGCGTCAGGTCTTCTGCAATCTGCTGGACAACGCCGCCAAGCACGGCGGCTCCGGCAAGCGCATCGACACCGCCATCCGAAGGGAGGAGGACTGCGCGGTCATCACCATCCGGGACTACGGCCCCGGTATCCCGGAGGACGAGCTGCCCCACGTCAAGTATAAGTTCTACAAGGGCAGCTCCAAGGCCCGGGGCTCTGGCATCGGCCTTGCGGTCTGCGAGGAGATTATCAGCCGCCACAACGGCCGCCTGGACATCGGCAACGCCGAGGGCGGCGGCTGCATCGTCACCATCCGCCTGCCCATTGGAACGTAGATTCCGCGCCTCTTGCATTTTCCGGCAGGGTTTGCTATCATGATTCAGAGCTTGCCTGAACCTCGTCAACACGCCCCATCGGCGGGGCTTTCGCCCGCCGGGCAGTTTGCAGGGGCGCAGATAAGCCCTGGCCCGGCCTATTCCGGCCGGCGCAGCTGATTGATTTCATATGTACTAGGAGTATCAAAACGAATGCCTGACAACCAAAACCAAGCCTGGGCCACCCCTTTCCGCACCATGATCGGCGGCCAGGCCCTCATCGAGGGCATCATGATGCTGGGCCCCGATAAAAAGTCCATTGTGGTGCGCCGCCCTGACGGCGGTCTGGAGGTCAAGACAGAAGCGCGGCGGCTCGTCAAGGACCGCCACCCCATGCTGGGCTGGCCTCTGATCCGGGGTGTGGTTAACTTCTGCACGTCCATGTATACCGGCGTTACCGCCCTGATGTACTCGGCGGAGTTCTACCCAGAGGACGGGGAGGAGGACGAGGAGCCCTCCAAATTCGATCGGTGGCTGGACGAAAAGCTGGGCAGCGAGAAGGCCATGGCTTTCTTCACCACCCTGGCGGTCATCATCGGCATGGCCTTCTCTGTGGGGCTCTTTTTTGTGTTGCCCACCCTCCTCTCAGGAGGCGTGATGTACTTCTTCCCCCAGGCGCCCCTCTGGGGCCGAAACCTGGTGGAGGGGGTGGTCCGGGTGGTCATTTTCCTGGGCTACCTCATCCTCTGCTCCAAGACCAAGAGCATCCACCGGGTCTTCTCCTACCACGGGGCGGAGCACAAGACCATTTTCTGCTATGAAAAGGGCCTGGAGCTGACGGTGGAGAATGTGCGGGTCCAGCCTAAGCACCACCCCCGCTGCGGCACCAGCTTTCTCTTTGTGGTCATCGTGGTGTCCATCCTCCTCTCCAGCTTTGTCTTCTCCTTCTGGCAGTTCACCAACCCCTGGCTGCGGACCCTGGTACACCTGGCCCTGCTGCCGGTGGTGGTGGCCCTGACATGGGAGATTAACCGCTATGTGGGCGGTCACGACAGCCTTCTGTGCCGGGCGGTCCGGCGGCCCGGCATGGCCATTCAGCGCTGGACTACCTTCGAGCCGGACGACTCCATGATCGAGGTGGGAATCGCCGCCCTGAAGGAGGTCCTGCCGGAGGAGAAGGGCAAGGACAAGTGGTAAATGCACCGCGGCCCCAACTGCGATCCGAAAGACGAGAGAGGCGATGGTCATGGCGACCACCTATAACAATCTGTATCTGGACACCCGGAAGCGCCTGCGCACACACGGGGTGGAGATGGCCCAGCTGGAGGCCCGGGAGCTGGTGTGTTTTGCCGCCGGCAAGACCCGGGAACAGTTCTTCCGGGACCTGCCCCTCTACGCCTCCAAGGAGGTGGAGGACAGGGTGGCGGAGCTGACGGAGCGCCGTCTGGATGGGGAGCCGGTGGCCTACATCATCGGGGAGTGGGAGTTTTACGGCCTCCCTCTGGACATCTCCCGGGAGGTCATCATCCCCCGCGCCGATACCGAGACCCTGGCGGAGCGGGGCATCCTCCTGGCCAGGGCGGCGGGGGAGGGGGCCCGGGTGCTGGACCTGTGCGCCGGCAGCGGCTGCGTGGGGCTGGCGGTAGCGGCCAACGCCCCCAACTGCCGGGTGGTCCTGGCCGACCTGTCTGAGGGGGCCCTCCGGGTCTGCAAGCAGAACATCCGCCGCAACAACCTCAACGCCCGGGTCACCTGCGTCCAGGCCGACGCTCTGGCCCCGCCGGCGGCCAGCCTGTGGGACTTTGACATCATCGCCTGCAATCCCCCCTACATCCCCCACAAGGAGCTGCCCGGCCTAGACGCCTCTGTCAAGGATTACGAGCCCTGGGGGGCGTTGGACGGGGGCCTGGACGGGCTGGACTTCTACCGGGCCATCTCAGCCAACTGGGGCACCGCCCTGCGGCTGGGGGGAACCCTGATCTTCGAGGTGGGCATGGGCCAGGCCCCAGACGTGGAGCAGATCATGGCTCAGAACGGCTTTGAGAACATCGTCACCCATCAGGACGCCCGGGGCGTCTGGCGGGTGGTAGAAGGGATGGCCAACCACTAGGGCTTGTTTGAAAAATGTCAACATGCCCAACCGGCGGGTCTTTTGCCCCCTGGACGGCGCAATTTTTCCTTG
>NZ_CALXGA010000074.1 GCF_944387725.1 uncultured Intestinimonas sp. | reverse complement strand
CAGCTCATGGCCGGCGCTGGTGTCGCCATCGTGGGCATGGTGCTGGTGCCCCTGCTCTCCGGCCTGTTCACCACCTGATGGGAAAGCGGCAAAGCCGCGCCCGGCCACAGGGGGCCGGGCGCGGCCCCTCTTAATCCCAACAGCCTGAGAGGAGGTAACACCCCTTATGGATTTCCTGGTGCAAGCCCTCACCGACTGGCTGAAGGAGATTCTGGTGGGCGGCATCATGGGCAACCTGTCCGGGATGTTCAACACGGTCAATCAGAAGGTCGGTGAGATTTCCACCCAGGTCGGTCTGACCCCCCAGGCGTGGAATGGGGACGTGTTCAACATGGTGCAAAACCTGTCTGAGACGCTTATGGTCCCCATTGCCGGGGTCATTCTGGCCTTTGTCATGACGATGGAGCTGATTCAGCTCATTGTGGACAAGAACAACTTCCACGAAATCGAAAGCGCGGTCTTTTTCAAGTGGATTTTCAAGAGCGCCTGCGCCATCCTCATCGTCACCAACACCTGGGACATTGTGATGGGGATTTTTGATTTGGCCCAAGGGGTAGTCAGCAACGCCTCCGGGGTCATCATCGGGGACGCGGCCATCGACATCTCCAGCGTGACGGCGGACCTGGAGACCCGGCTGATGGAGATGGACCTGGGGCCGCTGTTCGGCCTGTGGTTCCAATCCCTCTTTGTGGGCATCACCATTTGGGCGCTGGTGATCTGCATTTTCCTGGTCACATTCGGGAGGATGATTGAGATATATCTGGTCACGTCCATCGCGCCCATCCCCATGGCTACCATGATGAATCACGAGTGGGGCCAGATCGGCCAGAACTATCTGCGCAGCCTGTTCGCCCTGGGCTTCCAGGCATTTTTGATTATCGTCTGCGTGGGTATCTACGCCGCGCTGGTGCAGAACATCGCCCTGGACGGCGACATCATCTACGCCATCTGGACGTGCATGGGCTACACGGTGCTGCTCTGCTTCACCCTGTTCAAGACCAGCAGCATGGCCCGCTCCATCTTCAACGCCCATTGATGGAGGGACGATGCTGAAACTTGTCTCCATCAAATTGTCCGACGCCAACGCATTTGTGGCCGCCCACCACCGGCACCACCGGCCAGTGACAGGCCACAAGTTCTCCCTGGGCTGTGAACAGGACGGGCGGCTGGTGGGGGTCGCCATTGTGGGGCGGCCTGTGAGCCGGTATCTGGACGACGGCAAAACCCTGGAGGTCAACCGCCTGTGTACCACTGGGGAGAAAAACGCTTGCAGCTTTCTCTATGGCGCGGCGGCCAGGGCGGCAAAGGCGCTGGGGTATCGGAAAATCATCACCTACACCCTGGATACCGAGCCCGGCACCAGCCTGCGGGCAGCGGGCTGGACCTGCGCTGGACTGGCCGGAGGGGAACGCTGGACCGGCCAGCGCCGCCCGGCTGTGGATTTGTACCCGCCGCAAAAGAAGCTGCGCTATGAAAAGGAGCTATAATCAGGACCCACATTACATTTATAAGGATGTGTTGTAAATGGCCTATGTCCCGGTCCCCAAGGACCTGACGAAAATCAAATCCAAGGTCGCTTTCAATCTAACCAAGCGGCAGCTAATCTGCTTCGGCGGCGGCGCGCTCATCGGCGTACCGCTGTTCTTTTTGTGCCGGGGCAGCCTGGGCACCAGCACCGCCGCCCTGCTCATGGTGCTGGTCATGCTGCCCTTCTTTTTCCTGGCGATGTACGAGCGCAACGGCCAGCCCATGGAGAAGGTGGCGCTTCAGTTTCTGCGCCTCTACTTCCTGCGCCCCAAGAAGCGGCCTTACCGGACCAACAACTTCTATGCCGTCCTTGCGCGGCAGGACCGATTAGATCGGGAGGTGTATCACATTGTTCAAGGCAAGCAAGCAGACCTCCGCCGGGGCAGACGCCCAGCCCCGGCGGAAGCTGACCAGGGCACAGCGTCGGGAGATCGACGCGGCCATCCGCCGGGCGGCCCGGACCGATAAAAAGGAGCTGTCCGCCCAGGAGAGTATCCCCTATCAGCGGATATGGCCGGACGGCGTGTGCCGGGTCACGGATACCTACTACACCAAGACGGTGCAGTTCCAGGATATTAACTACCAGCTCAGTCAGAACGAGGACAAAAATGCCATTTTCGAGGGGTGGTCGGACTGCCTCAACTACTTTGACAGCTCCATCCGCTTCCAGTTCTCCTTCCTCAATCTGGCCGCAACCAGGGAGAACTACGAAAGGCGCATCGTGATCCCGCCCCAGGGGGACAGCTTCGACGCCATCCGGGCAGAGTACACCGCCATGCTCCAAAACCAACTCGCCAGGGGCAACAACGGCCTTGTCAAGACCAAGTACCTCACCTTCGGCGTGGAGGCGGAGAGTATCAGGGCGGCCAAGCCCCGGCTGGAGCGCATCGAGACGGACATCATCAACAACCTCAAACGCCTGGGGGTGGCGACTACGCCGCTCAACGGCACGGAGCGGCTTCGCCTGCTCTACGATATGTTCCACATGGACGACCCGGAGCCCTTCCGCTTCTCCTGGGACTGGCTGGCCCCCTCCGGTCTCAGCACCAAGGATTTCATTGCCCCGTCCTCCCTGGAGTTCCCCGGCAGCCGGGCCTTCCGTATGGGCCGGAAATGGGGGGCGGTGTCCTTCCTGCAAATCCTGGCCCCGGAGCTGAATGACCGTATTCTGGCGGATTTTCTGGATATGGAGTCCAGTCTTGTGGTGTCCATGCACATCCAGTCTGTGGATCAAGTCAGCGCCATCAAGACCATCAAGCGGAAAATCACCGATCTGGACCGCACGAAAATTGAGGAACAGAAAAAGGCGGTGCGCTCCGGGTACGACATGGACATCATCCCATCAGACCTGGCTACCTACGGCGCGGAGGCCAAGAAGCTGCTACAAGACCTCCAGAGCCGGAATGAGCGGATGTTCCTGGTGACATTCCTGCTGATGAACACGGCGGACAGCCGGAAGCAGCTGGATAACAACCTGTTCCAGGCCAATTCCATCGCGCAGAAGCATAACTGCCGTCTGATCCCCCTGGACCTCCAGCCGGAGGAGGGGCTGATGAGCTGCCTGCCCCTGGGCCTTAACCAGATTGAGATTCAGCGGGGCCTCACCACCAGCTCAACCGCCATCTTTGTCCCCTTTACCACCCAGGAGCTGTTTCAGACCAGCCCGGAGGCGCTGTACTACGGCATCAACGCCCTGTCCAATAACCTCATCATGGTGGACCGGAAGCTGCTCAAAAACCCCAACGGCCTGATCCTCGGCACCCCAGGCTGCTTCGCTGGAGAGACCCGTATCCGTCTGGCAGACGGCTCCGCTGCCAGCTTCGCGGAGCTGGTGGAACAGGGTGTCACCTCGGCCATGGTGCAAGCCTATGACGAGGAGACCGGCCAGATCGTGGCGGCCAGGGCCAGGAACATCCGGGTGGAGAAGTACACGGATGAGCTTTGGACCATCCATCTGGAGGACGGGAGCGCCCTGCGCTGCACCGGCACCCACCTCATTATGGACGGCGGCGGCCAATATGTGGAGGCAAGGCACATCCGGGAGGGCCAGCGCCTCAGCGGGGGCCATGTGGTCGTCCGGGTGTCGGTCCTGAAGCTGGCGGAGAAGGTCCCGGTCTATGATCTGACGGCACCCCGGTATCTTAACTTTGTGCTGGAAAACGGCCTTGTCGTCCACAACAGCGGCAAGTCCTTCTCCGCCAAGCGGGAGATTACCAACGTATTCCTGGTGACGGAGGACGACGTGCTGATCTGCGACCCGGAGGACGAGTACGCCCCCCTGGTCAAGCGCCTGGGCGGGCAGGTGGTGAAAATCTCCCCCACCAGCACCCAGTACGTCAACCCCATGGACATCAACCTCAACTACTCGGACGACGACAACCCTCTGGCCCTCAAGGTGGACTTCCTGCTCTCCTTCTGCGACATCGTGGTGGGCAGCAAGGACGGCCTTCAGCCGGTGGAGAAAACCGTCATTGACCGCTGTGTGCGGAATGTGTACCGCCCCTATCTGGCAGACCCGGACCCGGCCCGGATGCCCATTCTCCAGGACCTCTACGACGAACTGCTGGCCCAGCCGGAAACGGAGGCCCAGCGCATCGCGGCGGCGCTGGAGCTGTATGTCACCGGCTCTCTCAACGTGTTCAACCACCGGACCAACGTGGAGCTGACCAACCGGCTGGTGTGCTTCAACATCAAGGAGCTGGGCAAGCAGCTCAAGCAGCTGGGGATGCTGGTCATTCAGGACCAGGTGTGGAACCGGGTCACGGTCAACCGGGCGGCGGGAAAGACCACCCGCTACTATGTGGACGAGTTCCACCTGCTGCTCAAGGGGGAGCTGGCAAGCTGGAGCGTGGAAATCTGGAAGCGATTTCGCAAATGGGGCGGCATCCCCACCGGGATTACGCAGAATATCAAGGACCTGCTGGCCTCCCGCGAGATCGAGAACATCTTCGAGAACTCAGACTTCATCTATATGCTCAACCAGGCGGCGGGAGACCGGCAGATTTTAGCCAAGCAGCTCAACATCAGCCCCCACCAGCTCTCCTATGTGACCCATTCCAGCGAGGGCGAGGGGCTGCTGTTCTACGGCAACGTGATTCTGCCCTTCGTGGACCGCTTCCCCAAGGACACGGAGCTCTATGGAATCATGACCACCAAGCCCCAGGAGGTGGCGGAGCAATGAGCATTGTCCGTGTCTTTCCACGGCGCACCCGGGCTACCCCGGACGACGCGCTGGCCTTCACGGGCCCGCCGCCCGGGGAGAGCTTGCCGGATGTCCAGGAGGTCCACGTCTCTGTGGCCTTTACCTACGATTTGGACAGGGGCCATCAGCTGGCCGAGGCGTGGGTCAGGACCGGCCTGCCTGTCCGCATGGGCGGCCCGGCCTTTCACGAGCCGGGCGGCGACTTTATTCCTGGCCGCTACCTCAAGCACGGCTATGTCATTACCTCTCGGGGCTGCCCCAATCGCTGCTGGTTCTGCGCGGTTCCCAAACGGGAGGGTGGCGTTCTGCGGGAGCTGCCCATCACAGAGGGCTGGAATGTGCTGGACGATAACCTGTTGGCCTGCTCTGAGGCCCATATCCGGGCGGTGTTCGCCATGCTGGAGCGTCAGGCGAAGCGCCCTCTGTTTACCGGCGGCCTGGAGGCCCGGCTGCTGCGCCCCTGGCACGTTGACCTGCTGCGCTCGGTCCGGGCCACGCGGATGTATTTTGCCTACGACACCCCGGAGGACTATGAGCCCCTGGTGGCGGCGGGCCGCCTACTGCGGCAGGGCGGCATCTCCGCCGCGTCTCACCGGGCGGCCTGCTATGTCCTCATCGGCTATCCCGGTGATACCATGGAGGCGGCGGAGAGGCGGCTGGCCGACACCTGGCGTGCGGGCTTCCTCCCCTATGCCATGCTCTACCGGGACAATACTGGGAATACAGATGGTGCTTGGCGGAAATTTCAAACTTCCTGGATTCGGCCCGTCAGCATTGTTGCTCAGATGAGAGCCGCTGGTGTCAAATTGGCCGGGGTAGATGGAGAGGGGGACGTTTATGCGTGAGCGTGAGAAGCAGCCCCGCCTACGTTTCACTAAAGAGGAACGGGAGGACCCGGCCCTGGAGAAGCCTGTCCGCCGGGCAGACCGGGCGGCAGCCAGAGCGGATAAGGCTCAGGCTGCCATTCCTAAGAAACAGGTCCGGGAGCGCGTCGTGGACCCGGACACCGGAACAGTGACGGTACACCTTCGCTTTGAGGACAAGAAGAGGCCCCCCTCCAAGCTGATTCACACTCTCCGGGACGCCCCCGCTGATACCGTGCTGGGCGTTGTCCACCGGGAGATTGGCGAGGCCCAGGAGGACAACGTGGGGGTGGAGACCGCCCACCAGTCGGAACAGGCGGCAGAGATCGCCGGGCGGCTGGTCCGGGAAGGGTATCACAGCCATAAGCTGCGCCCCTACCGGAAGGCCGCAGCGGCGGAGCGGAAGCTGGAACAGGCCAATGTCAACGCCTTGTACCAAAAGAGCCTGCGGGAGAATCCCCAGCTTGCCAGCAATCCTGTCTCCCGCTGGCGGCAGAAGCAGGGCATCAAACGGCAGTACGCCGCCGCCCGGCGGGCCGGTCAGGCCGGGACCGCCACGGGTCAGGCCGCCGCCCAAACCGCTCGTTCCGCCAAGGTGGCGGCCAAAAAGAGCAAGCAGACGGCGGATTTCGTGCGGCGGCACAAGAAGGGCTTTCTGGCCGCCGGCGGCCTGCTGCTGGCCGTGGCATTTTTCCTCAACTGTATGTCCTCCTGCTCGGTGCTGTTCTCAGGCGTCGGAAGCGGTGTCGCTGGCTCCACCTATCCCTCCACTGATGAAGCCATGCTGGGCGCGGAGGACACCTACGCCGGGATGGAGGCCGAGCTGCAAGCCTATCTGGACAGCTACGAGGACACTCACGATTACGACGAGTACCATTATGACCTGGACGAAATCGGCCACGACCCCTATGTGCTCATCTCCCTGCTCACCGCCTATCATCAGGGGGAGTGGACATTGGCCCAGGCACAGCCCACCCTGGAGATGCTGTTTGACCGCCAGTACCATCTGACGGAATCGGTGGTGCCGGAGACCCGGTACGACGCAGACGACGAGCCCTATACCTACTATATCTGCTATGTGACGCTGGAGGTCACGGACCTGTCCCATCTGCCGGTCTATCTGCTAGACGAGGACCGGCTGAGTATGTATGCCACCTATATGGCTACCCTGGGCAACCGCCCGGACCTGTTCCCCCAGGACCAATACCCCGGCGCTTCGGTGGTGGAGGATTATCTGGACTACGACGTACCCCCGGAGGCATTGGAGGATGAACAGTTTGCCGCTATGCTGGCCGAGGCGGAGAAGTACCTGGGCTTCCCCTATGTGTGGGGCGGGTCCAGCCCGTCCACCTCCTTTGACTGCTCCGGCTTCGTCAGCTGGGTCATCAATCACTCCGGCTGGGACGTGGGCCGCCTGGGGGCGCAGAGCCTGTTCAACATTTGCACCCCTGTCTCCGCAGAGAACGCCAAGCCGGGGGACCTGGTGTTCTTCACCGGCACCTATGACAGCGGTACGCCGGTGTCCCATTGCGGCATCTATGTGGGCGGGGGCATGATGATCCACGCTGGGTCCCCCATCTCCTACGCGGACCTCAGCTCCAGCTACTGGCAGGAGCACCTGTATTCCTACGCAAGATTACCATAGAAGGGAGCGTTTATTTTGAATCCGAAAATCACAAAGCTGCTGGCGGAGAAAGAGAAAAACAGCGAGAAGATCGCCAAGCTCTCCGCCCGCAATGAGGAAATCGACAGCCAGGTGACGGAGCTGGAGAACCTGGACATTGTGGGCATGGTCCGCCGGGTGGGCATGACCCCGGACCAGCTGGCCGCCCTGATGGAGGCCGCCCGTCAATCCGGCCCGCTGCCGGTGCTGTCTGCCGGAGAGGAGGAACCGGAGCATGAGTAAGAAAAGATTGCGCCTGCTCACCGTCCTGCTGACGGTGATGCTGTGCTGCGCCGCCCTGACCCCCGCCGCTTTCGCCTATGCCGACGACCCGGAGCCCGCGGAGACCGCCGAGGCAGTCCAGGAGACGGATACCCCGGAGGATGACACCCCGGAGGACGATTTCCCTGTGATCGGAGGCGCGGAGCCCCTCACCCCGGAGGGAAACCTGACCCTTGTGGACGACATTGAGGGGGAGGCTGCCGGGGATAAGCAGTTCATCATCGTCCAGACCAAGGCCGGGAACACCTTTTACATCATCATTGACCGGGCGGCTGACGGCGAGAACACCGTCTACTTCCTCAACGCCGTGGACGAGGCCGACCTGATGGCCCTCATGGAGGACGGGGAGCCCGCCACCTGTGACTGCACCACCAAATGCGCCGCCGGGGCGGTGGACACCGCCTGCCCGGTGTGCGCCGTGAACATGACCGAGTGCGTGGGGCCAGAGCCTGAGCCGGAACCGGAGCCCACCCCGGAGCCGGTGGAGGAACCGGCGGAGGAATCCAGCGGCCTCAGCCCCGCCGTGCTGCTGGTGGTCCTGCTGGTGCTGGGTGGAGGCGGCGCGTTTGCCTACTTCAAGCTGGTGAAGGGCAGGAAGGCCAGCACCAAGGGCCCCAACGACCTGGACGACTACGACTACGGCGAGGACGACGAGGAATACGAGGACAGTCTGGCCGATGATGAGGACGAGGACGGGGAGGGCAAGGGCACATGAGGACCTTCACCGACAGCCCCTATGAGCGGATGATGATGCAGACCCTCCGCCGGCCCAAACAATCCCGTCCGACCCCGGCCCCCAAGGGCCATCCCTGCCACGGCTGCAAACGGTACGGGGAGGGCTGCGTCCTGCCTTGCTACCGGGGGATTGCCGTCAGCCCGCCGCCGTCTCAATGATGCCGTAGTCCACAATGGTATTTTTCTCCGCATAGGAGGGAGAGACAACGCCGGTCATGTAAAATTGATACCGCTTCGTTCTGTGGAAGGACTGCATCGGTTCCGGTGCATAGGCGTAGACCTCACTTCCAGAGTATTCTGGATTCCCGGATAGATCATCACATATGGCGCGGATGAGCGCGTCTGTGGCGTCATAGATGTCCTCGCCATACTCCACGCCCACCAATTCATGCTTGCCAAGGTCTCGGTCTGCCTGTTTAGGCGCTCGGAAGATCATGTACTTGTTCATTTGCGCTCCTCCTTTGTTTTTTCTCTATTTTAGTGCCGGAGCTGACAGAAAGCAATCCATTTCCATCCCCATTTTCCGACAATATCTGTGCGCGTCTCCGCCTCTTGTAATCGTGGCATAATTATGGTATGATAATGCCACGGAAGGAGTTGAGCGTCATGCCCCGCATTATTCCCATTCGGGACTTAAAGGATACCGCCGCAATTTCGCAGATGTGCAGCGAATCCACGGAGCCCGTATATATCACAAAGAATGGATACGGCGATATGGTGATTATGAGCATGAAAGCCTATGAGGAAAAGATGTATCTGCTGGATGTCTACACCAAGCTGGCCGAGGCAGAGGAGGAGGTCCGTGCGGGCAAGACGGCAGACGCCCGTCAGGCCCTGCGAAATCTGAGGGTGAAGCATGGCTTATAGGATTGAAAGCACCCCGTTTGCAGATCAGGACCTGGATGGCATTATCTCCTACATTGCGGAAGATTTAGAGAACCCGATTGCTGCGGCCCATTTTCTTGACGAGGTGGACGCCTGTTACGCCCATCTGGAAAAGATGCCGCTCATGTATGAACCGTGTCACGACCCCAACCTCAGAAAACTGGGGTATCGGAAGGCATTGATTCAGAACTATGTGATGATCTACCGGGTGGACGAAGATGCTGAAACTGTGTTTATCCTGCGCTTCTTCTATGCCAGGCGTGACTATGAAAAACTGATTTGAGACAATCAAGATAGGACTACGGAAAGACGGCTCAAATACGGGCCGTCTTTTTCTATGCCAAAAGGAGCGTGAAATTTTGTATCGGTTCGTGATTACTGAGAAGCCCTCGGTGGCCCAAGCGGTGGCCTCCGTCCTGGGGGCAAATCAACGCCGGGCCGGATACCTGGAAGGGAGCGGCTGGCTGGTGAGCTGGTGCCTGGGGCATCTGGCGGAGCTGGCGGACGCCGCTGCCTACGACCCGGACTACGCCAAGTGGCGGCTGGAGGACCTGCCCATCCTGCCGGAGAGCTGGCGGTTTACCATCGCCAAGGACAAGCGGAACCAGTTCGACACCCTGCGGACCCTCCTTCGGCGGGAGGACGTGGCCGAGGTGGTCAACGCCTGCGACGCCGGGCGGGAGGGCGAGCTCATCTTCCGCACGGTCTATGCCCTGGCCGGCTGCTCCAAGCCCATCTCCCGGCTGTGGATCAGCAGCATGGAGGACACCGCCATCCGGGAGGGCTTCGCCCATCTCCGCCCTGGCAGGGACTATGACGGGCTGCATCAGGCCGCTCTCTGCCGTGCCAAGGCGGACTGGCTGGTGGGCATCAACGCCACCCGGCTGTTCTCCCTGCTCTATGGCCGTACCCT
>NZ_CALXGA010000073.1 GCF_944387725.1 uncultured Intestinimonas sp. | reverse complement strand
GGCAGGTCCCCGCTGGAGGTCTCGCTGCCCGGTCCTCTGGAGCTGCTGAAAAAGCCCCTGCTGAAAGCAATCCGGGGTACTGTTATCGAGAAAGTCTTGCGGGATCAGGACGTGCTCCGGGACGGCATGTGACCGTTGGGTTCTGCCATTCTGCGTCCTGAAAACCGAGGAGACGACCGTTACCCAGAATACTTTCATCCCTAACCGGGGCCTCCTTCTCAAAGATTATCACCCGTCATGAGATTGAAAACATTGATATAATGACAAATGAAAGAGGATCGTATTGAGTTATGATATCGATGTGCTTGCCGGCCCATCCGAACCCATTTCCTACGCCGTCGTATTTCGGACAACAGATCATACTTTTTATGATACGAAGTACTGTTTTGGGATTTTTGTAAATACTTTGGCTTCTTAGCCACAGACACATCCGACGATAGCCGTAAGTGCCCCAGCATCGCTTGCGCTGCATGGCAATGATGTCTGCCAGTTCTTTATCTTTCTCGGGTCTGTCTGCACGGCGGACAAAGTCGTAATAACCGCTGCGGGATACGCCAAAGAATCTGCACATGACAGATATCGGATATTCTGTTCGGTGCCGGTATATCACTTGGTATTTCGTTTTTGGCCTCACGTCCTTTCCATAGACTGCAGAAAATCCCGCAACAGTTCATTTTCCATCTTCAGCCGCCTGTTTTCATATTTGTACTCTGCTAATGTTTTGGCCGGTTTCCTTCCTCGCTGTTTCGGAATAGCCTTTTCCTGCCGGTGCCGTGCACGGTAGAGCAGGTCCTTTACTGCTCGTTCACTCTGCAGCCCCAATTGCTTCGCGATTTCTTTCCGCGTTTTCCCTTGCCCCTGCAGCTGCTCGACAACCGGCACAAGTTCCTTTACTTTTTCATATTTCCTCGCCATAACAATTACCCCTTGATGTAGTACTTCCATTTTCCTACATCAGGGGGCGTTTTGTCTATTGTCCGCTTTTACTGGTTCAGTTCATTTTTGGATTCCGTTTTTGCGATCTGACTACCGGCCTTGCGGCCCCTGCTGCCTGGGCGTGTTCAACTTGTTATTGCAATTTGCGTTCCGAAATCGTTGTGTCACTTGCTTATATAGGTCATCCCCAGCTGCGCTGTCATGTATATTTCCCGCTGTCACGTCCACACCCAGAACGAACCCATGTTTGTCGCTGGCAGTATGGGCCTGGTAAGCAAATTGCCGCTCATGCTCCCCTTTTACAAATATTCCAGCATTTGGAACGGTGGTGGAAATCGTCTTCTCTACCGTTCCTCCACCTGGCGTTCCGTCTTCATTATCGTCATCCTGTATTGGCTTTTTCCCAAGTCGTTCCCGCTCTGCGTTCACTTCCCCCCGCAACTGCTGGGAATACACCTTTGCTGCCTTTGTGACTTGCACTTTCTGGAATTTCTTCTTGTTCGCACTGGCTTTGATATGGGTCCCGTCGATAAAAACTGCCTGCGGGTCCACCATCCGGTTGTTCAGGGCCTTATTCAGAATATGTTCGAAAATCTCCTGCGTCAATTCTTCCGGAAAACGCCGGCAGAATGTATAGCGCACCGTTGCAAAATGCGGTATCTCCTCCAGCAGTCCATTTCCTAAGAACCAACGGTATGCCAGATTTACTTGAATCTCTCAGTATGTCTGCCGCAATGACGCGATCCCAAACAAATGCTGAATCAATACCATCTTGATCAGAACGACTGGATCTGTCCCGGGTCGCCCATTATCGTGACAATAATATGGCTCCAGTCTCTCATACAGCCATTCATAATCCATTACTTTCTCTATTTTCCGCAGCAGATGATCCTCCGGTACCAATCCTTCTATATCCGTTATTGCTACTTCTCTCCTCGCATCTTTCCGCCGTTGTTCCATAGTTTCACCCCCATATCTGATTTCATTTTACCAGATATGTGGCCGTTCTGTGCGTCTTCTGACAGACTGAAATGGCCGATGCTCGTATATGAGCATCGGCCATTGTCTTGCCTCTTGAGCGCAGGTTTTGGTGTAAGTTTGGTGTAAATCGGTTCCACCGCTTGCCAAAAGCCTTGTATTTTCAGCGTTCTTTGCGTCTGCTTAGTACATCCCGCCCATATCGGGGGCGGCGGGGGCGGCGGGGGCGGGAGGCTCGGGCTTGTCGGCCACCAGGGACTCGGTGGTCAGCAGGATGCCGGCCACGGAGGCGGCGTTCTCCAGGGCGGAACGGGTGACCTTGGTGGGGTCCACGATGCCGGCGGAGAGCATATCCACATAGGTCTCGTTCAAGGCGTTGAAGCCATAGCCCACCTTCCGGGAGTTCTTGACCTTCTCCAGCACCACGGAGCCGTCGATGCCGGCGTTGGCGGAAATCTGGCGCATGGGCTCGGTGAGGGCCCGGGCCACGATCTGCACACCGGTCTTCTCGTCTCCCTCGGTGGCCTTGAGGAGCTTCTCCACGGCGGGGATGGCGTTGACGTAGGCGGTGCCGCCGCCGGCCACAATGCCCTCCTCCACTGCGGCGCGGGTGGCGTTCAGGGCGTCCTCGATGCGGAGCTTCTTCTCCTTCATCTCGCTCTCGGTGGCAGCGCCCACCCGGATGATGGCCACGCCGCCGGCCAGCTTGGCCAGCCGCTCCTGGAGCTTCTCCCGGTCGTAGTCGGAGGTGGTGGTCTCGATCTGGCTGCGGATCTGGGCAATCCGGTCCTTGATGGCCTGGGCGTCGCCGGAGCCGTCCACGATGATGGTGTTGTCCTTGGTCACCTTGACCTGGCGGGCGTGGCCCAGCATGTCGGCGGTGGCCTCCTTGAGCTCATAGCCCAGGTCGGAGGAGATGACGGTGCCGCCGGTGAGAATGGCCATATCCTGGAGCATCTCCTTGCGGCGGTCGCCGAAGCCGGGGGCCTTGACGCAGCAGACGTTCAGGGTGCCCCGGAGCTTGTTGACGATGAGGGTGCTCAGGGCGTCGCCCTCCACATCCTCGGCCACAATGAGCAGCTTCTTTCCGGACTGGACAATCTGCTCCAGAATGGGCAGCAACTCCTGGATGTTGGAGATCTTCTTGTCGGTGATGAGGATGGCGGCGTCGTCCAGAACGGCCTCCATCTTCTCGGTGTCGGTGACCATATAGGGGGCAATGTAGCCGCGGTCGAACTGCATCCCCTCCACGACCTCGCTGTAGGTCTCAGCGGTCTTGGACTCCTCCACGGTGATGACGCCGTCGTGAGAGACCTTCTCCATGGCCTCGGCGATGAGCTTGCCGATGGTCTCGTCGCCGGAGGAGACGGCGCCAACGCGGGCGATGTCGTCGCTGCCGTTGACGGGCTTGGAGTTCTCCTTGATGGCCTCAATGGCGGCGGCAGTGGCCTTGGCGATGCCCTTCTTCATAATCATGGGGTTGGCGCCGGCGGCCAGATTCTTCAGGCCCTCCCGGATGATGGCCTGGGCCAGCAGGGTGGCGGTGGTGGTGCCGTCGCCGGCCACGTCGTTGGTCTTGGTGGAGACCTCCTTGACGATCTGAGCGCCCATGTTCTCAAAGGGATCGGGCAGCTCGATCTCCTTGGCGATGGTCACACCGTCGTTGGTGATGAGGGGCGTGCCGAACTTCTTGTCCAGCACCACGTTGCGGCCCTTGGGGCCCAGGGTGATCTTGACGGTATCGGCGAGCTGGTTGACGCCGCGCTCCAGGGCGCGGCGGGCGTCCTCGCCATAAATAATCTGTTTGGCCATATCAATTACCTCCAAAAAAGTTTAAATTCAAGACAAAGGGGCCAGCCCTCCGGCCCCAGGCTGGGCAGGTGCGCTTACTCCACCACAGCCAGAATGTCGCCCTGGCGGACGATGGTGTACTCCTCGCCGTCCAGCTTGACCTCGGTGCCGGAATACTTGCTGGTGATGACCTTGTCGCCCTTCTTGACCGTCATGGTGACCTCCTTGCCGTCCACCATGCCGCCGGGGCCCACTTCCACCACCTCGGCCACCTCGGGCTTCTCCTTGGCGGAGCCGGTGAGGATGATGCCGCTCTTGGTCTTCTCCTCGGCCTCCACCATCTTGATGATGACACGGTCTGCAAGGGGTTTGAGTTTCATAACAGGGTTCCTCCTTATATTGATGGTTGGATATACACAATGTCTGGACTTAGCACTCAAAATATCTGAGTGCTAACTTCGAGTATGATAATACCCCTATTTGCCAGAAAAATCAACCCCCAATTTTCAGGTTTCGGGGGTTGTTTTTGAAAAATTCACTTTTTGTTCACAAAGAGACGGGCGGAGTGCCAGCTTTCCGGCCCGGCGGGGGCCGGTTTTACCGGCCCCCGCCCGAGTCCGCCCCCCGGCGAAAGGGGCGCCGGTTCAGTCCTCTGAGGCAAACTGACTGCCATAGAGCTGTGCGTAAAACCCGTTTTTCTCCAGAAGCGCCTCGTGGGTGCCCTGCTCGATGATTCGCCCCTGGTTCATGACCAGGATGTTGTCGGCGTTTTGGATGGTGGAGAGCCGGTGCGCCACAATGAAGCTGGTCCGCCCCTTCATCAGGGTCTCAAAGGCCCCCTGAATATGGATTTCTGTTCTGGTGTCGATGGAGGAGGTGGCCTCGTCCAGGATCAGCATGGGGGGCAGGCAGAGCATGATGCGGGCGATGCACAGCAGCTGCTTTTGTCCCTGAGACAGGTTGCCGCCCCCCTCCGCGATGACGGTTTGGTACCCCTCGGGCATACGCATAATGAAGCTGTGGGCGTGGGCCTTTTTTGCGGCGGCGATTACCTCTTCATCGGTGGCGTCAGGCCGGCCGTAGGCGAGATTGTCCCGGATGGAGGCCGACCGGAGCCAGGTCTCCTGGAGCACCATGCCATAGCTGGTGCGCAGGGATTGGCGGGTGAGCTGCCGGATGTCATGGCCGTCCACCTTGATGGATCCGCTGTGCACATCGTAAAACCGCATCAGAAGGTTGATAAGGGTGGTCTTGCCGCAGCCGGTGGGGCCCACAATGGCGATGCGCTGGCCGGGGGCGGCGGAGAGGTTCAGGTCCTGGATGAGGGGGGCCTCCGGCGTGTAGGAGAAGTCCACATGCTCCAGGCGGACCTCCCCCTTTGGATGACGCAGCACCACGGCGTCCGTGGGCTCCGCCGGGGCCGGGGGGGCGTCCAGGAGCTCGAAGACCCGGGCGGCGGAGGCGATGGAGTTCTGCAATTCCGTCAGCACGCTGGTGATGTCGTTAAAGGGCTTGGTATACTGGTTGGTGTAGCTCAAAAAGCTGGAGAGCTGCCCCACGGTGATCTTCCCCGCGATAGCGGTGAGCCCTCCGGCAATGGCCACGCCGGCATAAATCACGGCGCACATAAACCGGGTGACCGGGTTGGTGAGGGAGGAGTAGAAGGTGGCCTTCAGGGAAAACTCACTCAGCCGCCGGTTGATGGCGTCGAATTCCTCACATGCCTGGGTCTGGTGGTTGAACGCCTGCACGACTTTGATGCCGCCCAGCAGCTCATTGGTAAAGCCGGTCAGCTCGCCCCGGGTCTCGGACTGGCGCTGAAACATGGCAAAGGATCGCTTGGAGATGAAGTTCGCCGCCACAAAGGACAGGGGGCTCAGGAGGACGACGATGAGGGTGATCCAGGGGTCAATGCTGAGCATGAAGAAGATGGTGCCGGCAATGGTGGCGGCGCCGGTGAAGAGCTGGGTAAAGCCCAGCAGAAGGCCGTCGGAGAGCTGGTCGATATCCGTGATAACGCGGCTGATGAGGTCCCCCGTGGAATGCTGGTCGGTGTAGGACAGGGGCAGCTCCTGCAAGTGGTTGAAGGCCCGGCCCCGCAGGTCCTGAACGATGTGGTAGGTGATCTGGTTGTTGATGTGGTTCATGACCCACTGGGCGGCCGAGGTGATGAGGACGGAGATCAGAATGCTGAGGATGACGGCCAGCAGGCCGGAAAAGTCCACCTGCCCCGGCCCCACAATGAGGTCCACGCCCCGGCCCGTCAAAATGGGGACATAGAGCGTCAGCGCCACAGTCAGAACGGACAGTGCCAGGGAGAGGGCCACAAGGCCGCTGTAGGGCCGGATGCAGCGGAGAACCCGCCGCAGGGTCCGCGCCCGCCCGCCGGGCGCCTGGTCTGTTTGCTTACGCATGGGCGGCAGCCCCCTCTCCGGCGTTCTGGGAAGCGCAGATCTCCTGATAGACGCGGCAGGAGGCCAGCAGCTCCTGGTGGGTGCCGTAGCCGGCCGGCCGGCCGTCGTCCAGGACCAGGATATGGTCCGCGCCGCGGATGGCTGACACCCGCTGAGAGATGAGAAAGACGGTCATGGTCTGGGTGCTTGTGTGGATGGCCCTGCGGAGCCTTGCGTCGGTGGCAAAGTCCAGGGCCGAAGCGCTGTCGTCCAGGATCAGGATGTCCGGCTGTCCCACCAGGGCCCGGGCGATGGCGAGGCGCTGCTTCTGGCCGCCGGACAGATTGCCGCCGTTCTGTTGGAGGGGGAGCTCCAGGCCCTTCCGCTTGCTGTCTACAAACTCCCTGGCCTGGGCGATGTCCAGGGCCCGGTAAATTTCCTCCTCGGTGGCGTCCTCCTTCCCCCACTGCATGTTTTTCCTCAGGGAGCCGGAGAACAGGGTGGCCTTCTGGGGGACAATGCCCACATGGGCCCGGATGGAGGAGGGGCGCAGGGTTTTGATATCCTGGCCGAAGAGGCGGATGGTCCCGGAGGTGCAGTCATAAAATCTGGGAATGAGGTTGGCCAGGGTGGACTTTCCCGCGCCTGTGCCGCCGATGATGCCGATGGTCTCCCCCGGCAGGACGGAGAAGGTGATGCCGCGCAGGGCCTCCTCCTGGGAGCCGGCGTAGGCAAAGCCCACATCCTCAAAGGACACCGCAGGCTGGTCCTCCGCAGGGGGGACCGGCTCCCCGGTATCGGTGATGGAGGGCCGCGTTTCAAACACGGCGTTGACCCGCCCCAGGCTTGCCAGGGCTTTGGAGAGGAGAATGACCAGGTTGGCCAGCTTGACCAGCTCGGTGAGAATCTGCGACATATAGTTGATGAGGGCGATGACCTCCCCCTGGGTCAGGTCCCCCGCGTCCACCCGGCGGCCCCCCAGGGCCAGGATGGCGATAATCCCCAGGTTGACTGCCACATAGGTCAGGGGGTTTAACAGGGCGGAGATCCCCCCCACGAAGACCTGTCTGCGGTACAGGCTGCCGGCCTCCTGGCGGAACCGCGCCTTTTCCTCCTCCTGCCGGGCGAAGGCCCGCACCACCCGGATACCCAGGAGGTTTTCCCGGGTGCTGAGGAGGACCCGGTCGAGCTGCTGCTGGACCTTTTTGTAGAGGGGCATACTGGCCAGAAGAATGACAAAAATCACCATCAGCAGCACAGGGATGGTCACCACAAAGGGAACCGCCGCTCTGGCGTTGACGGTAAAGGCCATCAGCATGGCGCCCAGGACGACAAAGGGGGAGCGCAGAAACAGGCGTAGGAACATGTTGAAGCCGTTTTGCACCTGGTTGACGTCGTTGGTCACCCGGTTCATGAGGGTGGAGGTTCCAATGGCGTCGATCTCCCGATAGGAAAAGGTTTGGATGTGGGCAAACAGGTCGCGGCGCATGGCCATCCCCACGCTGACGGCGGACTTGGCCGCGAAATACTGGGCGGTGATGGAGAAGCCAAAGCCCACCACCCCCAGAAGGACCAGGAGCGCCCCCATCCTCCAGAGATAGGGCCCGTCCTTTGGGGCGATGCCCACGTCAATCATCCGCGCCACCACCAGGGGGACCAGGAGCTCAAAGGATGCCTCCAGCATCTTGAACAGGGGGGCCATGACGGTGAGGAACGGATGAAGAGCGATATCGTGCAGCAGGCGGCGCATGGTTTTTCTCCTCTCCAGCGCGGAAACGGTTTTCCCGGCGCAGTTTTTTTGCTATAATAATGCGTGTTGAACAAAGCTGCAAGCTTTAGACATGATAAGGATTTGGAGACGGGCCCAGGCCGCCGGCCGGTCCAGGGCGCGGAGCGGCGGCTGCGGCAGGTGTGACACAAAACGAAAGGGGATCGTTCCATGAAATTGACCCATCTGCAATACTTTCAGACGGTCTGTAAGCACAGCAATCTGACCCGGGCGGCCGAGGAGCTCCACATTTCCCAGCCGGGGCTGACCCATGTGATCCATGATCTGGAGCGGGAATTTGCGCTCACGCTCTTTCTCCGGCAGAATAAGGGCCTGGTCCTGACGGAGGAGGGCCGGCAGTTTCTCAATGAGGTAAATCTGCTCCTGGAGCAGGTGGAGTCCTTTTCCGGGCGCATGAAGCTGCTGGGAAAGGCCAATCAGGTCATCCGCTTCGGGCTCTCGCCCGCCAGCGTGACCTTGTACTTTTCCCCCGTCATGCAGGAGTTCCACCGCCGGTATCCCCAGGTCAAGGTCAACGTGGTGGAAAACGGGAGCATGACCAACCACCGGCGGATTCTGGACGGAGAGCTGGACATCGCCCTGCTGTCCTCCGATTCCCCCATGTCCTCCGCCTTTGGCTTCTACCAGCTGGCCGTCACAAGCCCCTGCCTCTATCTCTCCGGGGAGCATCCCCTGGCCAAAGAGGAGCGCGTCTCCCTCCGGGCGCTGGAAGGAGTCCCCCTGGTCCTGCTCTCCGAGGACTCCTTTTTGACCACCAGCACCCTGAAAACCTGCGCCCAGCATAGGGTCACGCCGAAAATCATCCTGACGACCAACCAGATCACCGTCATCAAGGGCCTGATCGAGCACAACACAGCGGGGAGCGTGCTCTTTCAGGGCACCATTCCCGACGGCCCCTGCTGCCGGGCGGTTCCGGTGGAGGAGTTCCGGGACGTAGGCATCTATCTGGTGTGGAACCAGTACAATCCCCTCCGCACCGCAGTGCGGCAGCTTATCCAGACCGCCAAAGGGCTGTACCCGCAGCCACTGGCCGCTTCGGGCCGCAGCCCGCGCTGAGGGCTGCCCTCTGGCCATGGACGCCGCAGGTATGATTGTAATGGACCGGGCTGGAGAAATCCAATACATAAAAATTAGTCTGCCATCCATAAAATTTATGGCAGAGGGCCGAAGAGCGGAGCCAGAGACGAAAACGCGGCCTCCACCCTGCGTGGAGACCGCGTTTTGGTGTCCGGCCTTAGAAATATTTCTTGACGCCCTCGCTTGCCAGGGAGGAGTCGGCGCTGATGGTGACGGTGAACTTGATGCTGTTGGCCTCGCCGAAGCGGTTCAGCCAGTCCAGGAATTCCTCCACCGCCAGGTCGGTGGCCTCGCTGGGGACAATCTTGGTCAGGCTGTCAATAAAGATGTGTGTGATATCGAAATTTCCGGCATAGAGTCCGCTGATGAACCCCTTGAGGAAGTCAAAATCCTTCATGTCGTACTGGCTGGCCTCCACCAGCCGGATTTTATAGTTGATGTCATAGGTCAGCTTGGGCCCGCGCTCGATACAGACCACATTGCCGTGCTCGTTCTGGACCGCTGTATTGATAAGCTCGATCATCTGCTTGGTCTTCCCGGTGCCCTTGACCCCCATGATCACTCTAACCATATTGATCACTCCTTACATTCTCGCCGGAAACGGCGCTCCGGCCTTGTGCCTTTATGTTACCATTTCCCCGGCGGAATTGCAACCGATTTGCCTCAATTCACGAAAAATTCACGGGGAAAGCCTCACCCGTTCAGGCGCTTTTCCAGAGCGGTGCGCTGGTCCTCATAACCAGGCTTCCCCAGAAGGGCGAACATATTCTTCTTATAGGCCTCCACCCCCGGCTGATCGAAGGGATTGACCCCCAGAAGGTAGCCGGAAAGGCCGCAGGCGTACTCAAAGAAGTAGATGAGGCCCCCGGCGGCGCCGGCGTCCCGGGCGGGGGCCTCCAGCACCAGGTTGGGCACGCCGCCGTCCACATGGGCCAGGAGGGTCCCCCGCAGGGCCTGCTCAGCCACAAACTGGAGGGGCTTTCCGGAGAGGAAGTTGAGCCCGTCCACGTTGTCTGGGTCGTGGGGGATGAGGAGCTCACGGCGGCTCTGCGCGAAGCGCACCACAGTCTCCAGCAGAATACGCTGGCCCTGCTGGATATACTGGCCCATAGAGTGGAGGTCGGCGGTGAACTCCACGCTGGCGGGGAAGAGGCCCTTGCCCTCCTTGCCCTCGCTCTCGCCGTAGAGCTGCTTCCACCA
>NZ_CALXGA010000072.1 GCF_944387725.1 uncultured Intestinimonas sp. | reverse complement strand
GGTGTATTGCTCGACGGCGGTGTCTGGTCCGGTTTCTGACTGTCCTGCATATTGTTTTTGAGCGAATTATCGTTCTGTTCACCGCAAGCCACAAGAGGACATATCATAGCGAAAGCAAGTAATAGTGTTAAAAATTTCTTCATCGTATGTACCTCCAATCTGCAATATGTTTCTGTCATTTTAGACGCAAAATTTTCTGTGATGTTTCATTTTAATCATTATAAATACAAAAAAGTTTTACGCAAGGCATGATAAAACATTTCATCCAGCCATTTAGAGGTTAGAGACTGCTATTTGGTGAAACCGACGGAGTTCGGTTCATCACTACTTATCTTGAAAAGGGACGGTGCGCACTCCCTTTTCAAGGAAGGTAGTGATTTCAAGGGAAATTGAAAAGTCCCGTCAATTTGACGGGAATTCTAACTGTCACGTCAAATTTCCATCGAGTTTTCTCTCTCGGTTTCGTTATAGGGAATCGTTCCTTTCTGCTCATGGGAAAAAGAAACGAGCAGCCATTTTCTATGCAAAAATGGCTGCTCGCAGTGGGACAATATCCAGTTTTACTCTCCATATACAATTAGTTGCGTAATGCCATCGCTATTCATATAAACGCTTTGGCAATTCCCCGTAGTGGCCCAAGTATCATCTTCGCTGTGTGCAACTGTAAGAAAAACGATCTTCCACATATCAGCGTGATCATCATAGTATGCGTTTGTTGCGTTATACTCAATCGTGCCTTCATTCTTCGCTCTTTCCACCGCTGCATCTTGATTGTCAATCGGATAGATGTCTACATTTACAAATTCGTTCGGGTTCACTCCAGGGTCTCCCTCCTGGTATGTTGCAACATCTTCTTCGTATGAAAAACTTGCTAAAGACTGACCGGCTGGCTCATTGGTAGATAAATTACTATTCGGCTCGTCGAGTGAAGAAATAATTGTTTCTGCTTGCTGATTACACGCCGCTAAAGATAAGATAAGCACAAATGCTAAAATTAGAAAGTTGTATTTTTTCATAGTGCAACCTCCTTTCTGAATACACATTCTTATTGATATAGACGTAAAATCTTCTCTCAAGTTCCATTTTTCATTATAAAATACAAAAATGTTTTCCGCAAGGCATGACAAGTAACCAGAGTTAGCTGTTCTCAAGTTAGGACATGCTATTTGGTGAAACCGACGGAGTTCGGCTCATCACTACTTATCTTGAAAAGGGACGGTGCGCATTCCTATTAGACAAACGCTGGAAATCGTGGTACAATAGTTGGCATTGAGGACCGGCGGAGGAAAGCCGGAAAAGGAGACGATTTCCAAATGAAATTGGCTGGCGCAGAGCAGATGCGGGCTCTGGATCAAGCCGCCATCTGGGAGCGGGGCATTCCCTCTCTGGAGCTGATGGAGCGGGCGGCCCAGGCGGCGGTCGCCCAAGCCCTGGCGGAGGCGCAGGGGGTCCACCGGGCCGCCGTCTTCTGCGGCAGCGGCAACAACGGCGGAGACGGCGTAGCCGCCGCCCGCCTCCTCCGGGCGGCGGGGCTGGAGGTTCGGTGCTTTTTGGCGGGCCGCCGGGAGAAGCTGACCCCAGACTGCCGGGAGATGGTCCGACGCTGGGAGGAAACGGGTGGAAAGCTAGAGGACTTTACAGGAAGCCCGGAGCAGGCCGCTTGGTGCGCCGGCTGCGGCGTGCTGGTGGACGCCCTCTTCGGCATTGGCCTGAATACGGAACTCCGGGGCTTGCCCCTGGCCGCAGTAGAGCTCATGAATGCCTGTCCTGCACCCACCTTGGCGGTGGACCTCCCCAGCGGGGTGGAGGCCGATACCGGGCAGGTCCTGGGCGTGGCGGTGGAGGCCGCGGCCACCGTCACCTTTACCCTGCCCAAGCCCGGCCTCCTGCTGGGGGAGGGCGGGACCCGATCCGGCCGGATTATCGTGGCTGGCATCGGTATCCCGACCGACCTGGTCCGGGAGGTTGGCGGGGACCTCCACGGGGTCTTCCCAGAGGAGCTCTCCCTGCCCCGGCGGCGGCGGGATTCCCACAAGGGGGACTATGGAAAAAGCTATATCCTGGGGGGCAGCGTGGGCTACAGTGGGGCCCCGGTGCTGGCTGCCCAGGCCGCCGTCCGCTCCGGCGGGGGACTGGTTTCCGTGGGAGTCCCCGCCCCCGTGTGGCCGGTGGCCGGGGCCAAGCTGGACGAGGCCATGCCGCATCCCCTCCCGGCCAACCGGGAGGGGGGCTTCTCCTTGGAGGCGGCGGAGGAGGCACTGCGCCGGATGGAGGGCTGCGGGGTCTGTCTCATCGGCCCCGGCCTGGGCCGGAGCAACAGCGCCGCCTCGGTGGTCCGGCGGGTGCTGCGGGCCGTCCATCTCCCGGTGGTGTTGGACGCGGACGGCATAAACGCCCTGGAGGGGCATATAGATGTACTGGACGCCCGCCGGGGGGCCTGTACGGTGCTCACCCCCCACGACGGGGAATTTATCCGGCTCAGCGGCGCTCCTGTGGGGGAGGACCGGCTGGCGGCGGCCAGGGCCTTTGCCGCAGAGCACGGCTGCGTGTTGGTGCTCAAGGGCCACCGGACCATCACCGCTTTCCCGGACGGAGCCGCCTATGTCAACGCCACCGGCAATCCCGGGATGGCTAAGGGGGGCAGCGGGGATGTGCTCAGCGGCATCCTGCTCTCCTTTTTGGGGCAGGGGATGCCGCCCCGGCTGGCTGTCCCCATGGCGGTGTGCGTCCACGGCATGGCCGGGGACCTGTGCGCTGGAGAGCTGGGGGAGTACGGCATGACCCCCGGCGATATAATCGGCGCCCTGCCCCGGGTGCTCAAGGCTCTGGAGGGCCGGAGGGGAGCGCCGAACCTGTAAGGAGGGGCTGCCTGTGGGCAAAAAAATGGGGTGCGCATGGATGGTGGTCCTCTGCCTGCTGCTTTCCGCCTGCGGCGGGGGAGAGGCGGAGGCACAAAACGCCGATGAGCTGGCCCTGGCCATTCGGACGGAATACCTGGCCATGGAGGGCTGTACCGCCCGGATGGAGATCACTGCGGACTATGGCGAGCGGGTCTACGGCTTCACGCTGGATTTGAGCTATACCAGGGAAGGAGAGACCACCCTCACGGTGGTGGCGCCAGAGGAGGTGGCGGGGGTCACCGCCCGGCTGTCCGGGGAGGCCGCCTATCTGGAGTACGACGGGGTGAGCCTGGAGACGGGCCCCCTGGACGAGAGCGGTTTGTCCCCGGTGGGGGCGATACCCGTTCTGCTGCGGGGGGCCCGGGAGGGCTTTATCGCCGAGAGCGCCCTGGAGACGGTGGGGGAGCAGGAGTGCCTGCGGATGACCTGTCGGGACCCGGAGGCCCCGCCGGGGGAGGGGATGGAGCTCTCCCTGTGGTTTGACGCCGCTACCCACGGCCTGGTCCGGGGGGAAATCCTGTCGGACGGCTTCCGGGTTATCGACTGCGTTTTTACGGATTTTGTCCTGACCCCTCCCCAAGAATAAAGCAGAAAAAGCGAGGCATTGGATCGAATGGACGACATGCGAAAGAGAACCTGGGCGGAGATCGACCTGGACCGGCTGGCCCGCAATTACCGGGCGCTCCGGGCCCTGGCGGACCCGTCCTGTAAATTTATGGGGGTGGTGAAGGCCAACGCCTATGGCCATGGGGCGGTGCCGGTGGCCCGGGCCCTGGAGTCTCTGGGGGCGGAGTACCTCTCGGTGGCCTGCCTGGATGAGGCCCTGGAGCTCCGGGAGGCCGGCGTCCAGGCCCCCATTTTGATTCTAGGGCTCACCCCGCCGGAATACGCCGGGGCCCTACTGGAGCACGGGATCGCTCAGACCGTGGGGGACCTGGAGACGGCGGCGGCTCTCTCGGCGGCGGCAACGGCGGCGGGAAAGCCCCTGACGGTCCACCTAAAGGTGGACACCGGGATGTCCCGGCTGGGGATTCTCTGCGACGAGGCCCACCTGGAGGGGGCGGCGGAGATTATCCGGCGAGCCTGTGCCCTGCCTGGACTTCGATGGGAGGGTATCTTTACCCACTTCGCCAACGCCGACGGGGACGAGGCCTATACCATGCGGCAGTTTACCCGGTTCCTGGACCTGCTGGACCGCCTGGCAGCCAGGGGGATTGTCTTTCCCATCCGGCACTGCGCCGCCAGTGCGGCGGTGCTGAACTATCCCTGCACCCACCTGGACATGATCCGGCCCGGCATTGCCCTCTACGGCCACTATCCCGCCCCTGGCATGGAACTCACCTGTGCGCTGGAGCCGGTGATGACCCTGAAGACCCGGGTGGCGGCGGTGCGGGACCTGCCCGCCGGCACGGCGGTGAGCTACGGCTGCACTCGGGTGCTGGAGCGGGACAGCCGGGTGGCGGTGCTGCCGGTGGGCTACGCTGACGGCTATTTCCGGCTCTTCTCCGATGCCCTGGAGGTCCAGATCGGGCCGGGCCGGGCCCATCTCCTGGGCCGGGTGTGCATGGACATGTGCATGGTAGACGTCACCGACCTCCCCGGCGTGTCCCCGGGGGACGAAAGCGTCCTCTACGGCGATCAGGCGCCGGTAGAGGCCGGGGCTGACCTGGTGGGGACCATTCAGTATGAGCTCCTCTGCGACGTCTCTCCCCGGGTGCCGCGGGTCTATCTGGGTGGCGGAAGGGAGGATTGACCGGGGCCTGTCCCACCGCATAGACTGGACAGGGGGGACCGGGACCTCCTCCGGCTTCCGCCGGGCGGGGTCCCGGACCGGGCAGGCGGCGGGAGACGCCGGCTTTCCGAATTTGAAGACAAGTGTATAAATCCCGCCGCCCCGTGGGAGAATCATAGTAACGGCGTTACATAGGCTTCGGCCTTCGTGACGCAGGGTTACTATCTTCCAGCGGAGTGTGAGCATACGTGGATAACAGCGTGAAACGCGGCGACATTTTTTATGCCGACCTCAGCCCCGTGGTGGGCAGCGAGCAGGGGGGCGTCCGCCCGGTGCTGATCGTCCAGAACGACACGGGCAACCGGCACAGCCCCACGGTGATTGCGGCCGCCATCACATCTCAGACCGGCAAGGCCAAGCTCCCCACCCATATCGAGCTGGCCGCCATGAACTATGGTCTGCCCAAGGACTCGGTGGTCCTGCTGGAGCAGATTCGGACTCTGGACAAGAAGCGGCTGAGAGAAAAGATGGGCCGCCTGGACGACAAACTGATGCACCGGGTAGATTCCGCCATTGCCGTCAGCTTTGGCCTGCACCCAGAGGAATTGGTATGAGGGGCGGGGCCGCCGGACCTGGTTCCGGCCGGCCCGCCCTCCCCGGAATTGGAGGTTACATATGAAAAAGAGCGCGAAGAGGACCCTCACCGCCGCCCTGGCCGCAGTCGCCCTGGCCCTGCTGCTGGGGGCCGCCGCCGGGGGGCAGACCGATCCCCTGGTCACAAAGAGCTATCTGGACGAGGTGACCACCCCCGGCATTCTGGCCCAGGTGGACGCCGAGCTGGACAGCCGGGAGGAGGCCCTGGCGGACAAGCTCTCCGACGAGGCGGAAGGGTACCGGAAGGACCTGGAGGCACTGCTCTCCGGGGCCGGCGGAGTGGTCTCCGGGGGAGGCTCCTCGGTCTTCTCTGTGGTGACGGTTCCGGCGGGGCAGCGGCTCCTCGGCAGCACCGGCTGTGAATTTTTGCTGCGGAGCGGCTCCGCCTCCTGTGTAGCGGAGTCGGCGCCGGGGCTCATTGATACCACGGAAGGCGGAACCCTGGCCGGCGGCGGGGTGGTCCAGTCCAACCATCTCTACCTCATCACCGCCGACGGACGGGGCCTGGCCGCCTCTTCTGAGGTCACGGTGCTGGTCCGGGGGAGCTATACCGTTGGCTGAATGTGTACGCGGCGTCGGGGAGCTGGGGCTGGAGTCGGTGCGGCTGGGCTGTTTTGCCGATAACCGGGCCTCCCGGCGCACCATTGCCGCCTGCGGCGGGTGGCGGCTGGAGACCAAGCCCGATCTGGACGGGCGGCCCGTGGAGCTTTGGCAGATCAGCATTGCCGGCGGGCAGGGCACCCCGAAGAGAGAGAAAGAGGGGAAGGGTCCATGCTGATTGCAGACTTACATATTCACTCCAAATATTCCAGAGCCACCAGCCGGGACTGTGTGCCCGAGTATCTGGACTTCTGGGCCCGGCGGAAGGGTATCGGCCTGGTGGGGACGGGGGACTTTACCCACCCGGCCTGGCGCACCGAGCTTTCGGAGAAGCTGATCCCGGCGGAGGAGGGACTCTACACCCTGGGGCCGGGGCACCGCTTTCAGGAGGATACTGCCTCCGGCCCGGAGCCACGCTTTGTGGTCTCCGGGGAGATCAGCACCATCTATAAAAAGGATGGAAGAACCCGGAAAGTCCACAGCGTCATCCTTCTGCCCTCCCTGGAGGCCGCCGAGCTCCTGTCCAGGAAGCTGGAGGTCATCGGCAGCCTCCGCTCTGACGGGCGGCCCATTCTAGGGCTGGATACCCGGGACCTGCTGGAGATCACCCTGGAGTCCTGCCCCGAGGCGGTCTTCATCCCGGCCCATATCTGGACCCCCCATTTTTCAGTGTTCGGGGCCTTCTCCGGCTTTGACAGCTTGGAGGACTGCTTCGGGGACCTGACGGGACACATCCACGCCCTGGAAACGGGGCTCTCTTCCGACCCGCCTATGAACGAGCGACTGTCCGCCCTGGACGGATACCAACGGGTGTCCCACTCAGACGCCCATTCCCCCTCTAAATTGGGCCGGGAGGCCGATCTGCTGGACATTGCGCCCTCCTATCCCGCCCTGCGCCGGGCCCTGGAGACCGGGGAGGGGCTGGCGGGCACGGTAGAGTTCTACCCGGAGGAGGGAAAATACCACCTGGACGGCCATCGGAGCTGCCGGGTCCGTCTGACCCCTGGGGAGACGTTGGCGGCAGGGGGGCGCTGTCCGGTGTGTGGAAAGCCGGTGACCATTGGGGTGCTCCACCGGGTGGAGGCACTGGCCGACCGGCCGGAGGGCTTTCAGCGGCCGGGGGCCAAGCCCTTTGTGCACCTGGTCCCCCTGCCGGAGGTCATCGCCGCCTCGGAGGGGGCCGGCGCTGCCAGCAAAAAGGTGACTGCCAAATACGAAAGCCTGCTGCGGTGTCTGGGGCCGGAATTTCAAATTCTGCGGGAAACCCCGATAGAGGATATTTCCAGAACCGCCGGACCTCTGGTGGCCGAGGGCGTCCGCCGGATGCGGGCGGGGGAGGTTCGCTGGGAACCTGGCTGTGACGGGGCCTATGGAGTTCTGCACCTGCTGGAACCGGAGGAGCGGGAGGCCCTGGAGGGCCAGGTGAGCCTCTTCGGTACGGCGCCGGCGCCGCAGGGGAAAAAGCGGCCTCCCTCCCCCAGACAGGCCTCCGCCGCCGGAAGCACCCAGGAGGAGGCGGGGGAGAGTCTGAACCCGGCTCAGATGGCCGCCGTTACCTCCATGGCCCGATCGGTCTGCGTGGTGGCAGGCCCCGGGACGGGTAAGACCCGGACCCTGGCCGCCCGGGCCGCCTGGCTCATCCAAGAGCGAGGGGTAAAGTCGGGGGAGATCACTGCCGTCACCTTCACAAACCGGGCGGCGGGGGAGCTCCGAGCCCGGCTGGAGCGCCTCTTGGGAGGAAAGCGGGTGGCCCATGGGGTGACAGTGGGCACCTTTCACAGCATTTGTCTGGAGATTCTATCCAAGCGCTCTCAGGGGGTCCGGCTGGCGGGGCCCTATGAAACCCTGGCGGCGGCGGAGGAGGTCCTCTCCAGCCACGGCGGCTGTGCGCCGGGGAAGCTGCTGGAGGGGGTCTCCCGCCGGAAGAACGGTCTGGAGACCGATGTTCCAGAAGGGCTGTGCCAGGACTACTGTGCCCGGCTGAGGGCCCTGGGCCTGCTGGACTACGACGACCTGCTGCTGGAGACCTTGGCCCTCTGGCGGACGGGACGGCCTGCCCCCGGTCTGGAGCGCTCCTTCCGCCATCTTCTGGTGGATGAGTTCCAGGACTGCGACGCCCTCCAGTATGACCTGCTCCTGGCCTGGGGCCGAAAAGGGGAGAGCCTCTTCGCCATCGGGGACCCGGACCAGTCCATCTACGGCTTCCGGGGGGCCGATCCGGTCTGCTTTGCCCGGCTGGAGGAGGACTTTCCCGGCCTGGAGCGGGTGACGCTGACCCACAATTACCGATCTACCCCGGAAATCCTGTGGACGGCCCTGTCGGTCATCCGCCGCAGCCCCGGTCCGGCCAGGGCTCTGGAGCCCCAGCGTCCATCTGGGGCTCCGGTGCGGGTCCTGGAGGCCGAGAGCGACCTCTCCGAGGCCATTTTCGTGGCCAAGGAGGTGGCCCGCCAGGTGGGCGGCGTGGATATGCTGGAGGCCCAGCGGGAGGGTTGGACGCCAGAGCGGACCCGGGGATTCCAGGACTTCGCTGTCCTCTGCCGCACCCGGCGGCAGCTGGAGCTCCTGGAGCGGTGTCTGAGCCGGGACGGCATCCCCTGTGTGGTGGCGGGCCGGGAAGACTTCCTGGCGGACCGGCGGGTGAGGGGAGGCCTGTGTTTTTTGCGAAACCTCCTGGAGCCCGGGGACAGCCTGGCCCTCCGTTCGGCCCTGGACCTGGGCTGGGACTGCCCCGCCGGCCTCTCCCAGGCGGCGTCGGAGGCTTGGGCCGGAAGCACCGGGACCTCGGAGGAGCGGGTCCGCCAGCTTCTGGGCCTCTATCCCCAGGTGCCCGACCTGGAGCGGTGGGGAGACCTGGCCCTGGAGCTCCTGCCGGTTCTCCGGCGGGAGCGGCCGGACCGGCTGTTGGAGCGCTGGGCGGCCGCCCTGGGCTGCCGGGAGGCGGAGCCGGTCCAGCGGCTGATCCACATGGCGGTCCTCCACCCCAGCCTTCCGGAGCTGCTGAAGGGGCTGACCATCGGCAGGGAGGGGGATCTGCTGCGGAGCGCGGGGCTGGACTATGCGTCCGGGACGGTCTCCCTGATGACCCTCCACGCCTCCAAAGGGCTGGAGTTCCCGGTGGTTTTCCTCTGCGGTGTAAAGGCCGGAACCCTTCCCCTGGAGACGGAACACCGGACTGCGGAGGAGGCCGAGGAGCGCCGCCTCTTCTATGTGGGCATGACCCGGGCCCGGGAGGAGCTCGTTCTCCTGACCCGGAAGGAGGGCTCCCGCTTCCTGGAAGACCTTCCCCCGGAGGGGGTGGAGCGGGGACAGGCCGTGCCCCGCCGTCCACGCCGGGAGCTGGTACAGCTGAGCCTTTTTTGATATGGAAAAGCCCAAAGCCCCGCCGGCAGAAGCCGGCGGGGCTTTGGGCTGGGATATAGGATGCATATCGGTATGGAGGAAGCTCCACACGAATGGGATAGACTTACTTCAGGTTCATGGAGCCGGAGATGACCATCTTCATGACCTCGCTGGTGCCCTCGTAGATCTCGGTGATCTTGGCGTCGCGCATGAAACGCTCCACGGTGTACTCACGGGCGTAGCCGTAGCCGCCCAGGAGCTGCACGCAGCTGCGGGTGACCTCATTGGCCACGTCAGAGGCCATCAGCTTGGCCATGGCGGCGTAGACGTTGTAGGCCTCGCCCTTGTCCTTGGCCACAGCGGCCCGCCAGGTCATCAGACGGGCGGCGTCCACCTTGGTCTGCATCTCGGCCAGCTTGAACTGGGTGTTCTGGAAGGCGGCGATGGTCTTACCGAACTGGATGCGCTCCTTGTCGTATTTGATGGCCTCGTTGATGGCGCCCTGGGCGATGCCCACGGACTGGGCGGCAATGCCGATGCGGCCGCCGTCCAGGGCCTTCATGGCCATCTTGAAGCCCTTGCCTTCCACGCTGCCCAGCAGGTTCTCGGCGGGGACACGCACATCCTCATACACCACAGCGGCATTGGAGGCGGCGCGGATGCCCATCCGGGGGATGTCGGGGGTGACGGTCAGGCCGGGGGTGTTGCGGTCCACCAGGAAGGCGGACATGCCCTTGTGGGCGGGGACGGACTTGTCAGTGAGGGCGAAGACCAGGAAGGTGTCGGCAAAGCCGGAGTTGGTGGTGAAAATCTTCTCACCGTTGATGACGTACTCGTCGCCGTCCTTCACAGCCACAGTGCGGGCGCCCGCCACGTCGGAGCCAGCGCCGGGCTCAGTGAGGCCAAAGCAGCCGATCTTGGAGCCGTCGGCCAGGGGGCGCAGCCACTTCTGCTTCTGCTCCTCGGTGCCGAACTCCTCGATGGTGGAGGCGCACAGGGAGGTGTGGACGGAGAGGGTGATGCCGGTGCTGGC
>NZ_CALXGA010000071.1 GCF_944387725.1 uncultured Intestinimonas sp. | reverse complement strand
ATCTTGAGCCGCTGGCAAGCAATTTTTTTTGCAGGAATCCTGGCGGATTGCAAGGAAAAATTGCGCCGTCCAGGGGGCAAAAGACCCGCTGATTGGGCATGTTGACATTTTTCAAACAAGCCCTAGTCCAGCGGGCGGCCTACCTGGTGCCGGACGCCGGCTGGCAGGAGGAGGGCCTTCCCCCCGCGTGGGAGCGGGAGGTCCGGGCCCTGGCCGGCCTGGTCCGGGAGACGGGGGAGCGCCCCGCAGGGGTGTCCCGGGAGCACCTGGTCCAACAGGCCCGGGCCCTGCTGGAGAGCACCCGCCTTCCGGAGGGGCGGCTGCGGATCTTCTGCCGGGGCTTCCTGCGGACCCTGCTCCTGATCCTCCGGCGGGCGGAGGGCATGGAGGGCCCCCGGCCCCTGAGGCCCTTCTCCTGGGCGCTCCTGCGCACCCGCCTCCGGGACCGCCTGCGGCTGGACAGCTTCCAGGGACGCTTCGCCCTCCGGCTGGCGGTGGTCATGACCATCTCCTTCACGGTGAGCCTGCTCTGGGACGCGGAGCGCTCCTACTGGTTCCCCCTCCACGCCGTTCTCCTGGTCCAGCCCAGCTACGAGGACAGCGCCCGGCGGATGCGCACCCGGCCCATCGGCTGCCTGATCGTGTCCCTGGTCTACCCCCGGCTGCCGGGACCGGCCGCCGCCTTTTTCTTCGCCTTTTTCATGGGCATGTGCCTGCACTGCGCCACGCCGGGCACCTGGTACCAGCCCATCTTCTCCACCTCCTTCGCCCTGACCATGGCCTCCATGACCTCGGAGGTGCCGGTGCTGGTCTACTACCGGATTTCCTGCCTGCTCCTGGCCATCGCCCTGGTGCTGCTGGTCAACCGCTTCCTCCTGCCCACCCGGCGGGTGGACCAGCTGCGCATGAACCTCAAGGCCCTGCTGCTCCTGCACCGGCAGTACTGGGAGCTCATCCGGGTCAGCCTCCGGGAGCCGCTGGACCTCACCGTCACCAGCGCCATGCTGACCCAGTTTCACCTGATCTACGACGAGGGCCTGGACGGCCTGGCCCACTCCGGCCTGCCGGACCAGAGGCCCGGCCGGGCGCTGCTGCTGCATCTGTGGCATCTCTTCTCCGAGCTGGAACAGATGGAGTACTGCATCCAGATGGGCCTGGTGGACCGGGAGGAGTACCTGTTCCTGGACGCCCTGGCGGAGGAGATGAGCGCCTGGATCTATCCGCCCAACCCGGGGCTGCTGAAGCTGGCCCCCAGAATCACCTTCCAGGGGGAGCTGATGAACGACCTGTTCCAGCGCTACATGAAAAACACGGCCAGGATGATCCGCCTCTCCTGCTCCGACGCCTGCCGGGCGCTGCGGGTCCGGCCCGGCTCCATGGAAAAAATTCTCTCCGCCGTCCGGGGGGCGGCGCATTGACGAATGGGTGCGCATGGAGTAGAATTTGAAACAGAACGAGAGAACACTGCCAAGGAGCGTCGAGAATGAAACGAATCATAACCGCCCTGCTGCTGACCCTGCTTTTCCTGAGCGCCCTGCTGGGCACCCTGGCGGCGGGGCCCAACGGCGCCCTCTCCATCCAGCTCTACAGCTGGGCCCAGGGAACCTACACCCCGGCGGAGGCCGACGCGGTGCTGCTGACCCTCAACGGGGAACCCCTGGAGGGGGACGTCCCCGCCATGATCCTGGGGGACCGCACCCTGGCGCCGGTGCGCCTGGTGGGGGAGGCCCTGGCGGCCGAGGTCCTCTGGGTCCAGGAGACCGGACAGGTCCTTGTGCGCAAGGGCGGCAGCGAGATCGTCCTCACCGCGGACGACAGCACCGCCCTGGTCGACGGGGCGGCCCAGGAGCTCCCCGGGGGGGTTCCGGCCCAGGTGGTGCAATATGAGGGGGTGGACCGGGTCATGATCCCCCTGCGCTTTGTCACCGAGACCCTGGGGGCCTCGGTGGACTGGGACCAGAAGACCTACACCGCCCGCCTGACGGCGGATCTGGAGCCGCCGCCCGAGCCGGAGGCGTGGGTCACCGATGTGCGCGCCGACGCCGGGGCCCAGACGGTGGACCTCACCGTCAGCCCCATGACGGACTACCGGATCACCGACCTGGGGGACCGGGTGGCGGTGGACCTGCTGGGGGCCGCCCTGGAGAGCGGCTTCCCCGGGCAGAGCATCGTGGCCGGGGAGCAGCTGGCGGGGGTGCGGTACGCCCAGCACGGCCCGGAGCTCTACGACGGCTATGACTATACGGTCCGGGTGGTGCTGGACCTCCAGCCGGGGACCTCCTACCAGGAAAACGTCCAGGTGGAGGTCCGGTCCGACGGACTGCGGCTCACGGTGCGGCCTTCGGAGGGCCAGACCGGGTTTGTCTTCGTGCCCCCCCGCCG
This sequence comes from uncultured Intestinimonas sp., assembly GCF_944387725.1. Taxonomy (GTDB): domain Bacteria; phylum Bacillota; class Clostridia; order Oscillospirales; family Oscillospiraceae; genus Intestinimonas. The sequence continues at coordinate 8,175 of NZ_CALXGA010000071.1, read as the reverse complement.
GCCGGAGACCTTCCTTGTGGCCATCGACCCCGGACATGGCGGCTCCTACTCCGGGGCCCACTACGAGGGGGTCAGCGAGAAGGAGATCGACCTGGCCGTCTCCCTGAAGCTGGAGGCCCTTTTGGAGAGCCTGGGGTATCAGGTGGTGATGACCCGCTCCACCGACGTGGCGATGGAGCTCGACGAGCGGGCCGACCTGGCCAACGCGGCGGGGGCCGACCTCTTTGTCTCCATCCACTCCAACGCCGCCGACGGCTGGCCGGACTACCAGGGCATCTTTACTTACTACCACCCCTCCAGCAGCCTGGGGGCCATTCTGGCCCAGGCCGTCCAGACCCCCCTGTGCCAGATCACCGGCGGCATTGACCGGGGGATTCAGTCCGCCGACTTTGTGGTGCTCCGGGAGACCGACATGTGCGCCGTGCTGGTGGAGATGGGCTTTATGAGCAACTCTCAGGAGCTGAACCGGCTCCTGGACGGCGCTTACCAGGACAAGCTGGCCCAGGGCATCGCCCAGGGCATCATCCGCTATCTGAACGCCCTGGCGTGAGCCGGGGGGCAAGGGCCCGCCCTTGGGGTCCGGCGTCCCGCCGGAGGGGGTTCCGGCACCCTGCCGGGGGCAAGGGTTCCACCCTTGGGGGGTCCGGCGGCCCGCCGGAACGGATTTGCGGCTCCGCTGCGGAGCGGATGCCCAAGCGGCGGCCCGCGCCGTCATCGTCCTGTAGGGGCGTGTGGGAATTTGTGGAGCGGTGGTTGGACCGCGTGATGACGCCGCTGGGTTTGGGGGAAGCGCGATGGAGCTGACAATCGACATTCTGATCCGTGAAGCCAGAGAATTTAGTCAGAGGATCTCGTCACAAGAGCATCCGGACCTGTTTGGTGTGACCGACGGCAAGGCTGTCGGCACCTATGTGGAGCACCTGTTTCAGAGTTATCTGAGGAGTAAATATGATATGACGGTTGGCAGCAGCGCGTCCGGTCTGGATCTTCCCTCTGTCAATACGGATATGAAGGCAACGAGTGATGCCCGGCCGCAAAGCAGCTGCCCGTTCCAATCGGCGAGACAGAAAATCTTTGGTTTGGGCTACAATTTGCTGGTCTTTGTCTATCATAAGCAGGATATTAGGAATACCTGCCGCCTGCAAATCACACATTGTACCTTTATTGAAGCGGAAAGAACCGCCGACTATACCATCACCGCGCAGCTGAGAGATATGCTCAGATACCAGGCCAACAAGGATGACATTATGGCGCTGCTCTATGACCGGAACATTCCCGGAGATGACATGGTATACAGTGCGCTGGCGGATGAGATCCTGTCCCATCCGCCACAGCAAGGATATCTGACGATCAGCAATGCCCTTCAATGGCGGCTGCACTACAGGCGGGTCATTGAACTGAATAACTCTGTAGGAGGCATTGTGAATTTTGTCTGGGAATGAAAAAAAGGAACTGGGAGATTATCAGACCCCATTGGAATTTTGCGCCAGAGTTTGCGGCTATGTCAAAAGGCATGTTTTCGAGGCCCCGTCTGCCGTTTTAGAACCAACCTGCGGGATTGGAAATTTTCTTTTGGCCGCGTCGAGGACCTTTGACTGCGAGAACTTATATGGAATTGAAATCAACAGAGCGTATGCCCGGCAGGCAAGGGAAGCCGTGCCTTCGGCCAAGCTCACTGTCAGCAATATTTTTGATGTGGATACGCGCCGGATTATGTGGGGGGATCGTGCCTTAATCATCGGGAACCCGCCCTGGGCCACAAACGCAAATTTAATATACAATCTTCCGCGGAAGGCCAATTTCAAAGGACTGCGGGGGATTGACGCCCTGACAGGCGCTTCCAATTTTGATATCTGCGAGTATATTCTCTTAAAGCTGCTTGCCGAGTACAAACATACAGACAGCACCATCTGTATGCTCTGTAAAACCTCCGTCGCCCGCAATGTTTTGCTTGAGCTTTCCCGGAACCGGATTCCGTACGAAAAAGCGGAAATTCTGACCTTCAACAGCAGGGAAGTCTTTGGCGTTTCTGCGGCCGCCTGTGTGTTTGTGGTGAAGCTCTCCGCCGCGAACACGCCGGATACACGCATTCTCTGCACGGTAAAGAATTTTGACGGTCTGGAACTGGAAGATACCCTTTTTGTGGAGGACGGAAAGATTCAAACATCCAGAGCGGCCGTCGATTTAGAGGGCAGATGTCAAATGACCTGGCGGCAGGGGGTCAAGCATGACTGCGGCGGGGTCATGGAGTTGGAAAGCTGTGAGAACGGCTTTCGCAACAAGCGAAACGAGGTTGTCGAGATTGAAAAGGCCCTCGTGTTCCCGCTGGTGAAATCAAGCCATTTGAAGCAGCCGGTCATTCAGAATTTCAAGAAATATGTCATCGTCACACAGACCGAGCCCAGGCAGGACACATCCTATATCCAGACAGAATACCCCTTAACCTGGAAATATCTCAACGCGCATCTTGAGGATTTTAACAGGAGAAAAAGCGTGATCTATAAGAAGTCCGCCCCCTTTGCCATGTTTGGCATTGGCGCGTACAGCTTTACGCCTTATAAGGTCGCCCTTTCCGGCTTTTACAAAAAACCGCTGTTTTCCCTGCTGTACGCCTCCAAGCCCGTTATGACGGACGATACCGTATACTACCTTGCCTTTGAGGACTATGATCTGGCCTACAGCATGATGCTTTTACTGAACAGCGATACAGTGCAGTCTTTCCTGCAATCCATTGCTTTTCTGGATAACAAACGCCCCTATACGGTAAAGCTATTGTCGCGCATGGATCTTTCCAAGTGTATCGGCGCGGTATCCTTTCATGAACTGCAAAGGGTCGAGCAGGCGCTGAAGCTCCCCAAACGGATAACCAGCCAACAATATATAAAATTTGAGCAATATATAAAATCGCTCCAAAGCCCACCCAGGACGGCAACGCGCACGGGCGCTCAGCCCGCCCGGACCGATTGACTTTGCCGCCCCAGGCGGGTATAATGGAGAAAAACGCAGCCAGGATAGAAAGGGCGGGGCCGGACGGCGCCGCCGGAGAGGTCAGGAGGGCAGGCGCGCATGAATACCGGCGACCAGATCAGGATTGTACAGGAGAGTGTGGCGGGAAAGGAGATCACCTTTGCCCATGTCATCGGCGGGCCGGCCCCCATCATCTATCAGAAGCTGGGCCTGAACCCGGCCATTGACTACGGCTCCTCCGCCATTGGCATTATGAACATGACGCCGCCGGAGTCGGCGGTCATCGCCGCCGACATCGCGGTGAAGAGCGGCGACGTCTACCTGGGCTTTGCCGACCGCTTTACCGGCACGGTCATCATCACCGGGGAGATCGCCGACGTGACGGCGGCGCTGACGGAGATTGTGGACTATTTCCGGGACGATCTGGGCTACGTCGTGTGTAAAATCACCAAGAGATAGGAAGTTCTGCCATGGGAGAGCGGATGACACGGGAGGAATTTCTGGAGAAGGTCTTTTCCCAGAGCTATGCGTCCCTCCAGGGGAGGGACCTGCGCCTGGTGCGGGTGAAGGCGCCCGGCAGGGAGATCGACCTTGCCCACCTCATCGGGACCTCCCAGACCTGTATCTATCAAAATCTGAGCCTCCACATCGGCACCCACCTGGGGGAGGACCATACCGGGGAGTCCATCGGCCTGCTGAACATGACGCCCTGGGAGTCCACCATCGCGGCGGCGGACGTGGCCCTGAAAAGCGCCGGTGTGGAGCTGGGCTTTCTGGACCGCTTCAGCGGCACGGTGATCCTCCTGGGCCGCCGGGCCGAGGTCAAGGCCGCCCTGGAGGGCGTCCTGGACTTCTTCCGGCGGGAGCTGAACTTCCAGGTGTGCGAATTGACGGAGCGGTAAAACCATGAAAAAGCTGTTTTTGATGGGCCGGAGCGAGGCGGGCAAGACCTCCCTCACCCAGGCCCTGGAGGGCCGGGCGCTCCACTACCACAAGACCCAGTACACCAACACCGGGGCCGGTATCATCGACTCCCCGGGGGAGTACTCCGAGACCAAGCGGTGCGGGCTGGCTCTGGCCTGCTTCTCCTTTGAGGCCGACGTGCTGGCCCTGCTGATGGCGGCGGACGAGCCCTTCTGCGTCTTTGAGTCCAACTGCCAGAACTTTGCCAACCGGCCCCTCATCGGCATCATCACCAAAATCGACTCCCCCTTCGCCAACGTCCCCATGGTGCGCAGCTGGATGGAAAACTGCGGCTGTGAGCGCATCTTTGAGGTGAGCAGCTTCACCGGAGAGGGCATTCAGGCCCTGCGGGAATACCTCCAGGGGGAGCCCCTCCGCCTGACCCTGGAGCAGGCCAAGGCCCGGCAGGCCCTGGGCCTTACCGACTGGGCGGACGCCTCTGCCTACGGCCTGGTCTAGGGCTTGTTTGAAAATTGGCGATGTGTCCGGCAGCGAGGGGTTTTGGGCCGCTGGCAAGCAATTTTTTCGCAGGAATCCTGGCGGATTTCAAGGAAAAATTGCGCCGTCCAGGGGGCAAAAGACCCGCTGATTGGACATGTTGACATGTTTCAAACAAGCCCTAAAGAAGGACGCCCCCGCCCGGATGCTCTCCGGGCGGGGGCGCTTTTTTCTTGGTTCACAAGAGGTTCTGGAGGGTGAGCTGTTCCATCTCCCAGAGCAGATCCAGCTGGGCCGACAGCCGGGCGTTGGCGGCGGCGTACTCCCCCAGCTCCCGGCAGCGCAGGTACTCCTGGACCTCCCGGAAGCCGGTGAAGACCTGGTCCACGTCGGCGTGGCGCAGGACCGTGTAGAAGAAGCCATCCCGCGCCTCCCAGCGGAGGAATGCCTCCTGGGTCAGGTGCTCCGCCCCGGCCCAGTCCGCCTCCAGGGCCAGGGCCTGGGCGTGGTCCAGCAGGTCGGAGACCCGGGTGAGGTAGACGCGCAGATACCAGGAGCTCCCCAGGGAGAGGACGACGGCGGCGGCCAGCAGGGCTGCGGCAATCCACAGGCGCTTCACCGCCCCACCGCCTCCTTCGGCACAAAATAGACCTGCCCCTGTTCATCCACAGAGAGCAGATAGACCTCCCTGGGGGACCGGACGCCGTGCTCCGCCAGGCGTTTTTCCAGCCACACCCGGTCAAAGCCCCGCTGCCTCAGGTGCCGCTCCAGCAGCCGCCCGTCGTTGATGAGGACCATGGGCAGGCCGCCGTCGCTGGCCGGGAGGTTCAGCTGCCGGGCGGTGGGGGGCTTCTCGCCGGCGAAGGGGAGGACCGAGACCCGGCCGTTGGTCTCCAGAATGGCGTACTTGACCGCAGCAAAATCCGTGACCCCCTGGCCCCGGAGCTCCTCGCTGAGCTCGTCCACGGTGAAGCGGTTTTTGCGCATCTCCCGCTGATTGATCCGCCCGTTTTCGATGATGATGCTGGGGCGGCCGCAGAGCACGGCCCGGAAGCGGACGCTCTTCATGGTGAGCACCGAGAGCATCATGGTGACGCACAGCAGGGTGAAGATGGGCAGAATGCCGGAGAGCAGGGGGATGCCGAAGTCCTGCATGGGCACGGCGGCCAGGTCGGCGATGATGAGGTCCAGCACCAGCTCCGAGGGCTCCAGCTCCCCCACCTGCCGCTTGCCCATGAGCCGGACCCCTGCGATGATGAGCAGATATAAAATGACGGTGCGGATGACGCCGATGACCATGTGCGGACCTCCCCGGAAGGTAATCTGTTCCTCAGTATGCCCGGGGCCGGGGACGTTTATTCTCCGCCGGGAGGAGAAGCAGCGCCGCGCCGCGGACGGAAACCGCGCCGCAAAGGCGGTCCGGCAGACAATGGGGGAGGAAAACCACTCAAACAGCGCGGGGCCTGACTTGCGCAGCCGCTTCAGCGGCTTGTCCACGCCCCGGCCGCTGATGTCCGGCGCGCCGTGAAGGGGCAGCCCGGTCACATCCCGGCCCCCGCGCAGGCAAACGCGCCCAAGGCTCTTTGGCCTTGGGCGCGTACCGGTTATGGGCTGCCTTCCGGCGGGGTCAGAGCTCGTGGGCCAGGAGCTTCCGGGCCTGCGCCAGCAGCTCGCCGCTGACATGCTGGCTCAGGACCACCCGCGCCACCCCGGGGACCTGCTCCGTCACCGCCTCCTGGATAAGGCTCTCGGCGGTCAGGCCGGCGCCGGGACAGCCGGCGCACCGGCCCATCATGCGCACATGGAGGGTTCCGTCTTGGTCCAGCTCCACCACCTCCACCGCGCCCCCGTGGGCGGCCAGGTCCGGGCGGACCTCCCGGTCCAGCACCCGTTCAATCTCCTCCAGGATGTCTGCCGTCTCCACGCCGGACCCCTCACTCCTTGACGTGGGCCAGGGCCTTGGCCAGGGCCTTCTTGTGCTCCAGATTCCCCTGGCGGGCGATCATAATCCGCTGGGCCTGGGGAGAGCCGGCCCCGTGGAGGGATTCCGTCCGGTAGCCCACAGCCGCCGTCCCCAGAGCCAGGTTTTCAATCAGGCGCAGAATCCGCAGGCGGTTCTCCGTGGACACCCCGTCCACGCCCTTGAGGTACTTGTCGATGACGGGGCCCAGCGTCTCGTCCCGGAAATCGGCCTCGGAGGGGGCGGTGACCATCAGCCCGCCGGCGATGTCCTCGGCCAGGCGGACAATTTCATAGGGGAAGCGCGTGACGTTCTGCTTGCAGACGTTGGCCAGGAGCAGGTCAATGAGATAGGCGCCGGACGCCGTGGGGTGTCCCTCGGCGGAGCAGGCGATTCCGCAGCAGTAGAGGGTCTCGTTGAGATGGGTCATCTCAATGAGCTTGTCCTTGATGTGGCTGGCCTTGGCCGCGCCGTTGTAGTCGGCCGCCGTGGCGGCCGCGCCGATGAGCACGTCGCCCACCCCCACCTTGCAGCCGCCGTAGCTCTGCCGGTGATAGCCCGCGAAGCGCTCCACCAGCATCCCCGCGAATTCCGTCTCCCCGTTCAGGAAGATGCGCTCGTTGGGGACGAACACGTTGTCGAAGATGGTCAGGGCCTCCACGCCGCCGAATTCGGAATTGCCCACGTCCATCTCCGTCCCCTCCCGCTTGCGGGTGTCGCAGGACTGCCGGCCGATGATCATGTAGAGCCCCTCGCTGTCCATGGGCACGGCGAAGGAGACGGCATAGTCCTTGTCCTCCGGCCCCATGGCGATGGTGGGCATCACAATGACCTCGTGGCTGTTGAGCACGCCGGTCTGGTGGGCCTTGGCCCCCCGCACCACAATGCCGTCCGGGCGGCGCTCCACCACATGGAGAAACAGATCCGGGTCGGACTGGGCGTGGGGGGCCTTGGAGCGGTCCCCCTTGGGGTCGGTCATGGCGCCGTCCACGGTCAGGTCCTTTTCCTGCACATAGGCCAGGAACTTCCTGAAGTTCTCATGGTAGGAGGTGCCGTATTTCCGGTCAATTTCGTAGGTAGTGGAGTACACCGCGTTGGAGGCGTCCATGCCCACACAGCGCTGGAAGCAGGCGGCGGTCTTCTGGCCCAGGAGCCGCTGCATCTTCACCTTTTTCATGAGGTCGTCCGTGCTCTGATGGATGTGGGTAAACCGATTGACCCGCTCCCCGGTCAGGGGGGAGACCGCCGTCATCAGGTCCTCGTACTCCGGCATCAGTGCCAGGTCATAGGTCATGCGGACCGAATTCAGGGCCGGGCGCAGAATGGGGTCGTCCACCGGATTGTCAATCTTCTGCCCGAACATATAGACCCGCAGATGCAGATTGCGGATGCTTTCGATGTACTCGCTGCCAGTCATAAGTGCCATTTCAATTCCTCCCTAAAGTATTTTTATGCAGAAGCGCCGCCCTTTTTTGGCCGCGCCTGCCATAAAATCACCGGTGTGGGGGACCCGCCGCCGCGGGAGAGCCTGCGGCGCAGGAATCCACCGCCCCGCAGTTGATGCAGCAGACATTATTATACAGGAATCCCAGCAAAAATGCAATTCTAAAAGTGAAAACTTCCGCTCCCGGGGCGCGGACCTCCGGGCCGGCGCCCCGGCCTGTAAGACAGGTCCAAGCTTGTCACACCCTTGTATGCAAAATAATGCTCAAAAAAATCAATAAAAATTCTTGAAAAATCGGTGGAATTGGAGTATTATTACTTCAAGCACTTAGAAACCGTATTCACAAATGGGGAAAGAAGTAGTAGAATGTGGATATGAAAAAAGAAAAGAAACGCAAGGCGTA
>NZ_CALXGA010000070.1 GCF_944387725.1 uncultured Intestinimonas sp. | reverse complement strand
GACCGGAATCTGGCCTATGACCAGTGGCAGACCGGCTACGACCGGCTCAGCAACAATTTGCAGACCGCCCTGGGGCTTCAGGACACGGGGTACAACCAGTATCTGGCCGCTCTGGACCAGTACAACACCGACCGGAACTTCGCCTACGGGCAGTTCCTGGACGAGCTGGCCAGCCAGGAGGCCGAGCGGAATCAGGCCCTGGAGAACGCCGTCCTGGCCGGGGAGTACGGGGATTACGCCTATCTGAACGGCCTGGGGGTCAACACGGACAACAACCCCGTGGACTGGGAGCGGCAGCAGCGCCTGGAGCAGCAGAATGACGAGCGGGAGCAGCAGCGGCAGGAGCGGGAGGCCCAGGCGCAGGCCCTGGCCCAGGCACAGGTGGACGCCATTCTCTCCGCCGGAGGGACGCCCAGCGCCCAGCTGCTGGAGCAGTCCGGGTATGCGCAGGAATATGTGGACGCCCTGCGGCGGTACTACCAGAACCAGGCGGGGTAGGAGATGGCCCCTTGAGGGTCCGGCTCCCAGCCGGACCCTCAAGGGGCCCCCTGCCCCCGCCGGGGTCCGGGCTTGACAGCCAGACCGGCGGCGGCTATGATAGAGTCAAACGAGAAAACCGGACAGGAGGAGGGACCGATGGCCGGGGAGAAGAAGGGCCCGCCGCCCTTCCAGGAGCTTCTGGAGCTGCGTACAGGGTGATGCCGGGGGGCGCGGCGATTCCCCGGAGGAATTTGCCGGGACCCTCCGGCGGCTGCTCCAGAGGACCGGGTCCCCGCGCATAGCAAAAGCCGGACGCCTGCTCCTGACGTCCGGCTTCTGCCAAAAGGAAAGAGGATACAATGAAATGAAAAGAAACTGTCTCTTGCAGGTATTATCCTACGCCAGAGTTATTAACAATCCAACCCGGAATTGTTACAAGAACATTAAATCTTCGCCCGGCCCTGTAAAATTCCTGTCATTTCGGGCAGCCGGGACGCCTGCCGGAGAAAACGGACAGGAGCGGCAGCTGACGCCGCCGCTCCTGCCCAGGATTGGAAGATAGAATGAAAAAGAGGAATCGTCTCTTGCAAGAGACAGCCTACCAGGATTTTGTTACAAAATAAGCCGCACAGTTGTTACAATTCTGTTAAATTCGCCGGAGCCCCCCGCAGCCCCTGGAAAAATTCCCGGAGCAGGCCGGCGCACTCCTCCCGGAGGACGCCGCCATAGACCCTGGGGTGGTGGTTGAAGTCCTCCATGAAGAGGTTGAGCACAGATCCGCAGGCCCCGGCCTTCTCGTCCCTGGCCCCGTAACAGACCCGGTCCAGCCGGGCGTTGAGGATGGCCCCGGCGCACATGGGGCAGGGCTCCAGGGTGACATAGAGGGCGCAGCCGTGGAGGTTCCAGCCGCCCCGCCGCCGGCAGGCGGCCCGGATGGCCTCCACCTCGGCATGGGCCAGGGCGTCCCCCCGGGCCTCCCGGCGGTTCCAGCCCTCCCCCAGAATGCCCCCGTCCCGGTCCACCACCACGCAGCCCACCGGCACATCGCCGGCGGCCAGGGCGTTCCGGGCCAGGGCCAGGGCCAGGCGCATATAGTCTTCCCGCTCCATTGCCGCCTCCTCTCCCCAGGCGGTCCGCCGCCCGGTCTCCTGTGCAGACAGGATTATACCACAGCGGCAGGAGAAAAGGAAGCGCTTTCGCGGCGCAGCCGCGCCGCGCGAATCAGGTTGATTCCGCAGGACGTGATTCCAATACTTACCCATGAGGAGGGACCCCCCTTGTACAACATCCTGATCTGCGACGACGACCGGGACATCGTCTCCGCCCTGGACATCTACCTCACCAGCGACGGCTACCGGACCTTCCACGCCTGCGACGGCCTGGAGGCCCTGAAGATGGTGAGGGACCACGACATCCACCTGGTTCTCATGGACGTCATGATGCCCAACATGGACGGCATTCGGGCCACCGCCAAGCTCCGGGAGACCGAGAACATCCCCATTATCCTCCTCACCGCCAAGAGCGAGGACGCCGACAAGGTCCTGGGGCTGAACATCGGGGCCGACGACTACATCACCAAGCCCTTCAACCCCATCGAGGTGCTGGCCCGGGTGAAGAGCCAGCTCCGGCGGTACACCACCCTGGGGGGCCGGCAGAGGGCGCAGGACGCCCCCCAGGTCCTCCGCAACGGCGGCATCGCCCTGGACGACGCCGCCAAGTCGGTGACGGTGGACGGTGAAAAGGTCTCCCTCACCCCCATCGAGTACAACATCCTCCTGCTGCTGATGAAAAACCCCGGCCGGGTCTTCTCCTCCGGCCAGATCTATGAGCTGGTGTGGAACGACCTCTCCCTGGGCTCGGAGGGCACGGTGGCCGTCCACATCCGCCACCTGCGGGAAAAGCTGGAGATCGACCCCTCCGACCCCCGGTACATCAAGGTGGTGTGGGGCCTGGGCTACAAGATGGAGAAGGCATCATCCTAGGGCTTGTTTGAAACATGTCAACATGCCCAACCGGCGGGTCTTTTGCCCCCTGGACGGCGCAATTTTTCCTTGCAATCCGCCAGGATTCCTGCAAAAAAATTGCTTGCCAGCGGCTCAAAATCCCTCGCTGCCGGACACGTCGCCCATTTTCAAACAAGCCCTAAAGGAGGAATCCTGTGAAACGCGTCTTCACCACTCCCGGGGGCCGGGCGGCCCTCTTCCTGCTGAGCACCCTCCTGTGCGCCCTGGCCTTCTGGACCGTATCCATCACCGCCAGTCAGTGGGACAACCTCTGGACCACCCAGCGCTACCCAGAGAGCTACAGCGCGGACCGGGTGCTCCGGGTCTATGAGTTCTACGCCCGGGAGGTGGAGGAGCTCCTCCAGACCGGGGCGGTCCAGGGTGGCCTGGACTACACCAGCCAGCAGCGCCTGGCCAATCTCCAGTCCTTTCTCTCCCCGGAGCGCACCAACTACCGGGTGGCCATCCACGGCCAGGACGGGACCCTCCACTACACCAACCTGCCCCAGGGGGCCTCCCTGGAGGACTGCCAGGCCCTGACCCTGGGGGAGGCCGTCCTGTCCTGGGGGGAGGACCTGGCCGGGTCCGACTACTTCTACTACGACGAGATTGCCGGCAAGACCTGGCTTATGGCCTGTCAGGAGAACGGGACCTATCTGCGCTGCGACCCCGCCGCCGACCCCGGAGGCTACAACGCCTACGGCTACCGGGCCAGCAGCGACGGCGCCTTCTGGTCCGGCAGCTACCTGCCCAAGGCGGACAGCCGCATCCACACCCTCACCTACACCATCCAGAGCGGGATGTGCTGGCCCTTGGCGGTCCAGGACTACTTCTCCGCCGACTACGCCGGCTACCAGGTCTTCCAGACCTATCTGCCCGCCATCGCGGCCACGGCCCTGGCCTCCGGGCTGGCGCTCCTCTGGTGCCTCTGGGCCCTGTGCGCCTGCGCCGGCTGCCGCCGGGACCGGGAGGGGCTGGCGCTCAGCCCCCTGGACCAGGTCCCCCTGGACCTGCTGGCGGCGCTGGCCGTTTTCGCCTTCTCCTTCCTCTTCTCCGCCGGGGACTCCGCCGCCTACGCCTCCAACCTCTCCGCCCCCCGGAAGACCGTCTTCGTGGGCCTGGCCTGCTTCACCCTGGCCGGCGCCGCCCTGTTCCTCCTGCTGGCGCACACCCTGGCCGTCCGCTGGAAGGCGGGGCATATGCTCCGCAATACCCTCGCCGCCCGCCTGCTGGGCTGGCTCCGCCGGCTGGCCTCGGAGGCCGCCGATAGCTGGAGCGCTGCCCGCAGGCCGGTCTGGACCTTCCTCCTCTACCTGCTGGGGACGGCTCTCACCACCCCCACCGTGGTGCTGGTCCCCTTCTACCAGGGCTTTGTCCTCTGGCGGCTGTGCCGGTGGGTCCGCCAGTGGCGGGCCATCCGGGAGGGCACCGGGCGCATCGTGGGGGGCGACCCCGACTGCAAGATCGACACCGCCCGCATGGACCGGGACCTGAGGGAGCACGCCCAGCAGCTCAACGACCTGGGGGCCGCCATCGCCAGCGCCGTGGAGGAGCGGCTTCAGAGCGAGCGGTTCCGGGCGGAGCTCATCACCAACGTCTCCCACGACCTCAAGACCCCCCTCACCTCCATCATCAACTATGTGGACCTGCTGAAAAAGGAGAAGATCCAGGACCCCAAGGCCCTGGAGTATCTGGAGGTGCTGGACCGGAAGAGCCAGCGGCTCAGGAAGCTCACCGAGGACCTGGTGGAGGCATCCAAGGCCGCCACGGGGGCTCTGACGGTGAACCCGGAGCGGCTGGGCTTCACCCAGCTTCTGGAACAGGCCCTGGGGGAGTACGAGGAGAAGTTCCGCAAAAGCGGCCTCACCCCGGTGCTCAACGCCCCGGACCACGAGCTCTATGTGGAGGCCGACGGCCGGCACCTGTGGCGGGTCCTGGACAACCTCCTGGGCAACTGCGTGAAGTACGCCCTGGCAGGCACCCGGGTCTATCTGGACGTGGGGGACTGGGAGGGCAGCGTGGCCCTCTCCATCAAGAACGTCTCCCGGGACCCCCTGAACCTCCCGGCGGAGCAGCTCATGGAGCGGTTTATCCGGGGGGACGGGGCCCGGACCACCGAGGGCTCCGGCCTGGGCCTCTCCATCGCCCGGAGCCTCACCGAGCTCCAGGGGGGCGTCTTCCGCCTGGACATCGACGGCGACCTCTTCAAGGCGGTGGTGGCCCTCCCCGCCTGCCGGGAACCCCTCCCCCCGGACCAGGGACCCGGGGTCCCCTCCGGTCTGACCAGGGGGCGCAATCTGACCTGATAAAAAAGATGAAAACTGGCATTTGTGTTAGGACCAGTTTGGCGGTATACTGTCAGCAGCTGAAAAAAGGAAGTGTTTGCGGATGAATCAGAAAACCGACGTCCGGCGGATCGCCTTTCTGGGGCTGATGACCGCACTGGTCTTTGCCGGGAACTGGGCCCGGATCATGCTGCCTGTGCCGGTGGGGGGCATCCCCTCCTTCACCCTGGCCAATATCCTCTGTGTGCTCTCGGGGCTCCTCTTCGGACCCGCCGGGGGGATCGCCTCCGGCCTGGGCTCCGCCCTTTACGACCTCACCAATCCCGCCTGGGCGGCGGAGAGCTGGATCACCCTGCTGACCAAGGGGGCCATGGGGCTCACGGCCGGGGCGGCAGCCGCCCTGGGCCGGGGCGCCCGGAGGGAGCGGCCCGCCTCCTACCGCCGCTGTCTGGCGGCGGCGGCCGCCGGGTGCCTGGCCTACTATGTGCTCTACTACCTGAAGAACTTCTTCTACAACGGGATGCTGCTGGGGGGCCTCCAGCCCGGGGCGGCGGCGGCCGCCCTGCTGGCCCTGATCCCCACCAGCCTCTTCAACGGCGGTCTGGCCATCGCGGCCGCGCCGCCCCTGGCCATCGCCATCCGGGCCGCCCTGGAGCGCAGCGGCCTGACCCTCAGGCGGGCGTGACGGCCTTCAGCCCTCATACCACAGCACCAGCAGCCGCCCCCGGCGGACGGAAATCCGGCTCTCCACCCCCAGAAAGGCGTTGCTGACCCCCAGGGGGTAGTCGCAGGTGAGGACGCCGCCGGTGAGGGTGTATTGCAGCCCCTGGATGTCCACCCCCTCCGCCCGGTCCCCCAGGCAGAAGACCGATACCGTCCCCCGGCGGCCGGCCTCCAGGGTCAAAGCGCCGCCGTCCAGGACGGTGGCGGTCCAGTCCGCCCCGATCAAATCGCCCCGGCCCCCCTGCCGGGCCAGCCAGGCCAGGGACTGAAAATTGGCCAGGGTGTGGTCGATGCGCCCGCCGGCGCCGCCGTAGAGCCGGAAGGTCCGGTAGCCCCGCTCCCAGCCCAGGGCCAGGGCGGACTGCATGTCGGTGTCGTCCTTTTCCACCGGCAGGGTCACCACATGGGGGTGGTCCGGCACATGGCCCAGGGAGTCGAAGTCCCCCACCACCAGGTCCGGGGCAAGGCCCAGGCCCTTCAGGGCGGCGAAGCCCCCGTCGGCGGCAATCACCAGGTCCCCGGGGCCCGGCGTGAGGCCCCGGGGGTGGAAGTCCCCCGCCCCCACCACATAACACACCCGCTGTTCCATCCAAATTCCTCCCTGTTTCCCGCCGGCAGGCGTGAGTCTTGACATGTCAGATAAAATGTAGTATAACAGGGGGGATTGAACTTCGCAAGGAGGAGAGCGAGTATGTTCCCAGAAATGCGGCGCAAGCGCCAGCAGCTCAGCCGGGAGGAGGCCGAGGCCGTTCTGACGCGGGGGACCTCCGGGGTTCTGGCGGTGGCGGGAGCGGACGGCTACCCCTATGCCGTGCCCCTGAGCTATGTCTATCAGAACGGCAAGCTGTGGTTTCACTGCGCCAAAAGCGGCCACAAGCTGGACGCCATCCGGCGGGAGGACAAGGCGTCCTTCTGCGTCATCGACCAGGACCAGGTGGCGCCGGAGGAGTACACCACCTATTTCCGCAGCGCCATCGCCTTCGGGCGGGTGCGGATTCTCGAGGACGCCGGGGAGATCCAGGCGGCCATCGACCTGCTGGCCCGGCGCTACGCCCCTGGGGACAGCCGGGAGCACCGCCAGGCGGTCATCCGGCGGGAAGCCGGGGCGATGTACATGCTGGAGCTGACGGTAGAGCATCTGACGGGCAAGGAGGCCAAGGAGCTGCGCCTGGCCCGGCGGGAGGAACCGTAAGGCCGGCCAAACAGTCAAACGAGATGCCGGCCGCCCCAAGGGGGCGGCCGGCCATAAAACAGGATCGCGCGATCGCGCAACACACCGTCACGATGGGAGGGCGCAAGCGGTCTGTCCGTTCGCGCCCCCCTGTCCGCCATAGAGAAACGGCAGGAAAATCTCAACAAATAAAACGATCTATATCTCTTCTAGGGCTTGTTTGAAAATTGGCGATGTGTCCGGCAGGGAGGGATTTTGGGCCTCTGGCAAGCAATTTTGACCCAGGAATCCTGGCGGATTGCAAGGAAAAATTGCGCCGTCCAGGGGGCAAAAGCCCCGCCGGTTGGGCATGTTGACATGTTTCAAACAAGCCCTAGTACTTGATCAAAACTGTGCATCACTTTATCTATGTTATACGAAAGAACATAATCAGGTGGATATTCAGGTAGTAAAATAGCTTTGAGACGATCTCCTTTTGGCTTTCTTCCATAAGAAAACTTATAGCGATTTTTGGTTATGCAGCACGAGTAGAACAGTTTCTCTTGTAAACCCATCTCTCTTTTGGGTATTAAAACAGATATGTTGCTGTTTGCTGCAAATTCAAACGTTGCTACATAGGAAAATGTATGGCTGCCCTGCCCGTCAGTTGATACATATAACGTTTCCTTTGGAAAAACTTTTTCTTTTGGAATAAGGTTTCTATTGACATATGCATCTATACTTGTCTCTTGACGATAGGACGGTCTAATATATGGAATCCAATTTTCGTTTATTTTCACTTTATTCCTGATTACTTGCGAAGAAGCAATCCCGTTCTCGACAAAAAACAATTCCTCAAGTGGAACGCACTTGCCGCTTTGATGATAGGGAATTCTATTTACAGGAAATTCTATTTTATATCGAAACTGCTTTCCATACTCTTGGAGTGAAAAGGACCTTACATAATCTGGTATACTCTCTATCGTTGGGATATGCAAATCCGGCAGGGTTACATTTGCCTGTCTTCCGTAGGAAAATTTATATTTATTTTTTCGCAGACAGCAGCAATAGAATAGCTTCTGTTCATTTGTCATAGGCACTTTTGCAGTTAAGTAATATAAATCTCTGCCAGAATAGTAGGGAGAAAGCTGCAAAAAAGTTTCCATGACAGACCCGCCGCCCGCCACTGTAATCGTTCCCGCAGGCAAAGGTTCGACTGTACTTATTTGTTTTACTTTTGCCGATACGCCATTGTTTTTTGATGTTCGAGAAACAAAATTTATTCCATTGTTATCCTGTGTTAGTGCGTTTAATTCTAAATTCACGCCATAGCTGACAAAAAACAAATCGCTGACTTTACAAGTCTTCACTTTCCTCCCCTTCTCCTATCAATCCAGACATATTCATCAAATGAAACATGAGGAATCTTTTTACGGTATCTTCATAATCCTCAAAAGAAAGCTTGTCGTAGTCGGTTTCTAAATACGCTTCAACGCACCATTCATCTTTTTCCGTAACTTCCCGCATGAAACTAAATCCATCGATTATTTCACGATTTCTATATGCTGTAACCCATCTTTCGCGTATTTCGTCCCAAGTATGCTTTGCGTCAATGCGCCCCTTATTTTTCACCTTTATAAATCCGTCATCACGACAATATGCAAACCATGTCTTTTTCCCTTTGGGATGAGGCTTATGGGCTGTAATAATTACAGTACAAGTGACAGTGTTCACTTTTGAATTATGAAATAACTCTTCAGGCATTGATAATACGGCTTCAAGCGTATGCTTCTCCAAAACTCTTTTCCTTAAATTCGTCGCTGTCATACTTTTTTCAATGACACAGCTGATTGGGATAATTGCGATGCAAGTTCCGCCAGGCTCTAATGCGTCTAAGTTGTTCAAAATAAACTCAAATTCTTCTATATCAGATGCCTTCGTTTTGTAGGGAGGATTGAGAAAACCGACAGTTGGTTTGAATTTCTGCTTAATTTCCTTGATTTCCTGGAAACAATCCCCCCAATAGATGTTAGTTCTTCCGTCGCGGTGGATAATCATATTTGAAATTAGCAAGGTATATATATCATCTTGAAACTCAATTCCAATAAGCTGATTTTCTTTTATGCTTTTTTCTTTTCCTTTATCGCCTTTTGCATCAATCAGCATACGTTTTATAGCGCTAATCAGGAAGCCGCCTGTCCCGCAGCAATTATCGAGTACGACACTATTTTTGTCAACTCCAGCTAATTCTGCAAATAAATCTGTAATATGTGGCGGTGTTAAAACGATTCCTAAACCTTTGTCATTATTAGCGTAGCGTAAAAACTCAACATAGAATTGACTTACAGTATCAACATATTTATGTGTGATCATAAATCCATTTATTTCGCGGTCAATCTCATCAATTAAATCCTCAAGAAATTTTTTGCCATCCTTCTTATCCGTTAATGTTGAGTTTGTTTTGATAAATGCAAACGCGTGTGTTAATACAGCAACTTTCCTTTGCGCGACTTCTCCCGTCGATAATTGACCATCAATAGATGTATACAGGGATTTTATGAGCTGATCCACATTTTCATGTTTTTTATAGCTGTCTTTGAATGCTCGATCTTTGAGCGCAATCAGTATACCGCTAATTAACAGCGCCCTTTGAGATTCTTTGATTTTCTTTGCATGGAGAGTCTCATTCAGTGTTTTTGTGTATGCAATCAATTTAGCGTAATCCTGATTAAATTTATAGTTGCTTTGTTGTATACCATCAAAATACGCTTCAATAGAAAGAATTTTATCATCAAAAATAGGATGGGCTGTCTTCTCTTCTTTTAGTTGCAGATAATGTGAAATTCTAAATTTATCAGTGTATTCCCCACTAACGCCAATAGCCAATACATCAAATTCCTTTGAAAGAAATGAAGCATATAGCAATGCGCCGTCAACAGCATAATCAGCATAATGATCCATAGTATTACTAATATGTCTATTGATATCAGCTTTTGCTTCAACGACTATGATTAGTTCGGGATATTTTTTAGAATAAATAATAAAATCGGGAAACCCGTTTTTATTTCCACGCTTTGAAGCGTTTTTCATGAGGCTGTCAATTTTTGCGTTATCACTTTTTTGCTCTTCAACTATTGTATCAGCATCGTCATAATATTTCGCTTTTCTGAGCAGTTCTCGAAATATAATGGAAGTTTTCGCTTCGTTTGCCATTGTTACGCCCTCATTCTTTCTCAGTAAGCTAATTATGCTCTGTTTTAAGTATAGCATGGCAAAAACAGCAGCGCAATATAATGTTGCTTTTTTTCGTGATATTCGTGGTTGTAAATCCAAAAACTATCTGACTGAGCCATAAAAAACTTGTGACTTTTTATTTGGAAAAAACAAAATACGGTGTTGTGTGGAAGCTTATGCTGTTTTATATGTGTGCCGCCCCGGCGCCCCATGGTGGGAGCGCACAAATTTTCTCTGGCGGATTGCCGCGAAATCTGCTAAAATATAAAAGATAGACAGATATGGCCCGCACCCCATGGGGCGCGGCGGAACAGGAGGCGGCAGCGTGGCGGCGGGAAGAGAGTTGGGCGTCAGGGTGTGGGAGAAGTGGAAGGCGGCGCTGCCGGTCAACCTCTTTTTCCTGGTGCTCTCGGGGGTGATGATGGGGGGCTTCGGAACGGAGTACGCCCTGACCATCGCCGGGATTACGGTGCTCTTCCAGCTCCGCATGGAGGAGGAGAACAGCCTGGACTACTGCCTGCGGCTCTTTGCGGGCAATCTCCTGCTGTGCGCCCTGGCCATGGCGGCCAGCCTCCATGTGGTCCTGTGCGTCCTGCTGAACCTGGCGGTGCCCTTTACCCTGGTCCTCCTCCAGAGCGACCAGTTCAGCCCCAAGGGGTACTTCCCCTATCTCATGTGCTTTGCCTTTCTGGAGCTCCGGCCCCCGGCCCCCCGGCCTTTGGGACCCAGCTGCTGGTGATGGCCCTGTGCACCCTGGCGGCCGTCGCGGCCCTGGCGGCCCACGCCCGCTGGGTCCGCAGGCCCAAGAGCGGCGTCCAAAACGCACGGGAGAGCGTGGCGCACCTGGCGGACCTCCTGGTCCCAGGGGGAGGGGGAGCACATCTTCAACCTGCTGGGTACCCTAGGGCTTGTTTGAAAATTGGCGATGTGTCCAGCAGCGAGGGATCTTGAGCCGCTGGCAAGCAATTTTTTTTGCAGGAATCCTGGCGGATTTCAAGGAAAAATTGCGCCGTCCAGGGGGCAAAAGACCCGCTGATTGGGCAT
>NZ_CALXGA010000069.1 GCF_944387725.1 uncultured Intestinimonas sp. | reverse complement strand
TTGCCATCAACAAGGACCCCGACGCCCCCATCTTCGACGTGGCCGACTACGGCGTGGTGGGCAACCTCTTTGAGGTGCTGCCTGTGCTCACCGAGGAGATCAAGAAGGCCCGGGCCTAGGGCTTATTTGAAACATGTCAACATGCCCAACCGGCGGGTCTTTTGCCCCCCTGGACGGCGCAATTTTTCCTTGCAATCCGCCAGGATTCCTGGGTCAAAATTGCTTGCCAGCGGCCCAAAATCCCTCGCTGCCGGACACATCGCCAATTTTCAAACAAGCCCTAAGGGCATCATCACGGCGTGAGTTCCGAAAGGATTCACCATAAAAAATCTGAAGACAAGGAAGGGATCTGCTATGAATTTCCATTTTACCCCCGATGAGCAGGATGTCCTGAACATGCTGCACGACTTCTGTCTGAAGGAAGTCGCCCCCATCGCCGCGGAGATCGACGAGGAAGAGCGCTTCCCGGAGGAGACCTGGCACAAGCTGGCCGACATGGGGATGATGGGCGTGGCCTATCCCGAGGAGTACGGCGGGGCCGGGCTGAGCTACGTCAACTACATCGGCGTGTGTGAGGAGCTGGCCAAGCACTGCGCCACCACCTCCGTCATGGTCTCCGCCCACAGCTCCCTGTGCTGCTGGCCCATCAGCGAGTACGGCACCGAGGAGCAGAAGCAGAAGTACCTGACCAAGCTGGCCACCGGCGAGTGGCTGGGCGCCTTCGCCCTCACCGAGCCCGGCGCGGGCACCGACTCCGCCATGCAGAAGACCGTGGCCGAGGACAAGGGCGACCACTGGGTCCTCAACGGCAGCAAGATCTTCATCACCAACGCGGGCTTTGCCCATGTGTTCGTGGTCCTGGCCATGACTGACAAGAGCCAGGGCACCAAGGGCATCTCCGCCTTCATCGTGGAGCGGGACTTCCCCGGCTTCAAGGTGGGCTCTCACGAGAAGAAGATGGGCATCCGCGGCTCCTCCACCTGCGAGCTGGTGTTTGAGGACTGCATCGTGCCCAAGGAGAACCTGCTGGGCGATCTGGGCAAGGGCTTCAAGATTGCCATGACCACCCTGGACGGCGGCCGCATCGGCATCGGCGCCCAGGCCCTGGGCATTGCTCAGGCGGCCATCGACGAGTGCGTGAAGTACACCAAGGAGCGCGTGCAGTTCGGCAAGCGCATCAGCCAGTTCCAGAACACCCAGTTCCAGCTGGCCGACATGCAGGCCAAGGTGGATGCGGCACGGCTGCTGGTCTACCGCGCCGCTCAGGCCAAGCAGGACCACGAGCCCTACGGCCACCTGGCCGCTATGGGCAAGCTGTACGCCTCCGAGGCCGCCAGCGACGTGACCCGCCGCTGCCTGCAGCTCACCGGCGGCTACGGCTACACCCGCGAGTATCCCTTCGAGCGCTTCATGCGTGACGCCAAGATCACCGAGATCTATGAGGGCACCTCCGAGGTCCAGCGCATGGTCATCTCCGGCTGGATGGGCGTGAAGTAAGAAGGACGTTCCGCCAAGCAGGGGGCCGTAAAAAGCGCTTCTGAAAAAGGAACTCCCCCCGCACCCTTGGGTGCGGGGGGAGTTCCTTTTTTCTTGTCTCAGGGGGAGGAAAGGCAGGGGGCTTACGACGCGATCAGAATCCGAATACGGCCTCCGGCGGCGAAGTCCAGGTCGTCGTACCAGCCCCGCAGGCTGTAATCGGAGCCGAGGATTTCATTGAGGGTGGTGGCATACAGGTCCCCGGAGCTGTCCCGCAGGTAGACCTGGACGTTTTCCGCCAGCAGGTATCTCTGGTTGCCGGACATGGCGGAGAACTCTGTGAGGTCGGTGAGGTAGACCGGCTAATCCACCACAGCCATATTGTGATTTTCTCCGGTGAAAGCTACCGTCTTACGCAGTCCATGCACCGGCAACGCAGTTCTTTTTGAAAAAGGGCTTGGGGGCTCCAAAATGTGAGCAAAAGGGCGTGAGCGTTTCGTGCGCCCGACCCTCGCAAAAGGGCTCCAAAACTCTTGCAAAAGAGCGTGATCTGTTAGCGCACCAAAAGGTGTGCGTTGGGGCTCGCCCCATGCAGTCCTGACAAGTTTATTGGGTGTTGAAGGTGCTCACTTTTTTGGAGCCCTTTTGCAAGACTTTTTTATTGACAAACACAAATTTTGCCGATATAATAATTAGTAGTTGTCGCTTGGAAAGGCAGTGCATATCACATAAAGGAGGTTTCATTATGAAAATATCATCAACTTTTCAAGCAATGTCATATAACAGCATTATAAACGCAAATCGAATGGGGCAGGGAGTAGGCAAAAATGCTCAGGGTGTGTTTGGCTTTGGTTTGCCATTCCAGAAAAATCGTTTAGATTTCTCTCCCTATGGAACATCATCTGGTATCGTTGATGCTCTAAATAAGCAAAAAATGTCAATCGAAAATTGGAAAAGTGAATTGATTTTATCCGCTAAGGAAAGAGGGTTGTCCCAAGAGAGTATACAGGCTCGACTGGATTCTTACGACGAGCAGATTAAAAAAATTGACGAACAGATTACCGAAGCAACCATTCAACAGATGATGACAGCCGCCGAACAGCAAAAGAACGTTGTCAAGAAGAACGATTCTGAGCCCAAGACAGAGCAAGAGATTCAGAATGAGAAAATGAAGAATTTGATGTCACTTTCCTCCGGGCTTGACAAAGTTTCCATCATGAGTTCCGTGAAAACAAGAGTTGACGGGAGCAGCCGTGTGTTAGAAACCGAGATTGAATTAGATAAAGCACGTGCAGGATCTTCTCCCGGTTCTGCCGAGTCGATTGCAAAAAAGGAAGAAGAATTAGCTGCATTACAGCAGCAGTCCAGAAGCTTGAACGTTGAAATTGGCAAGCAACTGACCGACCTAAATGAACAGATTCAGGAGAACAATAAGCCGATTGATAAGGTGGAAGAACCCGAAAAAGATGAAAATGACGCCACCGGCAACGAAAATGTGGAGAATGCCGCCGACACAGACAATAGGAACGATGACACAAACGTAGAGGATAGTGAAGAAACAAGTACAAGTAGACCGGGTGCTTTCCAACCTATGATTGAGCGATATGTTCAGATGGCTCAACTATCTAAGACAGATGCTGTGGAGGTTTCACAGGTGGACGCTCTTGCGTGATAATTTCAAAGCCTAAAACGACAAAAGCCTTTGTATCGATTGTCGTTTTAGGCTTTTATTTATTCTCTGGCATAGTGGGAATAGTGGAAAGCTGCCTGCCAAATCGTGTGCTACTTTACCGCACATGAGCATTCTTGGCGGGGAGGTAGCCGAAGAGGATACCGATGCCCACCGAGATGCCGAAGGCCATGCCCACTGCGGCCGCCGTGGGGGAGACGGTCAGGGTCTCCCCCATCAGCCGGGTGACCACCCGGGAGGCCAGGACGGAGAGCCCCCGGCCGATGAGAATGCCGGTAATGCCCCCCAGGGCGCTGGTACAGGCGGCCTCGATGACAAACTGCTGCATGATGCAGCGCTCCTTGGCCCCCAGGGACTTGCGGATGCCGATCTCCCGGGTCCGCTCGGTGACCGAGACCAGCATGATGTTCATGATGCCGATGCCACCCACTACCAGGGAGATGGCGGCGATGCCGGCCAGGACCCCCACCAGAATGTTAATCATACTGGTCATGGTCTCCAGCATTTCGGCCATACTGGTGACGGTATAGTAGCTGTCGCTGGCAAAAACGGCATAGAGGGCGCGCTCCAGGGCGTCCACGCTCTCGTCGATGTGGTCCTCGTCCCGCATGGTGACTACATAGCTGCTGATCTCCCCCGAGATGCGGGAGGCGGTGGAGTAGGGCAGGTAGAGGCAGTCGTCAGCGCCCCCCTCCTCCAGGCGTTCGCCGCTCTGGGCCAGGACCCCCACGATGGTGAGGCTGGTCCCCCCCACCCGCAGGGTCTCTCCTACGGCGTTACCGCCGAAGTAGGCCTGGTCCAGGAAGGCGCCGATGACGCACACCTTGCTCCGGTTGGCAATGTCGCTGTACTGGAGCCCCCGCCCTTTGGCCACCGTGTCGCCCGATATCCCGAAATAGTCCTCGCTGACCCCCATGCTGGAGGTGGAGGAGAGGGTCTCCGAGCCGATCTTTACATAGCCCATCATGTTCACTGTGGGAGAGCACAGGTCTAGGTACTGGCTGTTCTCCGCCACAATCTCGTACATCTCGTCCACGCTGAGGCTCCGGGTGGAGCCCCGGGACATGACGGTGACGGTGAGGGTGTTGGTGCCCATATCGGAGAAGCTGCCGGCGACATACCCCTCCAGCCCGTTGCCCAGGCCCACGATGACGATGACGGCAGCCACGCCGATGATGATGCCCAGCATGGTCAGGAGGGTCCGGGTCTTGCTGGAGACGATGTTCTTCAGGGCCAGCTCCACAGATTCCAGAATGCTCAAGAGGGGACACCTCCCATCCCTGCGGCCCTGGGGGTCACCACCGCCTCCGGCGCGTCGGAGGGGCCGTCATAGAGGACGTGGCCGTCCTCCAGCCGGATGATGCGCTGGGCCTGGACCGCGATGGAGTTGTCATGGGTGATGAGGACCACGGTATGTCCGGCGGCGTGGAGCTCCTGGAGGATGCCCAGCACCTCCCGGCCGGTGCGGGAGTCCAGGGCGCCGGTGGGCTCGTCGGCCAGGATGACCGCCGGCTCCCCCACCAGGGCCCGGGCGATGGAGACCCGCTGCTGCTGCCCGCCGGAGAGCTCGTTGGGCTTGTGCTTTATCTTGTCCCCCAGGCCCACCATCTCCAGGGCGATTTTGGCCCGCTCCCGGCGCTCCCTCTTGGGGACCCCGGCGTACATCAGGGGGACCTCCACGTTTTCCAGAAGATTGAGCTTGGGCAGCAGGTTGTACTGCTGGAAGATAAAGCCCAGAAGCTCGTTGCGGATTTCGGCCAGCTCGTCCTTGTCCATCTGGCCCACATCCCGGCCGTCCAGCAGATAGGTCCCCTCAGAGGGCACATCCAGGCAGCCGATGATGTTCATGCAGGTGGACTTGCCGGAGCCGGACTGGCCCACGATGGCCACGAACTCCCCCTTGAAGACCTGGAAGGAGATGTGGTCGGCGGCCACCACGGTGTCGTCGCCCATGTAGTAGTACTTGCACACCTGCTGAAATTCAATGAGCGCCTTCATCTCAGAACCCTCCCGGTCCGCCGCCGCCTGGCATTCCGCCGCCCATGCCGCCTCCGCCGCCGGGTATCCCGCCCATCATGGCGAAGCCGCCGGAGGATCCGGAGGTGGGGAGATAGGCCACCACATCTCCCTCCTGAAGCCCGGAGGTAATCTCGATGTAATCGCCGTCGGTGACGCCGGTGGTGACGGCCACGGAGACGTATTCCTGGGTCTCTTCCTCCGCTGGGGCCTGCGTCCCCTCAGGCGGCGCGGCATCCTCAGGCAAAGCCTCCTCGGGGCCTCCGCCCCCGGTCTGGGCGGCGTTGGCGGCGCTGGGGGAGTCGGCGGTGACCAGCACGGTGTCCCCCCGGTTCAGGGCGGCGGTGGGGATGGCCAGCACGTTTTCGGCGCTGGAGAGGGTGATGGCGGCGTCCACGCTCATGCCGGGCAGGAGCCCGTCGGTCTCGTCAATGCGGATGGTGACGGGGTAGGTGGTGGCGCTGCCGCTGGAGGTCCCGGCCACGCTGACCTTGGTGACCACGCCCTCATAGGTGACGCCCTCCACGGCGTCGGCCGTCACGGCGACGCTCTGCCCCACGGCGATGTCGGAGATGTCCAGCTCGTCCACGCTGAGGGTCATGGTGAGGTAGGAGAGGTCGTAGATGGTACACAGCACCTGGTTGGACTCGGAGATCTCCCCGGCGTTGTAGTATTTGTCCACAATGGTTCCGGTGATGGGGGCGGTGATGGTGTAGTCGTCCAGCTGCCCGGTCTGGTTCTCATAGGAGATCTGGGCATTCCGCAGGCTCTCAGAGGCGCTTTGGACCTGGTTCTCCAGGGTTTCGCTGGTCAGGACCAGGAGGGTCTGCCCCTTCTCCACCCAGTCCCCCAGGGAGACGGAGAGGGCGGACACGGTGCCGGAGACCTGGGTGGTGACGGCCTCCTCGCCGGCGTAGGCAAAGGCGCCGCTGGAGCTGCTGCCCACGCCGTTCACGGTGGCGGAGGCCGTCTGATCGGTGGAGAGGCCCCCGGGGTTGGACACCTGGACGGTCACCTCCCGGACGATCCGGTTTCCGGCGAGGACGGTGGTGTTGGCGGCGATTTCGCTGACGGCGCCGCTGAGGGTCTCAAAGGTGGAGTCCAGGGTGACGTCGGCAGCCTGCCCCACATAGAAGCCCTGGGCGTCGTCCGCCGGGAAGGAGACGGTGAGCTCCATCACGTCGGAGTTGCGGAGGGTGGCCACCTGGGTCCCGGCGCTGACCTCGTCCCCCACCTCCACGTCCAGGGTGAGGACCCGCCCGGCGATGCCGGCGGTGACCGTCAGGTCCTCCAGATTCTCCACCGCGCTGTCATAATTCCGCTGGGCCTGATTCACCGAGATCTGGGACTGCTCCAGGGAGCTGGCCGCGTCGGAGGAGTCGATGGTGTAGAGGACCGCGCCCGCCTCCACCTGGTCTCCCTCCTCAAAGTTGGCGGAGAGGATGCTCCCTTCCAGCAGGGTGGTGACCGAGTAGGAGTCGGCGGCCTCCAGGGTGCCGCTGCCGGTGATGGAGGCGGTAATGGTCCGCCGCTCCACCGCCGCTGTGGTATAAGAGGAGCCGGCGGCTGCGGCGGCGTTGTCCCTGCTGCCCAGAAAATACCAGACTCCGCCCCCGGCGGCGGCGCACACCAGCACCAGGGCCGCGGCCTTCTTGACCCAGCCGCGCCGGCGCCGCCTCTTTTTTTGCGGGGCGGCAGGGGCCGTCCCCTCTCCACCTTGTTTCCTTCCAAGCGTGAGCTTCATATGTCCAGCCTTCCTTTCCGTTGAGATGCGGGAAACCTTGCTTCTGGGTCCATTATAAAAAGCCGCTCACAACAGGAGGTGGTAGATGCTCGAAACAATTTCTAAACAGGCTCCAAAGGTTTTCCAACGCCGTCCATCCGACAAAAAGCGCCGCCCCGGGGGGAAGCTCTTCCCTCCGGGGCGGCGTTTGCCCGGCGCCTGGTTACGGCTTATTGAGCCGGTAGCCCGCCCCCCACACCGTCTCGATGATTTTGGGGTGGGCGGGGTCGTCTTCGATCTTTTCCCGGATGCGGCCGATGTGGACGGTGACGGTGGCGCTGTCCCCCATGTAGTCGTAGCCCCAGATGGTTTCAAAGAGCTGCTCCTTGGAAAAGACGATGTTGGCGTTCTCCGCCAGATATTTCAGCAGGGTGAACTCCCGGTTGGGGAGTTTGAGCTCCCGTCCGGCCTTAAAGACCTTCCAGCTCCTGGGCAGGATTTCCAGGTCCCCCACCACAATGCGCTGGGCCTCCCCCCGCCCGCCGCCTGTGAGCCGGGCGTAGCGGTTCAGATGGGCCTTTACCCGGGCCACCAGCTCAGCGGGGTCGAAGGGCTTGGCGATGTAATCGTCGGCCCCCAGCCCCAGGCCCCGGATTTTGTCCACCGACTCGGTCCGGGCGGTGACCATCAGAATGGGGACGTCCACCTTGGCCCGGATGCGCCGGCAGATCTCGTAGCCGTCGCACCCCGGCAGCATCAGGTCCAGGAGGAGGAGGTCGTACCGCTCCCCCAGGGCGGCGGAGACCGCCTCCTCCCCGTCGGAGATCAGAACGGTCTCAAAGCCCTCGATCTCCAGGTAGTCCCGCTCCAGCATGGCGATCTCCCGGTCGTCCTCCACAATCAGGATGCGGCTCATTCAAAGTCCCTCCTCGTCGCAGGGCAGGGTGATCTCGAAGACCAGCCCGTGGTCGTTCCGGGCCGTCACCGTTCCCCCGTGCGCCTGGATGATGTATTTGACAATATACAGCCCCAGCCCGCTGCCCTCGCAGCCCCGGCTGCGCCTGGCCTGGTCGCCCCGCCAAAACCGCTCGAAGAGGTGGGGAAGCTGTTCCTCCGGCGCCCCCTGGCCATTGTCGGCAAAGCGGAGGCATTCCCGGTCCCGCTCCCGCCACACCGTCAGGGTCAGCCGCAGGGGATCCGCCCCGGCGTACTGGACGGCGTTGCTGGTCAGATTGCTGAGCACCCGGGTCATCTGTTCGGTGTCAATCCGCACCGGATGGGGGGCCGGGGCCCCTTTGACTTCCACCGTGCCGCCCCCCTCGGCCAGCTCCCGCCCGGCCTCGGCGGCGAAGCGGCGGACGAACGCCCCCAGGTCGGCGGGCTCCGGGAAGAGGGGCAGGGCCCCGGTCTCCATCTTGGAGAAGTAGAAGAGCCGCTGGAGCAGCACGTCCATGTCGCAGGCCTTCCGGTAGGCGATGTCCACATACTGCCGCCGCTTCTCCGGGGTGTTGGCCACCCCGTCCCGGAGGCCCTTGAGGTAGCCCTTCACCGAGGTCAGGGGGGTCCGCAGGTCGTGGGAGATGCCGGCCACCAGCTCGGTGCGGGCCCGTTCATAGGCGGCGTTCTTCTCCCGCTCGGCCAGCAGGTGCTCCTGCATGTGGTCGAAGGCGGTGAAGACGGCGGTAAACTCGTCCTGTCTGCCGTAGTTCAGGGGCTGGGAGAGCTCCCCCCGCTCCACCCGCTGGGCGGCCTCGGTGAGCTCCTCCACCGGCCGGAGCAGCCGCTTGACCTGGAAGCGGGTAAAGGCCAGGCTCAGCAGGACGATGACCACGATGGACGCCAGGCCGCTGACCATCAGGCCCAGCATGGTGGCCTCCGACTGGGGCCGCCGCCCGCCCATGATCTCGGGGAATTCCGGCTGGGCCATGGCGATGATGGTATAGGGGGCCTTCTCCACCCCCACCATCATGACCCCGTCGTTGCGGACCGAGGTGGCCACATCCTCCAGCCAGCCGGTGGAGGCCAGCCGCCGCAGCAGCTCCGTCTGCCCCCGGTCCAGGGAGGAGTAGACCTGGTGGTCCCGGACGCCCACATACAGGCCGTACTCCAGCGCCCGGAGTTCCTCGTCCAGGTCCTCCCAGGTGCCGGCGGCCGGCTCCCACCGGGTGAGGAGGGCCTGGACCTGGGCCGAGCGCTGGTCCATCCCGGCCCGGCCCTGCTCCAGGTAGCTCCTGGAGATCCACCGCGTCACCAGACTGTTGACTGCCAGCAGAGCCGCAAGGGCCGCCAGCACCGCCGCCGTATGGTAAAGAAAGATGCTCCGCTTCACCCGCTGTGCCTCCTCCCCGGCCTGTACAGCCCATTCTACCCCCCGTCCCTAGGGCTTGTTTGAAAAATGTCAACATGCCCAACCGGCGGGTCTTTTGTCCCCTGGACGGCGCAATTTTTCCTTGCAATCCGCCAGGATTCCTGCGAAAAAATTGCTTGCCAGCCGCCCAAAATCCCTCGCTGCCGGACACATCGCCAATTTTCAAACAAGCCCTAAACAAAGCCCTGGGAAATCGCAAACAATTTCAAAATTTTTCGGCATCCCGTCCGGCGTCCGCCTCAGAGGCCCTTGTGATAGAGTTTGTTGGTCTCATAGGCCGGCTCGCAGGTCAGGCGCATCCCCAGCTTGGCGTAGGTGCCGGAGTCCGCCGGGGAGAGGATGACGGAGGAGTGGGCCTCGCAGTCCCGGAGGTGCTCCAGCTGGTCCAGGGCCTGCCGGGCCAGGGGGTTGGTGGTGGCGCTGATGGCCAGAGCGATGAGGGTTTCGTCGGAGTGGAGCCGGGGGTTGGCGCTGCCCAGGTGCTTGACCTTTACGGTTTGGATGGGCTCGATGGCCTCCCGGGAAATGAGGTGGTGCTCATGGCCGATGCCGGCCAGGCGCTTGAGGGCGTTGAGCAGGGTGGAGGAGGAGGCCCCCATCAGGTCGGTGGTTTTGCCGGTGACCACCTCGCCGCTGGGGAGCTGGATGGCGGAGGCGGGGTTCCCCGTCTCCTCGGCCACGGCCAGGGCGGCCCCCACCACCGGGCGCAGGGAGGCGTCGGCCTTCACCTGCTGCATCAGAAGCTCCAGCTTGTAGACCGGCTCGTCCCCGCAGCGGCCCTGGCGGCGGTCGCACAGGGCGGCGTAGTACCGGCGGATGATCTCCTGCCGGGCGGCCTCCTGGACCACCTGGTCGTCAATGATGCAGCTGCCCGCCATGTTCACCCCCATGCCGGTGGGGGACTTGTAGGGGCACGCGCCAGTGATTTTCTCGAAGATGGCCGCCAGGACGGGGAAGATTTCCACATCCCGGTTGTAGTTCACCGTGGTCACCCCGTAGGCGGCCAGGTGGAAGGGGTCGATCATGTTCACGTCGTTGAGATCGGCGGTGGCCGCCTCGTAGGCCAGGTTCACCGGGTGCTGAAGGGGCAGGTTCCAGATGGGAAAGGTCTCAAACTTGGCGTAGCCGGCCTTCACCCCCCGCTTGTGCTCGTGGTAGAGCTGGGAGAGGCACACCGCCATCTTGCCGCTGCCTGGGCCGGGGGCGGTGACCACCACCAGGGGATGGGAGGTCTCCACATAGTCGTTTTTTCCATAGCCCTCGTCGCTGACGATAAGGGGCACATTGTTGGGGTAGCCGGCGATGGGGTAGTGGAGGAAGACCCGCATCCCCAGGCCCTCCAGCCGCTTTTTGAAGGCGTCGGCGGCGGGCTGGCGGTCATACTGGGTCACCACCACGCTGCCCACATACAGCCCCTGCCCCCGGAAGGCGTCGATGAGCCGGAGGACGTCCACGTCGTAGGTGATGCCCAGGTCCCCCCGGAGCTTGTTCTTCTCGATGTCCCCGGCGCAGATGGTGACCACCACCTCCACGTCGTCCTTGAGCTCCTGGAGCATCCGGATTTTGCTGTCCGGCGCGAAGCCAGGCAGCACCCGGGAGGCGTGATAGTCGTCAAAGAGCTTGCCCCCGAACTCCAGGTAGAGCTTGTCCCCGAACTGGGCGATGCGCTCCTTGATGCGGGCCGACTGGGTCTCCAGGTATCTCGCGTTATCAAAGCCGATTTTTCTCATCTGCCTGTCCCCCTTCAAATTCACAATCAATTTATTCTACCCTGCCCAACTCCTTCCGTCAAGGACTTCCGCCTGGCCCCGGTCAACCGGGCCCGCCGCTGCCGCAGTGGGAAACTGTAGGTTTGTCAAACATATTGGACGGCGAAGTCACAAGGCGAAAGCCAGCGGAGGGGCCTCATGGGGAAGTTGTTGGAGCGT
>NZ_CALXGA010000068.1 GCF_944387725.1 uncultured Intestinimonas sp. | reverse complement strand
CGAACACGGCAGTTAAGCTCGCCCGCGCCGAAAATACTTGTCTGGAGACGGACCGGGAAGATAGGTAGTGCCAACACTGAGAAGCGCTCAGACGAAAGTCTGGGCGCTTCTTTTCCCTATTCGGCAAAGGGAATAAAAATGGGGCAGGGCGCAGGAAATTTCCCGCGCCCTGCTTGATCTGCGAAGCGGAGCCTCACCTGGGGAAGTAGGCGGAGACCATGGAGCGAACCTCCTCCAGCCAGTCCTGGCGCTGCTGGGGGGCGCCCTGATCCACCGCCCGGAACACACAGCGGTCAAAGGCAGAGACGCCGCAGACGCCGAAGACGCAGTCCTTCCAGAGGCGCTGGAGGGGATCCCCAAAGCGCTGGTCCTCCAGGGAGGCCGGGATATTAGAGGTGTTGAAGACCAGCGCAGCCCGGGCCTTGAGTTGCCCGGTGAGCCTGCCGTCTGGCTCCACGGCGTAGGCCACTCCCTCCCGAAGGACCCGCTGGAGCCAGCCGGTGAGGATGGCGGGGGGCTGGCCCCACCAGTTGGGGTGGACGATGACGATGCCCTCGGCGTCCCGGAGCTCCCGCTGGTACTCCGGAAGGACGCTGGAGGCGGGGCCAGCCAGCTCCTCCCGGGTCAGGACGGGGTCGAAGCCCTCAGAGTACAGGTCGTGAAACCAGACGCCATAGGTGTTCTCCCGAAGAACCTCTGCGGCGGCCTGGGCCAGGGCGGCGTCGAGGCTCTCCCCGCAGGGGTGAGCCAGCAGCACCAGCACATGGCCGCGCTCCGAAGCGGAAGCCGGCGTGTCGGAAAGGGCCTCCGTCCCAGAGGCCGGCGCCGCCTCCTGGGAGGCCGGTGTGGGGGCGGCGGGCTCCGCCGTGGGAACCGAGTCTGCCTGCCAGGAGAAGCGGTCCGGCGCTCCCACCAGTACCATAGCCGAACAGGGGGGGATGGTGAGCCAGGTGCGTCCCCCGTCGTTGTGATAAATCCGGTCCTTGTTGAGCACGTCCTGGAGGACCGGCTCGTTGTGGGGGAACTCCAGGGCGGCCTCCTGCTCGGCCAGGTTCAGCAGAATGTAGACCCGCTGCTCCGGGGTAGCGCGGCGGAAGACCAACTGCTCGTTTTTGATGACGATGTTTTCGTAGTCCCCCACCTGGAGGGCCGGGAAGGCCGCCCGGAGCTGGGCCAGCTTGGCCAGATGGCCGCACAGGGACTGGTCTCGCCGCTCCATCTCACCTAGGTCCAGGCAGGGCCTCAGGTCCACGTCGGACCACTTGGTCCGCTTTCCTTCCACAGCCCATTCTCCGCCGTAGTAGAGGGAGGGGACACCGGGCATGGTGTAGAGGAGGGTGTAGACGTTGGAGAGGTGCCGGGGATTGGTGAGAGTGCTGGCCAGGCGGTCCACGTCGTGGTTTTCGGTGAAGCTGTAGAGGGTGAGCCCCCGGTAGATACCGCCGGGGCCAAACTGGCGGTTCAGGGAGTGGGCGATCTCGAAGTAGTTCCGGGTGTTGTGGGCCGACCAGTTGCCCTTCCAGCACTCGTAGTTGGTGACCGAGTCCAGCAGCTCCGGGTTGGCCCAGCGGGCGTAGTCCCCGTGGATGATCTCACCCATGAGCCAGAACTCCGGGTCCCGGGATTTGGTGTAGGACCGAAGGGCCCGGAAGAAATCCAAATCCACGCAGTCGGCGGCGTCCAGCCGCAGGCCGTCGATGTGGAAGCGGTCCATCCACATCCCCACCGCCCCCAGGAGGTGGTCCCGGACCTCCGGGTTTTGCAGGTTGAGCTTCACCAGCTCGTAGTGGCCCCCCCAGGACTCATACCAGAAGGGGTCCCCCATGGGGGACCCGCCCCCGAAGTTCAGATTCTGAAACCAGCCGCAGTAGCGGGAATCCCGCCCCCGCTCCTGAACGTCCCGGAAGGCCCAGAAGCCCCGGCCCACATGGTTGAAGACCCCGTCCAGCACCACCCGGATGCCATTGGCGTGGAGGGTATCGCACAGGGCGGCAAAGCTGTCGTTGTCCCCCAGACGGCAGTCCAGCTGGTAGTAGTCGGTGGTGTCGTAGCCGTGCTTCACCGACTGGCACACCGGCCCCAGATAGAGGGTGTTGACCCCCAGGGCCTTCAGGTGGGGAATCCAGTCCCGCAGCTTGTCCAGCCGGGAGACCGGGGCCCCGCCGGGGTTATACTCCGGGCAGCCGCAGAAGCCCAGAGGGTAGATGTGATAAATCACCGCATGGTTGATCCAATGGTCCATTGCGTTCACTCCTATCCGCGCCCGGGCAGGGGGCGCACCCTCAGTATACCATAAACTCCGCCGGGAGGCGACAGGGAAATTGACGTCCCGGCTTGACCGGCGTGATATAATGAAAACTACGGACTCAGTGCGCCACGGGAAAATCCGGGCAGGCAGTCAAAACAATTCGTATAATAGAAGCCAAAAACTGCAATTTGTAGAAAAATAAGCGGCCAAATTTAAGGAGGTCATTGGAAATGGTGACATTGGGACAGCGTCTGGAGGAGCTGCGGACAGAGCGGGGGCTGAGCCGCCCGGCCCTGTCGGCGGCTCTGGGGCTCCCCAAGGGGGCGGCGGAGAAGTTCGAGACCGGCCGCCAGACTCCCACCAAGGAGCAGCAGGAGAAGATTGCCGCCTACTTTGGCGTGTCGCTCTTCTATCTCCGGGGGGAGAGCAGCGACCGCACCCGGCAGGAGGACTGGATGGACGCGGCGGCCTATGCCGGCGAGGAGCCGGTCTTCTCCCCCAAGCCGGCCCCCAAGCCCAAGAAGGCCCCGGAGCCTGTCCAGGGCGGGATGCTGGACGCCCTTCTGGCCAGCAAGCAGGTGCAGGAGCTGCTGCGCACCACGGTGCTGGACACCCTCCGCTCCCCGGAGGGCCAGGCCCTCATCGCCAAGGCGGTGCGGAAGGAACTGGGGAAAAAGTGAGGCGCGTGGACCATGCACAACGAATTGACCCAGAAGGACATTCAAATGATGCAGGAGGAGCTGGACTACCGCCGGATTACCCTGCGGCCCCAGCTTCTGGAGGCGGTGAAGGAGGCCCGGAGCTTCGGGGACCTCAGCGAGAACTTTGAGTACAAGGCCGCCAAGCAGGAGAAGAACCGCAACGAGGGGCGCATCCGCTTCCTGGAGAACATGATCAAGACCGCCGTGGTGGTGTCCGACCACTCCTCCGCCGATACCGTAGGGCTCTACGACAAGGTGACGGTCTACCTGGAGGAGGACGGCGAGACCGAGACCTACCAGGTGGTGACCACCATGCGGCAGGACGCCCTCCACGGCCTCATCAGCAAGGAGTCCCCGGTGGGCAGGGCCCTGCTGGGCCGGAAGGCGGGGGAGCGGTTCTACATCCAGGTGAACCCCAATTATGGCTACTACGCCGTGGTAAAGGCCATCGAAAAGGCGCAGGACGACGGCTCCGTGCCCCTGAACAGCTACTGAGGAACCAGAAAGAGCGGACGCCGGGAGACGGCGTCCGCTCTTTTCTTTTTGTCTGGGGAAAGGGGGCCGCCCCTCAGGGCCCCAACTGGTTTCGGTCCCGGAGCCAGCTGGGCAGGGAGCGCATCTTGATGCCCGAGACAATGCCCATACAGGCGTAGAGGGTGATGATGGAGGACCCGCCGTAGCTGAAAAAGGGGAGGGTCAGGCCCACCACCGGGAAGACGTAGAGGCACATGCCGATGTTGATGCCGGTCTGAATGAGGAGCATGGCGGCGTAACCCATGGCGATGTAGGCGGACATGGGGCTGCCGGCCCGGCGGGCCACCCAGACGCACCGGAGGATAATGGCGGCCAGGAGGAGGATCACCACCAGGCAGCCCACCATACCCAGCTCCTCCCCGCAGACGGCGAAAATCTCGTCGGTATGCCGGGCGGGGAGGGCCTCCCGGGAGGCGCTTTGGGTCTGGGTGCCCTGGAGATAGCCCTGGCCGAAGACCCCGCCGCTGCCAATGGCCAGGATGCTGCGGGTCTGCTGCCAGCCCGCCGCCTGGGTCTGCTCGTAGAGGGTAGCCTGGTTGCCGGTGATGTGGTCGATGACCACAGTGAAGCGGTTTTGAATATAGAGCGGGAGCCGGGGCCAGGCCAGAAACAGCGCGGCGGCGATGGCTATGACACCCAGGAGGAACCACCGCTTTTTGACCCCGGCGGTCCAGGCCATGATGACGAAGAGGCCCAGGTAGACCAGAGACATGCCGAAGTCCCCGGAGACCGCAGCGATGAGCCCGGCCATAAAGAGGGTGTGCCCCGCCAGCTGGACCACCGAGGAGAAGCGGCTGATGCCCCAGTCCTGGAGCTTGCGGCACTGGAGGGCCAGAAGCAGGACGAAAAAGACCTTGGCCACCTCGGCGGGCTGGATGTTGAAGGGGAGAAAGGGGAAGGCCAGCCAGGAGTTGTTGCCGGTGGTCTCCCCGCCCACGCCGAAGGGGGTCTTGAGCAGGAGAATGAGAAAGACGTTAAAGCCGAACATCCACTTCCAGCTCCGCTCCGTGAAGAGCTCCACATCCACGAAGGAGAGGACAAAGTAGGCCGCGATCCCCAGGACAATGGAGACAAGTTGGATGGGGACATACCGCCAGCTGGAGGCCCCCAGGTAGCGTGTGGCGCTGTAGATCAGGACTACGCCAAAGATGGAGGCGGCCAGAATCAGGGCCAGAAGGACGATGTCGGCCTTTCGGAAGAATTCTTTGATCCAAGGGGTGAGCCGCAAGGGGCCTCGCCTCCTTTCGGAGAGGACATTCTCTTCATTTTACCACGCCGGAGCCCGTTCGTAAACATTTTACACCGGCGGTTTTTTGTGATATAATGTTAAAAGTTTATGAAGCAGCGGAAAGGACGGGAGCCCATGACTTATGTGACCAACAGCCCGGAGGAGACCGAGGCCCTGGGGGCCGCGCTGGCGCCCGGGCTGGAGCCGGGGGTGGTGCTGGCCTTCACCGGGGACCTGGGTGCCGGGAAGACCGCCTTTGTCCGGGGCCTGGCCCGGGGGCTGGGCTGCTCCGGCCGGGTGACCAGCCCCACCTTTACCATCGTCAACGAGTACGAGGGGGGACGGCTGCCCCTGTTCCACTTTGATTTGTACCGGCTGGACTCCGCCGGGGAGCTTTTCGACATCGGCTGGGAGGACTACCTGGCCCGTGGGGGCGTGTGCGCCGTGGAGTGGAGCGAAAAGGCCGCCGGGGCCCTGGAGGAGGATTGCCTCCGGGTGGACCTGCGCCGGGGCGGGGATGACGGACAGCGGATCATCACCGTGACAAAGGGGGGAGAGGCGTGAAGATTCTGGCCCTGGAGTCCTCCGCCACGGCGGCCTCTGTGGCGGTGAGCGTTGACGGGGAGCTGATCGCCCAGTCCTTCCAGCGGGCCGGCCTCACCCACAGCCGGACCCTGATGCCCATGTGCCGGGACCTGCTGGCAAACTGCGGCCTCACCCTGGAGGGGATGGACGTGGTGGCGGTGGCGGCGGGGCCGGGCTCTTTTACGGGGCTGCGCATCGGCGTGGCCGCCGCCAAGGGACTGGCCTGGCCAGAGAATAAGCCCTGTGCTGGGGTCTCCACCCTGGAGGCCATGGCCTGGCCCCTGGCCCATTTAGAGGGGGACCTCTGCGCCGTCATGGACGCCCGGCGGAATCAGGTCTACAACGCCCGTTTCCAGGCGGGGTGCGGGACCCTCACCCGCCTGTGCCCCGACCGGGCCCTCTCCCTGGACGAGCTGGCGGAGGAGCTGCGGGAGCGGAAAAAAACGCAGATTTTGGTTGGAGACGGGGCCGGGCTGTGCTATAATGAGCTCACGAAGCGGGGGCTGCCCGTGGAGCTGGCCCCGTCCCACCTGCGCTGGCAGAGCGCCTGGGGGGTGGCCCGGGCCGCCGAAGCAATGGCATGGGCGGGGGGGCTGGTGACTGCCGCCGCCCTGGCGCCGGTCTACCACCGGCTCTCTCAGGCTGAGCGGGAGCGGCTGGACCGGGCCGCAGAACAAGAGAAAGGGGAAGCACCACATGGATGAAATGGTACACATTTTCGACCATCCTCTGATCCAGCACAAGCTGGCCATCCTCCGGGATGCGCGCACCGGCGTCAAGGAGTTCCGGGAGATCGTCTCCGAGATTGCCGCCCTCATGTGCTACGAGGCCACCCGGGACCTGCCCACCCAGGAGGTCACCATCAAGACCCCGGTGGCCACCGGCACCTTCCGCACCCTGGCGGGCAAGAAGCTGGCCATCGTCCCCGTCCTCCGGGCCGGCCTGGGGATGGTGGACGGCATTCTGACCCTGATCCCCTCCGCCAAGGTGGGACACATCGGCCTCTACCGGGACCCGGAGACCCTGGAGCCGGTGGAATACTACTGTAAGATGCCCTCCGACATCGCCGAGCGGGATGTCATCATCCTGGACCCCATGCTGGCCACCGGGGGCTCCGCCTCCGCCGCCATTCAGTTCATCAAAAACTACGATGTCAAGCACATCAAGCTCATGAACATCATCGCCGCCCCCCAGGGGGTGGCCCGGGTGCGGAAGGACCACCCGGACGTGGCCATCTACTGCGCCGCCCTGGATGAAACCCTCAACGACCACGGCTACATCGTCCCCGGTCTGGGGGACGCCGGCGACCGCATTTTCGGCACGAAGTAAAGCTGCGGGGAACGGCTTGACAATCCTCTGGAGCTGTGATATGATACGCCCACATACAACGCGAGGATGAGGAAGAGTAGCGCCCAGCCGCCCTGCCCAGAGAGCCCCCGTCTGGTGGAAGGGGGAGAGGGAGCGGGCCGCGAATACCCCTCGGAGCGGCCGCCTGAACCGCAAGCAGTAGGGCGCGTCGGGAGCGCCCGTTACTGCGCGGCCGTGTGTTGGCACGGCGTGAGGCCCCCGTCCGTGAGGAGGGGGCGAACCAGAGGTGGTACCGCGTGATCCACGCCCTCTGTCCAGATGGACAGGGGGCGTTTTTATGGAGTAAACGCCGCCGGGGACCTGACAGCGGGCGGCTCCGGCGAAAGCAGACAGAGGAGGCAGGGAAATGGAGGAGCGAAAGGGACTGCTGTGCGTATTCTGTGCGGCGGTGCTCTACAGCATCGGGGGGCTGTGCATCAAGGTCATCCCCTGGAACGGCATGTCCATCAACGGGGCAAGGACCGCCATCGCCCTGGTGGTCATCGGCGGGTATCTGCTGGCGGCGCGGCACCCCCTGCGGTTCAACCGATGGATTTTGGTGGGGGCCCTGTGCGTCTTCGGGACCAACGCGCTGTTTTCCCTGGCCAACAAGCTGACCACGGCGGCCAACGCCATTGTCCTGCAATTCACGGCCCCCATCTTTGTCATTCTGGCGTCGGCGCTGTTCTGGCGGAAGCGGCCCCAAAAGCTGGATGTGGCCGCCTGTGTGGTGGTGCTGGGGGGCGTGCTGTTCTTTTTTGCCGACAGCCTGAGCCAGGGGGGCGGCCTGGGCAACGTCCTGGCCCTGATCTCCGGGATCTCCTACGCCGGGGTGTTCCTGATGAACGAGCTGCCCGACGGCGACGGCATCTCCTCCGTCTTCTGGGGAGATGTGCTCTCGGCAGCCACAGGACTCCCCTTCCTGCTCCGGGAGGAGCCCCTCTCCCCCACTGCCCTGGGGAGCCTGCTGGTGCTGGGGGTCTTCCAGGTGGCCCTGGCCTATATCCTGATGATGAACGGGCTGAAGACCACCCCGCCGGTGACGGCCAGCCTGGTCTCCGGCATTGAGCCGGTGCTCAACCCCATCCTGGTGGCCCTCTTCTATCACGAGCGGATCGGACCCTTCGCCCTGGCCGGCGCGCTCATCGTGGTGGCTGGCGTGGTGGGGTACAATGTGCTGCGGGGGCTCCAGAAGCAGAGCCCGGAGCGGGCGTGAGAGTCATGCGGGAAACCGGCGCCCATGCTTTACCGGTTTTGATCAAACAGAAAACCATTTTGAAGGAGAAATACCATGAAAATTTACGAGGAACTGAAGGCCCGGGGCCTCATTGCCCAGGTCACCGGCGAGGAGGAAATCCGGGAACTGCTCAACAGCGGCAAGGCCACCTTTTATATCGGCTTTGACCCCACCGCCGACTCCCTCCATGTGGGCCACTTCATGGCCCTGTGCCTGATGAAGCGGCTCCAGATGGCCGGCAACCGGCCCATTGCTCTGGTGGGGGGCGGCACCGGCTATATCGGGGACCCCTCCGGCCGCACCGACATGCGGAATCTGATGACACCCGAGACCATCCAGCACAACTGCGACTGCTTCAAGAAGCAGATGAGCAAGTTCATCGACTTCTCAGAGGGCAAGGCCCTGATGCTCAACAACGCCGACTGGCTGCTCAAGCTCAACTATGTGGATTTGCTGCGGGAGGTGGGGGCCTGCTTCTCGGTGAACAACATGCTCCGGGCTGAGTGCTACAAGCAGCGCATGGAGAAGGGCCTGAGCTTCCTGGAGTTCAACTATATGATTATGCAGTCCTACGACTTCTACCACATGTACCAGACCGTGGGCTGCAACCTCCAGTGCGGCGGAGACGACCAGTGGTCCAACATGCTGGGGGGCACCGAGCTCATCCGCCGGAAGCTGGGCAAGGACGCCTACGCCATGACCATCACCCTCCTGCTCACCTCCGAGGGGAAGAAGATGGGCAAGACCCAGGCCGGGGCCGTGTGGCTGGACCCGGAGAAGACCTCCCCCTACGACTTCTACCAGTACTGGAGGAACATCGGCGACGCTGACGTGCTCAAGTGCCTGCGGATGCTCACCTTCCTGCCCCTGGAGCAGATTGACGAGATGGACAAGTGGGAGGGGGCCCAGCTCAACCAGGCCAAGGAGATTCTGGCCTTTGAGCTCACCAAGCTGGTCCACTCGGAGGAGGAGGCCCAGAAGGCCCAGGACGCCGCCCGGGCTCTCTTCTCCCAGGGCGGGGACCGCTCCAACATGCCCTCCGCCGCCCTGTCCGCTGGAGATCTCACCGATGGGCAGATCTCTGTGGTGGACCTGATGGTGAAGGGGGGACTGGCCCCCTCCAAGGGGGAGGCCCGCCGGCTCATCCAGCAGGGGGGTGTGGAGATTGACGGGGCGAAGGTCACCGACACCGCCGCCCAGATCTCGGCCCAGGCCCTGGAGGGCGAGGGCGTCACCGTGAAAAAGGGAAAGAAGACCTTCCTGAAGGTCACCCTGGCATAAGCTTGCGCCGCTCCCGGCAGAGGTCCGGGGGCGGCGTAAATTTATCGCCCTTCCGGCTTTACAGGGCGGCCCCCAGGGATTAGAATAGAGGCACAGAAAGAACAGGGAGGTGCCCCCATGAAGCTCACCTTTTTCGGCGCGGCCAAGGCTGTCACCGGGAGCTGTCACTGTCTGGAGGTCAACGGGACGCGCATCCTCATCGACTGCGGCCTCCAGCAGGGCCGGGACGAGCGGGACAACCGCGTGCTGGACTTTGCCCCCGGATCTATCGACTATGTGATCGTCACCCACGCCCACATCGACCACACCGGCCGCATCCCCCTGCTGGTGAAGCAGGGCTTCCACGGAACCATCGCCGCCACCCGGCTGACGGGACAGCTCATGTCCATCATGCTCCGGGACTCGGCCCACATTCAGGAGTCCGACGCCCAGTGGCAGAACCAGAAGGGCCGCCGGGCGGGCCGTCCCCCGGTGGAACCCCTCTACACCTTGGCCGATGCCCAGTGCGCCATGGGGCTGGTGGCGACTTATGAGTACGGCCAGATGGTGGACCTGTGTCCGGGGGTCCGGCTGCGGTTTACCGACGCGGGGCACCTGCTGGGCTCTGCCTGCGCCGAGCTGTGGCTCACCGAGGAGGGGGTCACCCGGAAGATCGTCTTCTCCGGGGACCTGGGCAACGTGGACCAGCCCATCATCCGGGACCCCCAGACCATCGACGAGGCCGACTTCGTGGTGATGGAGAGCACCTAC
This sequence comes from uncultured Intestinimonas sp., assembly GCF_944387725.1. Lineage (GTDB taxonomy): Bacteria > Bacillota > Clostridia > Oscillospirales > Oscillospiraceae > Intestinimonas. The sequence goes on along the minus strand of NZ_CALXGA010000068.1, from coordinate 1,604 downwards.
GGCGACCGCCTCCACGAGCCCCCGGAGAGCTACACCGGGGCCCTGGCCCGGATCATCGACGAGACCTTCGACTGGGGGGGCAACGTCATCATCCCCTCCTTTGCCGTGGGCCGCACCCAGGAGCTCCTCTACTTCATGCGGGAGATGAAGGAGAAGGGCCTGGTGAAGTCCCACCCGGACTTCCGGGTCTGCGTGGACTCCCCCCTGGCCAACGAGGCCACCCGCATCTACTCCGGGGACCTCCACGGCTACCTGGACGAGGACGCCATCGCCGCCCTGAAGGGCGGGGCCCTCTTCCAGTTCCCCGGCCTCACCCTCACCGAGTCCAGCGAGGAGTCCAAGGCCCTCAACGAGGACAGGAGCTCCAAGGTCATCATTTCGGCCTCTGGCATGTGCGACGCCGGGCGCATTCGCCACCACCTCAAGCACAACCTCTGGCGGCGGGAGTGCGCCATCGTCTTCGTGGGCTACCAGGCCGAGGGCAGCCTGGGCCGGGCCCTGCTGGACGGGGCGAAATCGGTGCGGCTCTTCGGGGAGGAGATCGCCGTCAACGCCCGCATCGTCAACTTCAAGGGTCTCTCCTCCCACGCCGACCGGGACCACCTCCTCGCCTGGGCCAGGCACTTTGCCCCCAAGCCCCGGCACATCTTTGTGGTCCACGGGGAGGCCGCCGTCACGGAGATTTTCGCCCAGCATCTCCGGGACGCCGGCATCTCGGCCCACGCGGCGGAGTATGAGGAGGTCTATGACCTCGCCGCCGACCGGATGCTCGCCGCCGGGGTCCCCCTGCCCCCCAAGCCGGTCTCCGCCACGGGCTCCCCGGCCTATCGGAAGCTGGAGGCCGCCGGGCAGGAGCTCCTGGAGGCCATCCGCCACAATAAGGGCGGCGCCAACAAGGACCTGGCTCAGTTCGAGAAGGAGCTGCTGGCCCTGGCCCGGAAGTGGGACCGCTGAGCGCTGTCATCTCCACGCCGTTCGAGGTCCATGCCCAAATATCCCGCCGGTCGAATCACAGCATGGACTGGACCCTGGCTTTCATGGCAGCCTTGCGTTCCCCGCCTCCCTGACGGGAAGCGGCTCACGTTACCCAGCGGCAATACGCTCGCCAAAAGAAAGGAAGGAATGTATGGATTTTTGGGATCGCCCATTAACTACAACAGAAAAATGATTGTTATCGGTGCGGTTATTGTTCTTTTTATTCCCGGCCTTTTGCGGTGGCCGCGGCGAACCTCCAGCCGGATCGCAGATGCAGGCATAGTTTTCTTTGCAGGCTGAACCTGGCTGCGGATATGCCGCTGTCTTTGATCCAAAAAACTAGGGCTTGTTTGAAAATTGGCGATGTGTCCAGCAGCGAGGGATTTTGGGCCGCTGGCAAGCAATTTTTTCGCAGGAATCCTGGCGGATTGCAAGGAAAAATTGCGCCGTCCAGGGGGCAAAAGACCCGCCGGTTGGGCATGTTGACAATTTTCAAACAAGCCCTAGGGCTTGTTTGAAAATTGGCGATGTGTCCAGCAGCGAGGGATTTTGGGCCGCTGGCAAACAATTTTTTCGCAGGAATCCTGGCGGATTTCAAGGAAAAATTGCGCCGTCCAGGGGACAAAAGA